>JBIIXZ010000119.1:0-8276 GCA_044347055.1 Bdellovibrionia bacterium | reverse complement strand
CCGAGCATCTCGCCCAGAAGGAATACCGCGCCCTGGTGACCGGCCCGTGGAAGGAGCTTCCGAAAGGCGTGAAGGGCGGACGTCCCGGCGAGCGCTGGGAGATTCGCGACCACCTGGGGCGGGCTCCCGGAAAGAAATCGTTCTTTCAGAGCGTGCGCTCGGGAGGTGACTGGGCGCACACGATCTTCGAGGGCCCTGCGGAGTTCGAGATGCGCTGCTGGCCCCGAACCGGAAGGACGCATCAGATCCGAGTGCACCTTTCCGAAGCCGGCCTGCCGATCGTCGGCGATCCGCTCTATGAGGCGCGCTGGGAAGGGCAGATTCGGCGCGACTTTCCGCAGCGTTTTATCGGAGATCTGGCGCGCGCGCGACTCATGCTGCATGCCGCTTGCTTGACTTTCCCGCACCCGATTTCTAAAACGGAGATCTCGGTAAAAAGCTCCATTCCCAAGGACTTCCAGGCATGCAAGGCGAGGCTTCTCGCGTCGGTTTGAACATCTTCCGAAAGAAGTGGCGTGAGAGCGCGCTGCTTCGCGAGCTGCTATGGAAGTACCGTGGACCCGTGGCCTTCGGGCTCCTGACCCTCGTCATCGTCGACGTTCTCGAAGTGCTGCCGCCGATCCTGCTCAAGAAGTCCGTGGACGTGGTCGTGGATCGACAGCCGCTCTCCGAGCTCTGGGTAATTGCCGCCCTGTATCTGGCGATCGCGGTCGTCCAGGGGTTCTGCCGCTACGGCTGGCGAATGTACCTGATTCGATCGAGTCTTTTTGCCGGACAGGACCTGCGCAATCGCTTCTCGCGCCACCTCTTCTCGCTGCCGCCCTCTTTTTTTGATCGCAAGCGCCTCGGCGACCTCATGTCGCTGGCAACCAACGACGTCGAGGCCGTTCGGATGGCGCTTGGTCCCGGACTGCTCGTTGCCGCCGACGCGCTTTTTTATTTCGTCACCGTTCCGATCGCGATGCTGCTGCTTTCTCCGAAGCTCACGCTCCTGGCCTTCCTGCCGCTTCCGATCATTCCCTGGCTCGTGGCTCGAAATGAGCGCCTGATCCATGAGCGCTTCGAGAAGGTGCAGCAGTCTTTCGGCAAGCTCTCCGCGCTGGCCCAGGAAACCCTCACGGGCGTTCGCGTGATCAAGGCCTTTGCCTCCGAGCCCGGCCAGCTCGAGCGTTTCCGGAAGGCGGGCGAGGAGTACATGGCCCTGAACATGAGCTTCGCGAGGGTGCAGAGCGCCTTCGGGCCCACGCTCGATTTCACGATGAGCCTGGGGCTCGTCGTGCTGCTTTACGTGGGTGGTCATCAGGTCATGGGCGGAGTCGAGACGCTCGGCACCTTCGTGGCCTTCCAGCGCTACATCCAGAAGATGGTCTGGCCGATGGCCGCGGTCGGCATGGCGATCTCGTATTACCAGCGCGGCATCGCCAGCGCGAAGCGCCTGACCGAGATCTTCGACGAAAAGTCCGACATCACCGATGGTTTGCAGCCCGGTCCGCTTGCCATCCGAGGAGAACTGGAATTCCGAAATCTCTCGTTTCGGTACTCGAGCGATGGGCCGCCGGTGCTCCAGGATTTTTCGCTCGTCGTTCCGGCGCAGGCACGAGTAGCCTTTGTCGGCTCGGTAGGCTCTGGAAAGAGCACGCTGCTGTCGCTCGTGCCGCGGCTTTATTCGGTCGAGCACGGCCGAATCACCATCGACGGGCGAGATATCAACGACCTTGCCCTGTCGGACCTTCGGCGAGCCGTGGGTTTCGTCGGGCAGGACCTGTTTCTGTTCAGCGAAACCGTCGAGCAGAACCTGGGCTGGGGCATGGAGGATGCCATTCCGCGCGATCTGGCAATCGAGCTCACTCGTCGCGTCGCTCTCGATACCGAAATTGAACGGCTGCCCCACGGATTCTCGACGCTCCTCGGTGAGCGCGGAGTCAACCTCTCGGGTGGCCAGCGCCAGCGCATGACCATTGCCCGGGCCCTGGCCAAGCGCCCCTCGATCCTCGTCCTGGATGATGCGCTGTCGGCAGTGGATACCCGCACCGAATCGATCCTGCTCGGCGAGCTCCGTGCTCGCGAGCACCGATGCACGGAGCTGGTTGCGGCGCATCGCATCTCCTCGATCCAGGATGCGGACTGGATCGTCGTGCTCGAGCAGGGGCGCAAGGTCCAGGAAGGAACCCATCAGTCGCTGCTCCAGGAAAGAGGCGGGCTGTATCGCAGCTTTTACGACCAGCAGAAACTCGAAGAGGAGCTCGCTCATTATGGCGAAACCATCGCTCCCTGATACGGACGACCTCGAGGAGCAGTCCGGCGGCAAAAAGATCCAGGCTCGCGAGCTGCGTCGGCTTCTGGGCTTGTTGTGCGCCCATCCCGGCCTGCTCTGGGGAGGGCTGGTCCTGGTGCTGCTGGCCACCGGTGCTGCGCTCCTCGAGCCCCGACTTTTCGGCTACGCCATCGACGAGGCGATCATTCCCAGGAATGAGTCCAAGCTCGTCGAGCTGGCGATCATCTTCCTCGTCGTCGAGTGCGTTCGAGCCGCGTCGACCATCGGCCAGGGCTATCTCTTCACGCTGCTCGGGCAACGCGTGATGCAGGAGCTGCGCCTCGCGCTGCTCTCGCACCTCCAGCGCCTGCCCATGTCGCTTTATGATCGCACGCCTGCCGGAAAGTTGGTCACTCGCGTGACCAATGACATCGGATCGCTGGCCGAAATGTTTTCGGCGGGCTTCGTGACGATCGTGACGAATATCCTGACGGTGCTCGGCATCCTCGTCTGGCTCTTCCTGCTCGATGCGAAGCTGGCGCTCGTGGCGATGGCCATCTTTCCGGTGCTGGTCGGCTTTGCCGTCTACTTCAGTGCGCGGCTTCGAATTGCCTATCGCGAGGCGCGGAGCCGTCTCTCGTCGCTGAATGCCTTCCTGGCCGAAAACATCATGGGCATGCGCGTGGTTCAGCTCTTCGTGCGTGAATCGCGGCAGCTCGATCGTTTTTCGCGCGTGAACGAGTCGTACACCGAAGCCCAGATCGGAAGCGTCCGGGTTTTTGCGTTCTTCCAGCCCTCGATCACCTGGGCCTCCGGAATCGCGATGGCTGCAGTCGTGGCCGTGGGTGGCTTGCGTGCCTACCAGGGCGAGATGCCCGTCGGCGTGCTGGTGGCGTTCTTTGCGTATGTCCTGACGGTGTTCCAGCCCATTCGCGAAATCGCGGACAAGTGGAACCTGTTCCTCTCCGGAATGGCCTCTGCGGAGCGAATCTTCTCGATCCTCGACTGGCCGGTGGAGGACCAGAAGCAGCCGGCGATGCCGGGCCGGAGCGGGAAGGGCCTGCCCTCGCGACGGCTATCTCACGACCAGCTTCGTCCGATTCACAGAGACGGGCTTCCTGCGCTTCGAGGCGAGATCGTTTTTGAGAACGTCTGGTTTGCGTACGTCGACGAGCAGTGGGTGCTCCAGGATTTCAGCTGCCGCATTTCGGCCGGGTCGCGGGTCGGCGTGGTGGGCCATACGGGTGCCGGCAAGTCGACGCTCATCAGCCTGCTGCTTCGGTTTTACGAGCCGGGCAGGGGGCGCATCCTGCTCGATGGCCGCGATCTGCGCGATTATGACCGCCGCGAGCTTCGAGCCCGAATCGGCATGATCCAGCAGGATGTGTTCCTGTTCTCCGGATCGCTTCGAGAGAACATCGATCTGTTTCGCGACGACGTGAGCGTGGTGGAGCTGCCTCCGGGCCTGGCCGAAAAGGAGCTCTATGAGCGAGGCGTGAACCTCTCGATGGGCGAGCGCCAGCGCCTCGCATTTTACCGCGCCCGCGCGGCAAAGCCGGATTTCTGGATCCTGGACGAGGCGACGGCCAATGTCGACTCGTCGACCGAGCAGGAGATTTCCTCGCTGCTGCGATCGGAGGCTTCCGGTCGGACCCAGATCCTCGTTGCCCACCGGCTGGCCACCATCCGTGACGCCGACCTCATCCTGGTGCTCCACCAGGGGCAGCTGCTGGAAAGCGGCACTCACGACGAGCTCATGGCTGCGCGCGGGCTGTACTCCAAAATGGTCGAGCTCCAGCGGATCGAAGGTCGCGTTCGCGCGGCTGCGGCCGTTCCGGGTCAGGACCGAGTCGTGTCGGGTGTGTCGCCCGGCCCGGCATAAGCCTCGAGCCAGAACGTGTAGCGGATATCCGGCTCATCGCCGAGGAGCATCACCAGTCGATCGATGCCGAGCGCGTTTCCGCCGGAGGGCGGAAGTCCTTCTTCGAGCGCTTCGAGAAAGTCCTCGTCGAGCGACGTCTTCGGAAATTCCGTTCCGTACACCTGCTCGCGCAGGGCCATGTCCTTCACGAAACGCGCGCGCTGCTCGACCGGATCGGTAAGCTCTTCGAACGCATTGCAGAGCTCGATTCCGGCAGCGTAGGCCTCAAAACGCCGGGCCCAGCGCGATCCGTCCGGATGAGTTTCGATGACTGAAAGAGCCGCCTGCGAGGGCGGGTAGCCATGGACGAAGACCGCCTGGTCCTGCGGCAGCTTGGGTTCGATGACGTTCAGCCAGATCCGAAAGTACAGGTCGTCCCACGGCTCCTTCGAGAGCTCATCGAGAGAAATTCCTGGGGCCACGCCGAGACGCACGCACTCCCTCGCCAGGTCGGCGGAGGCTGGGCAGTCCACGAGATTCACACCCGCAAGGTCACGAAACAGGTCGCGAACGGCGAGCCTGGGCCAGGGGGTCTTCACCGAAAAGCACCTGCCCTGGAATTCGATCTCCGGCCTGCCGCGAACTTCCAGGGCGAGATTTTCGAGCAGCTGCTCGGTATCTCGCATGATGTCCTCCATGCCGGCGAAGGCCCGGTACCACTCGAGCATGGTGAATTCCGGATGGTGCGTGGTGGATTTCGGCTCGAGACGAAACGTCGGCGTGATCTGAAAGATGCGTTCGAGTCCGCCCACGAGCAGGCGCTTGAGAGCAAACTCCGGAGAAGTGGGCAGGTAGGCGCCACCTTCCATGCGAAAGGGCCGGATGTGCGGCTCCATGCCGGGGCAGGCCACGAGAAGGGGAGTGCGGGTTTCGAGGAAGTTGCGCTCGGAAAAAAACTTTCTGACAAGCGCCTCGACTCGCGCGCGCATGGTCACTCCGCGCTGCCTGCGCGGATCCTGGATTCTCGTGAAGTACCGGAGGCTCTTCTTCGGATGGCGATTCGGGGTGAGGACGCGGAGCGTGGGGAGAGGACTTCCAGCTTTTTTTTCGGATGCGCCCTCGACCGCAACCCAGTCTCCGATTTCGGCGGAGCCCGAGTCGGCTTCCAGCCACTCGGATCGCCCGGCACCCGTGGACAGCAGGATCTTTCCGGAGGCCTTGTCCAGCAGGCGTCCTCGCAGCAGTGAGCTCATGGGAGGGCTAAAACACGAATTTTTTCTATTGTCACTGCGCCTCTCCGGACTGAAGATCGACCCCATGAAAAAGAGTCTTGTTGCACTCGCTGCACTGGTCGTCAGTCATTCGATCGCGCTCGCGAATCCGGCCGCGCCGACGGGGACCCAGGCTCCCGCTGCTGCTGCTCCCTCTGGTCCCGCTGCTCCTGCGCCAGCCGCGCCCCTGCCTCCCGCCGCCAACGGCTTGAATGAAGCGCCCGCCAATCCGAATTGGCAGAACCTCGATGCCTCGTCCGGTGCCGGAGAAACAGTGGCCCCGCAGAAGCGCGGGAAGGTTCGCAAGGGTGCCCGCGGAAAGGCCGCAGCCAAGAAGGCCAAAAAGGCGAAGAAATCGCGGAAGGCGCGCAAGCACCAGCGCCGCCATCGCTGATCCGTCGTGTTTCGCCCTCTTTTTCGCGTCCGCAACCTCGATCTCCAGGCCAAGGTTTCTCTGGTCCTTCTCGCAGTCATTGTTCCCACTTTTGTCGTGGTGACGATTGCCGAGAATGCCATCACTCGTCCCCTGCTTGAAAATGAGATGAGGCAGCTCGGGCTGTCCACGGGACAGACCCTGGCCGATGAAATCCAGGACTCGCGCTGGCTGGGTTCCGACCAGGCATCCCAGCTCATCGAAGGGCGGATGCAGGAGATCCTGTACACCCAGCGCAACGTGGCTCTTCTCCGTGTCTTCGTCGCCGGTGAAACCGGCGAGCGCCCGCGCCTGCTGGCCTCCAGTGTCGAAGAGCCGGAGGACGCCGATGCGCTCGTGGCCGAGGAGTACGGAATGTCGCTCGTTCCGGCCGCACTGGCCGAAAACGTCCAGTACTCCATCGTTCAGGACGAGGATGGAAGCCGCCTCTGGCGCATCATGATTCCGATTCACTCGCGCTCGAAAAAGGTGGTTGGAAACGTGCTGGTTCTCGTCACCCTCAAGCTCGTGGATCGCATCCACACGCTGCTCTGGCAGAGCACCATCGTGGCGGCGCTGGTCGCCCTGATCGCGCTGTTCATCGGACTTCGGTACTTTCTTCGTCGAACGATCGAGAACGAAAAGCGGCTGATTGCCGCCGAGAGCCAAAATGAGCAGCTCACCGTCCAGCTCCACGAAACGCAGCGACAGCTGATGACGACCGAGAAGCTTGCGGTCATGGGGCAGCTCACGGCCACCTTCGCCCACGAGATCGGAACTCCTCTCAATGCGATGAGCGGCCACCTTCAGCTTCTCGGCAGCGAGCTATCGGAATCCAGGACGAAGGAGCGCGTCTCGATCATCCGGAGCCAGGTCGAAAAAATCGAGAAGATCGTGCGCGGGTTCCTGCAGTCCACTGCCCAGCCTGCCTCGCAGCGCCAGCTCGTCGACCTGAATCGACTGATCGACCAGACCTTGTCGATCGTCGGCCCCCGAGCGGAGTCGATCGGCGTTCGAGTTCAAAAGCGCCTCGATCGCGATCTGGGGCCGGTGCGTGCGGTCCCGCTCGAGCTCGAGCAGATCCTGCTCAATCTCGTCAACAACTCGCTCGACAGCCTCATGGAAAAGGCCCGGAGCGGGGGGCGATCCGACCTCCAGCTCGAGCTGGTCTCGCAGGTGGAGCGGCAGGGCGGCAGCTCGCAGGCCGTTCTGCAGGTGCGCGACACCGGGCAGGGAATTCCGGCGGAAGAGCTCAAGAAGATCTGGAAGCCGTTCTACACGACCAAGCGGCCGGGCGAGGGCACTGGATTGGGGCTGACGATCTGCCAGCAGCTTGCCAAGCAGAACGGGGCCATGATTGAACTGGACTCGAGGTGGGGCTCATGGACCAGGGTCACCATCCGAATGCCTTATGCCTGACCAGAAACTGAGCATGCAAAAACAGCCTCTGACGATTCTCGTCGTGGATGATGATGAAGTGACCCGGAACCTCCTTCAGGAGGTGCTCGGTCGCGTGTCCTCGCCGGCGCCGCTCGAGATCCTGACTGCCGCCAGCGGCGAGGAAGCCGTCCGACTCATCGAGGCCAGGACCTTTCCGATCATCCTGAGCGATGTCCGCATGCTGGAGCTGGATGGCATGGCGGTTCTCCAAGCTGCAAAGAAGCGGAGCGCCG
This sequence comes from Bdellovibrionia bacterium, assembly GCA_044347055.1. Lineage (GTDB taxonomy): Bacteria > Bdellovibrionota > UBA1018 > UBA1018 > UBA1018 > CAIOHW01. The sequence goes on along the minus strand of JBIIXZ010000119.1, from coordinate 805 downwards.
CCACTTCGGTGATCCTGATGACCGGCTTCGGCAGCATGGACGGCGCGATCACGGCCATCCGCGAAGGGGCTTTTGATTACGTCAGCAAGCCGTTCCGGATCGAGCAGATCGAAGCCGTCGTTCAGCGTGCCGCGCGCCATTGGGAAAGCCTTGCCACTCAGGCGATGCGCCGGGCATCGAAGCACTTTACGGGCACGAAGCCCGGCACCGGAGTGAGTGCCCGCGAGCTCGTCGGAAAATCGCCGAAGATCGTGGATGTCTACAAGACGGTGGCACGCGCTGCGCTGTCGGCAAGTCCCGTGCTGCTCCTCGGAGAAGGAGGAACGGGCAAGAGCATGGTTGCCCGTGCGATCCATCAGAACAGCCAGAGGCGAGGCGAAAAGTTCATCGCCTGGAGCGGCACGGTGCAGAGCCCGTTGTCGGAGTTTCAAGCGCAGATCGAGGATGCGGAGAGCGGAACCTTCTATGTCGAAGAGGTCTCGGATCTCTCGAACGCCGCGCAGCTGGACCTGCTTCGTCTGCTCGAGGATGACCGCGCGACCGTTCGCGTGATCGCCGCCACCAACGCCAACCTCGAGCAGAAGGTGGCCGCGGGAGTGTTTCGCGAGGACCTGCTCTACCAGCTCAAGGTGGTGACGATCGAGCTGCCGCCTCTTCGCGAGCGCATGGATGACCTGGCGGAGCTCGTTGAAGCGTTTCTCGTGCGCTATGCCGAGAAGAACCAAAAAAATATCTCGCATGTCTCGGAGGAGGCCCTGGCTCTCTTTCGTCGCTATTCGTGGCCCGGAAATATTCGCGAGCTCGA
>JBIIXZ010000234.1:0-3994 GCA_044347055.1 Bdellovibrionia bacterium | reverse complement strand
CCGTGCATGAGCGAGCACGTCGGGGAATTGCCTACCTGCCGCAAGAGGCCTCCGTGTTTCGTCGCCTCACGGTGGAGGAAAACATTCGGGCGGTGCTCGAGGGGCGATCATTGAGCGACGCCGAGAAACGACAGAGCCTGGAACGCCTGGTCGACGACTTCCGCCTCAACGCCATTGCCCGACAGAAAGCATTTACCCTCTCCGGTGGAGAGAGGCGCCGCGTCGAAGTTGCCCGGGCCCTGGCGCTCGATCCGGTATTCCTTTTGCTTGATGAGCCGTTCGCAGGCATCGACCCCATCGCCGTGAGCGAGATCCAGCGGATGATGGAAGTCCTGAAGAAAAGGGGAATTGGGATCCTGATTACTGACCATAACGTACGAGAAACACTGACGATTTGCGATTCCGCATACCTGCTCGGAGATGGTAGGATTCTGGAGAAGGGAACTCCCCAGGAGCTCGTCCAGAGTCCGATCGCCCGAGAACGGTATCTGGGAGAAGATTTTCAGTTTTGATGGATGCGGTACACTTACCGATAGGAACACGATGGCACTCGAGATCAAACAAAGCCTCCGACTAAGCCAGCAGCTCGTCATGACTCCGCAGCTGCAGCAGGCCATCAAGCTGCTCCAGCTCAACCGCATGGAGCTGGCCGAAGTGGTCAACCAGGAGCTGATGGAAAACCCGATCCTGGAGGAGCTCACCGAGACTCCGGACGGAGAGAACACGCCATCGCCGGAAGAAACCGCGCAGAACAACGCCGATCCGGAGATGGATCAGCGCCGCGACGAAGACGCCTTCCTGAAGCCCGCCACCAAGGAAGAGCAGCTCGTCTCCGGCAAGGATGACTTCAATTGGGAGTCCTACGTCGAAGACTTCAACTCGAACTCGAGCTCCGCACCCTCGATGCGCGAGATCAACGAGGACCTGCCAAGTTTCGAGAACGCACTGACAAAGACCACGTCGCTCGAGGACCACCTGATGTGGCAGCTGTCGATGACGGCTCTTCGCCCCGAGGAACAGAAACTCGGTGAGCTGGTCATCGGAAATCTATCCGACGACGGTTACCTCGTTGCGAACCTCGAGGATCTGGCCCGCGAAGCCGGCATCGAGATGGAAGACGCCGAGGAGGTCCTCAAGATCGTGCATAATTTCGATCCGGTCGGCGTCGGATCGCGCAATTTGCAGGAGTGCCTGTCGATCCAGGCCAAGTTCATGCAGCCCCGCCAGCCCCTGGTGGAGACCATCATCGAGAAGCATCTGGCGGACCTCGAACGACGCAATTACCAGGGGATCTCGAAGGCGCTGCAGGTTCCCTACGAAAAGGTGGTCGAAGCCACCAAGCTGATCATGGAGCTCGAGCCGAAGCCGGGCCGAAGCTTCATGACGAACGACACGCACTACATCACCCCCGACATCTACGTGTACAAGGTCGCCGATGAGTTCGTGATCGTGCTGAACGAGGACGGAATGCCGAAGCTGCGCATCTCGCCCTATTACAAGAACATCCTGGCCGGAATCGGCAAGAGCAGCGACGGCAAGACCACGAAGGAGTACGTCCAGGAAAAGCTGCGCTCCGCCGTCTGGCTGATCCGCTCGATCCACAACCGCCAGAAGACGATCTACAAGGTCACGGATGCCATCGTGCGCCGCCAGCGCGACTTCTTCGAGAAGGGCGTCCAGCACCTCAAGCCCATGATCCTCAAGGACGTGGCCAACGACATCGGGATGCACGAGTCCACGATCTCGCGCGTCACGACCAACAAGTACGTCCACACTCCGGTGGGCATCTTTGAGCTGAAGTATTTCTTCAACTCCAGCATCAGCGCCGCCGATGGAACTGATGCCCTTGCTAGCGAAGCCGTGAAGGAGAAGATACGCCAGATGGTCATGAAGGAGGATGCCAAGAATCCCCTTTCCGACCAGAAGATCGTGGAGCTCCTTCGCAACGAGAACATCGAGATCGCCCGGCGCACGGTTGCAAAGTACCGCGACATGCTCGGCATCCTGTCCTCGGGCAAGCGCAAGAAGATCATCTAACCGGAGCCGGAGGAGACGCCATGAACAGCCTGCAACTGACCTTCAAGCACATGCAGCCGAACGACGCCGTGAAGTCTTATGCAAGGGAAAAGTCCGAAAAGCTGAACAAGTTCTTCGACGGGCGCATCTCGGTCTCCTGGAACTTTACTTTCGAGAAGGACGTGGCCATCGCCCACTGCCATGTCGTCGGAAAGAACATCGACTACTTCGGCGAGAGCCAGGCCGAAACGCTGCCGGCGTCGATCGACCTTGTCATCGAGAAGATCGAGCGCCAGGTTCGCAAGCACAAGGAGATCGTTCGCGATCACCTGCACTCGGCGCATCATGAAAAGCTGCCGGTCGAAGAGGAATAGTCCTCAGACTTCGCGGAGAACATGAAAAAAGGGCGACCCTCGAGAGAGGATCGCCCTTTTTTATTTAGTTCCGCGAAAGTTTTTAGCAGCCGGAACCTTCCCTCGCGAACACGTAGATTTTTCCAGACTTCACGTCGAGGATCGCCAAAGCCTGGAAGCGGACGCCGCACTGGACTGCGCCCATCGGCACGACACCGAACTGGACTCCGGTGTTCATCAGCAGCGGAAAAGCAGCCTTGGCGGCCTTCAGGTTCTGCTCGAGCCTGGCTCGCTCCTTCGGAGTCATCTCCTTCAGCTGGTCCTGGTCGACCGCCGTGATGTAGCTGTAAGCACCCTTCATCATCTCCAAGCCCCAGTTCAGAGAGTCGGCCTCCCAAACGTCGCTGCCGGACGACAGCTCAAAGTCCTCTGCCGAGTCGATGATTTGTTCCTGCAAAGCGAGCTCAAGCAGCATCTGCTTCGCCGATCCAGGAATGACCTGATAAACCTCAACGCCGGATCCGGCGAGCGGCTTGAATGCCTCGACGGCCTCGGCGATTCGCTGAGAGGACTCGCGTGCGGTGGCCCGCGATTCAGCATGAGAAATTCCTGCGGCAAGCAGGCTGGACAAAAGCAGAGCGGAAATTGCGGAAATTTTCATCGTGATACTCCTGATGGACAGGCGCCTATCACAAATGCCGCGGCGCAACAATAAATCCCGTAAGTCGGGAGAATTGCCCGTAAGCAACTGGATTAAAAGGCTATTTTCCGAACTTCTCGTAGTGCGCGACGACCGTCTCGAGCCGCTTGATCACGGCATCGACGGTCTTTTCGATCGGCGCTGAGAGCGCGAGTCCGGCCGAGTAGTCGTGCCCGCCGCCCCCCAGCTCCATCGCGACCTTGTTGATCACGATCTTGCCCTTCGACTTGATCGACACCCGAACCTGGCTGTCGTCTTCCTCGCGGAAAAAGCACACCACTTCGGCGTCCTTGAGCAGCAGCAGCTGGTTCAGGAAGGACTGCGTGTCATCCGCACTCGCCTGGTGGCGCTTGCGAAGATCGAGCGCCATCTCGAGCCAGGCCACCTTGCCGCCGGCCGTCACCTTCACGTTCTGGAGCATGTTGCCCAGCAGGTGCAGGTGCGAGAGCTCTTTCGAGGAATAAATGTTCTGGTAGATCTCTTCGGGATTCACTCCCGCCTCGATCATCTCGGCCGCGATCCGATGCGCTTGTGGCGTCGTGCGCGCATAACGGAAGCTGTTCGTGTCCGTCATGATCGAAACATACAGACCCAGCGCGATGTCCTGGTTGAGCTTCACCAGGCTCAGCTCCTGAAAAACATGATGGAGCATCTCGCCGATCGAGCTGGACTGGACGTCCGCTAAAACGGAAGCATGCGGCGGATAGGCAATCTCTCCTACTCCGGCAATCTCGGGATGGTGGTCCAGGAACACGATCTTGCGCGCGCGAAGCGACATCTCCTGCCAGAGCTTGCCCAGGCGACGCGGATCATTGGTGTCGACGATGATCCAGAGATCGCAGGTGTCCCAAAGCTCCACCTGGCCCGGCCCGAGCAGGACCTGCCCCTTCGGATCCAGAAAGCGGTACCTTTTCGGGAGAGGATC
>JBIIXZ010000295.1:0-2732 GCA_044347055.1 Bdellovibrionia bacterium | reverse complement strand
ACGCTTGAGGTAATGGAAGAGCGCCGTTTCAGCGCCAAGTCCGTCGCCATCAGGCAATTGATGCGTCGAAATCAGGACACGCTTGGCGCCATCGATCGCCTCCCGAAACTTGACGAATTCCTTGGACTTGGACAGCTCCACGCGTGGCGTCTTCGTGACGCCCTTCGAAGCCTTGCTGGTGCTCAAGCTTGTGCCCATCCCTTCCGATGGTTGGTGTGAAGGTGAGATCGACGCATGAAAGCCAAGGCAACCTCCTCCTCCAGCGCAGACTCGAAATCAGGCAAGACGGATCCGCTTTACGTGATTTTCGAGCAGCATCTTTATAACTTTCAAGATTCAGACTCTGACCGCAAGACATTTATCTGCGGCATCGTCGCGGATTACCTTGGATTTCTTCGTCAAAAAAACATCGCCGTTCCGAAGTCGCTCGAGCCTGCGATCGTCGAGGAATTGTCGGAACAGGTGAACATCATGCTCACCAAGAAGATCTACGGATGCCCGACGATCGAGGACTTCACGCGTGGCATTCCCAAGACCAGGAAAAAGCGCGCACGCCAGCGCTACCAGCGCATGGTCGGCTGATCAGCGCTTTCGCCTCTTTCCGTTCGACCTTCGTGCCAGCTTCACCATGTGGGCCACGATCTCGCCCGCAATGTTCAATCCCGTGGCCCGCTCAATTCCTTCGAACCCCGGCGAGCTGTTTACCTCGAGGACAGCAGGGCCGCTCCTGCTGGCCATGAGGTCGACACCCGCAATCTCAAGGCCGAAAACGTGGGCGGCCCGTACGGCGGCGCGCTCGTAGGCTTTCGGCAGGCGCACCAGGGCTCCCTCGCCTCCCCGGTGGATATTCGAGCGGAACTCTCCGCGGGACGCCGTCCTCTGCATGGCTGCGACGACCCGATTTCCGACCACGAAGGCACGGTAATCGCTCCCGGCCCCCTCCTTGAGGAACTGCTGGACGAAGACATCGACTCCGAAGTCCCAGAGGGTCTCCACGACCGACTGAAACGAAGCGGGAGTATGCAGCAGCATCACGCCCACGCCCTGGGTGCCCTGAAGGAGCTTGGCAATCACCGGCATGCCTCCAACGGCCCGCGACGTCGACCGGAGGCTCCGCTGCGAGCGGGTCAGCACGGTAGCCGGAACGCGAATGCCGGCCTGGTTCAGCATCTGGAGCGCACGGAACTTGTCGCGCGACTCGGCGATGGCCAATGAACTATTGACGGTAAACATCCCGAGCATTTCAAACTGCTTCACCACGGCGAGACCATACTGAGTGATGGAGGCGCCGATTCTTGGAAGCACGGCATCGTAGCGGGAGATCTCGTGCGAACCGACGACGATGCGGCTGGTGGATCCATCGACGATCATCTGGCACTCGAGCGGGTTGATCGTGTCCAGCTGCACGCCCAGCTTGCTGGCCTCCTGGAGGAGCCTTCGAATGCTATGAAGATTTCGATTCCGTGTGAGTACGGCAAGCCGCATGGTTGATCCCGCCTGAACTCCTACTGTAACATCGACCACACCATGGTCAAACGCCCGCTGCCTCCACTGGCGATCCTCGCCGTCGTTGCCTCTCTGGTGTCATGCAACGCCTGCTCGACCGCGGGACGATCCTTTGGCCGCACCGAACACCTGCCTTTTTCAAAGGGGCCGACGCCGGTGATGATTCCCGCGGTTGCCTGGAAGTACATCCTCGAGGGCAAGCTGACGGATCTCTCCGTTGCGGATTCCTCCGGGCAGGCGCTCGTGTCCGAAATCCTAGAAAGCATTTCTGAAAACCGAACCCAGGTCAGTCTTTTCAATGCCTCCGGAAAGCGCCTGTGGAAGTCGATCATCGATGCTCCAGTCCGCTCCCAGGCAATTTCGAAATCCGGCGATTGGATTCTCCTCAGCACCTACCAGGAGGAGCTGCTCCGACTGGACTCCGCATCGGGCAAGGTCCTCTGGAAAGCCAAGGATACGGGAATGTGCCGGCCGCTGGTGCTCGAGAAATCCTCGCAGGTGCTATGCCATCATGACGACGATGCCTCGCCGGGCCTCGTTTTCCAGGTATTCGATGCAGAGGGCAGGAGGACTTTCGAGCAGAAGGCACCCCATGATTCGCTCCTTCTGAAAGTCTCGGGCGACGAATCGAGGATTCTCGTCGGCTTCGTCAAGGGACGGATTTGGATGCTGGGGCCCGATTTCAAGAAAATCTGGGAAAAGCAGCTCGAAGGAGAAATCGTCGATGCGGCAATTTCCTCTCCTTCACAAAAGGGCACCTTCATCGAGACTGCCTTGCTGCTGAACCACCAGGAATTCGGACAGTCGATCGTGACGCTGGCAGACAAGGGAAGAAGCCGGCAGGATGTTCGGCAGCATATTCCGTTTCAGCAGCTCGAGCTGTTCGACGATGGCAAGTGGCTCTCCGTGTACGGCAATGGTCCGCGCGGGCAGGCGGTGGCCCAGTACGATACGGAACCCCAGCTACAGGAAAGGTGGAGCTATCATTCTCCACGGTATGCCGACTATAACCTGAGCATGGACATCGTCTCAAAATGGACGATGCTGGGATTTGAAAGCATCAGCGACCGGACCCGGCACAGCCATGTGGTCGCATTGGATCGCCAGGGCACCCTTCAGGTTCATATTCCGATCATGACGGAGGAAGGGGCCTACCTCTACTCTCGCGGCGTTGCCCTCTCTCCCGGCATGCTGGTGCTGGGAACGGATGACGGCGTGATTTCCGC
>JBIIXZ010000148.1:0-6741 GCA_044347055.1 Bdellovibrionia bacterium | reverse complement strand
GAATGCCGGAACCCGACCTGCCACGAAAGTGTTCGCAAATTGAGAGTTGAAGCCCATGCCGAGCCGACCCTGAAGGTCGCGGGCCCACGCAGAGGCTGGAGCAGTCGACAGGAGCATCAAGGCGAGCAGGATCGTGAGACGACGGCGCATGACCAGAAGCGTAACTGCGACCTAAGATTTTGACAACCCTTCGGGAGTTCTTTACATCTTGGCTATGCAAAGCTCATCCGAAAGCAACCTGATGGATTGGATCGCCCACAACAAAAAGATGATTCTGGGAGGAGTGTCCGCCATCGCCCTGGTCGCACTCACCATCGGCATTCGCCAGAGCCAGATGGAAAAGAAGATCCTCGCCGCATCCACGGCATTCCATGAGGCCCAGCAAAAGCTCGAAAAAGAGCTCAAGGTGGCGGGAACCACCCCGATCAACGACGTGGACCGACAGCTCTCGGAAACCGTCAGTGCACTCAAGAAGCTTTCGGTGGATTTCACGGGAATGCAGGTCGCATGGGAGGCCCAGTTCCAGCTGGGAGACCTGTACTCCAAGTACGAATCCCGCAGCGGCAAGGCGATCCCCGCCTTCGAGGCGGCGATCTCCAGCGCGCCCTCGGCTCGTGAAAAGATCTTTGCCTGGTACTCGCTGGCCTATGCTTATGAGCAGCAGGGCAAGTTTGAAGAAGCCATCCAGCAGCTCGATTCCGCCATCAAGCTCGACCAGCCGTACTTCAAGGCCGAACTGTCCCTGAGCCGCGCGCGCCTCCTCGCGCGTTCCGGCAAGGCGGCGGAGGCGGACAAGGCCTTTGAGCAGGTCTCCAAGGACTTCGCCAACACCGACCTCGGCCGCAAGGCGGACCAGTGGAAAGTCATGCGGTCCTTGTGATGAAAAAGACGCTCGTGCTCCCGATCCTTGCGCTTTGCGCACTTGCATCTTCGTGCTCAGGGCCGAACCTGCGCCCGGGATTCCAGGCTGCCCAGCCGGTGCTGCAGCGTGAATGGACCATTTCCACCCGAACGCGTGAGACGCTGGCGGGAGAAAGGGGAGTGGAGTTTTCCAACCCGGTCCTGTGGGAAAACACCCTGCTCTTCGGAACTTCCGAGACCGGCCTTGTGGCCCTGTATCCTACCCTCGGGGGACAGATCCGCTGGGTACTGCCCATTCGAGGGGGCATCGGCAGCGAGATCGCACGTGAAGGAAACGATCTCTTTTTCGGCGGCGCCGACGGCTTCCTGTATTCGGTCAGCGCCGAAACGGGCCGCGTGAACTGGCGCTACGATGCCAAGAATCCGAAGATCTCGAAACCCACCATTCATTCTGGACGGCTCTACATGACGTCTTCGGATGACGTAGTCTCCGCCGTGGAGGCGGGAACAGGCCGGTTGCTCTGGAATTACAAGCGAAAGGCCGGGGCTTCCGCCACCATCCATGGTGCATCGGAGCCTTGGACCGATGGCAAGCAGGTGCTCGCCGGGACCAGTGACGGCTATCTCGTGGTCCTGGCGGCTGCAGACGGACGGCTCCTGAGCGAGAAAAAGCTCGCTTCGAAATCCAAGTTCACCGACGTGGATGCGGGAATCATCCAGGACGGACAAGTGTTCTACGTGCCGTCGTATGACGGCGACCTCTACGCACTCAAGCGTGGCAATCTGGAAACCCTCTGGCGAATCGAGGCCGGTGGAAGCCGCTCCGTTGCGATCGACGGAGATCGACTGGTACTGGCCTCCTCCGATGGCACCATCTACATGGTGCAAAAATCCTCGGGAAAGATCCTCTGGAAGTTTGCCATGGATGGAGGAACTCCCACGATTCCTCTGGTGACCGACAAGTACGTGATCGTCGGATCGAGCTACCAGTACCTCTATGCCATCGACAAGGCGTCCGGAGAGCTTCGTGACCGATGGAACGTCGGCTATGGAAGCGGTTTTTCCGGGGGCATGGCCCTGGATCCGACCAGAAGCGTCCTCTATGCGGTTTCTGGAGCGGCCAACCTGTACAGCTTCAAAATCCGCTGAGCACCTTGATCCGCTGACACACTCAGACTAGGATCCGGCCATGTCAGCAGACACTGGTTCACCGGAGTCCTTGTTTCCTCTTTCGCTGGCCTTTGATGACGTGCTCCTCGAGCCCGGACACAGCGAAACTCTTCCGAATCACTGCCGAGTCGCGACGAAGCTGGGGCCGCTCCAGCTGAACCTCCCGATACTCTCTGCAGCGATGGATACGGTCACCGAAAGCGATACGGCGATCGCCCTGGCGCTGATGGGTGGAATGGGCGTCCTGCACAAGAATCTCTCGATCGAGCAGCAGTCGCAGGAGGTTCGTCGCGTCAAGAAGCACCAGCACGCAGTGATTTCGCAGCCGGTGACGGTGCAGGCGGACCAGAAGGTCTCTGAACTTCGAAAAATCATCGAATCCACCGGAATCACCGGATTTCCAGTCGTCGATTCGCGCGGCGTGCTCGTGGGCATGTGCACGAGCCGCGATGTTCGGTATATCGAAAGCGAACACCTGCGCGTCTCCGAAGTCATGAATGCTCCCGTCAAGAGCCTTCCGTTCGGCGCCACCCGCGAGCAGGCGATGGCCTTCTTCCGCGAGCACAGGGTCGAGAAGCTTCCGCTTGTCGATTCGAAGGGCGAGCTCAAGGGACTCATCACGTCGCGCGACCTGCGCCAGGCCACGCATCATCCGGAAGCGGTTCGCGACGCGCGCGGATCGCTCGGGGTTGCGGCCGCCATCGGCGTCGGTGCGACCGAAGGGGTGGAGCGCGCCACTGCGCTGATCGAGGCGGGAGTCGACTGCCTCGTGGTCGATTCCGCCCATGGCCACAGTGATGGCGTGATGAACACCGTGCGCGAGATCAAGAAGCGCTGGCCGTCGATTACCGTCATCGGTGGCAACGTCGCCACTCCGGATGGAGCGATGGCGCTCGTGAAGGCCGGTGCGGACATCGTGAAAGTCGGCATCGGTCCGGGATCGATCTGCACGACTCGAATCGTGAGTGGCGTGGGTGTTCCCCAGTTCACGGCGGTGTGGGAAGTCTCGCGCGCCGTCGCGAAGTACAAGCCCGAAACCGGCGTCATCGCCGACGGCGGCATTCGCTACTCGGGCGATGTCACGAAGGCGCTCGCAGCCGGCGCGCATGCGGTGATGATCGGATCACTCTTTGCCGGAACGGACGAAAGCCCCGGCGAAACGATTCTCTACATGGGTCGTTCGTACAAGCTCTACCGCGGCATGGGCTCGCTCGGCGCGATGAAGAAGGGCGGAAAAGAGCGCTACCGCCAGGGCCACGTTCGCGACGACTCGAAGCTCGTTCCCGAAGGCGTGGAAGCCAAGGTTCCGTATCGTGGCACCATCGCGCAGGTCGCGCACCAGCTCATCGGCGGACTTCGTGCCGGCATGGGCTATGTGGGCGCTCGCACGCTTCCTGAGCTTCGCGAGAAGGCGCGATTCAGAAGGATCACCACCGGGGGACTTCGTGAAAGCCACGTCCATGACGTGAGCATCACGGCCGAAGCTCCCAATTACTCGACAGGGCAGGGCGGCGAATGATCGGAATCCTCGACTACGGCTCGCAGTACACGCAGTTGATCGCACGGCAATATCGGCGACTGGGATACCAGGCCGAGGTCTGGCCCGCTTCAACTCGAGCGAGCTGGATTCGAGAGCAGCAGGCCTCGCGAAAAATCCGGGGCTTGGTGCTTTCCGGATCTCCCGCCAGCGTCGGTTACGAGCTGCAGCCTGATCCGGAGTTCCTGAATCTCGGCCTTCCGATCCTGGGTCTCTGTTTCGGGTATCACTTCCTGGCGGATGTCCTTGGCGGCAAGGTCGCCTCATCGACGAACCGCGAGTACGGCGCGGCACGCGTGGAAAAAACCAGCGATGCCGCCGGCGATCCGATCCTGGCCGGTATTCCCCGCGATTTTCGAGTCTGGATGAGCCACGGCGATTCCGTCGTCGAAACCCCGCGCGATGCTCGCGTGATCCTGCGCTCGCAGGGAGAGATCGCGGCGTTCTCCATTCCGGGGCGCAAGATCTGGGCGTTTCAGTTCCATCCCGAAGTGCATCACAGCGAGCACGGCACCGAGCTTCTGGCGGCATTCGCGCGCGAAGCGGCAGGGGAGAAGGCCGAGTGGAGCGTGAAGGGGGCCCTGGACCAGACACTCGCCCGCCTCCGCTCGGAGCTCGCTGGAGTTCCTGAGGTGCTCTGTGGTGTTTCAGGCGGCGTCGACTCGACCGTGCTCGCCGTCCTGCTGTCGCAGGTCACGAAGGTTCGCGCCGTGTTCGTCGACCATGGCTTTCAGCGGGCGTACGACCTCGCGGATCTCAAGCAAACCTTCGCAAAGTACCCGAACATACAGCTCGAAGTGGTCGATGCGACGAAGGAATTCTGGAAGGAGCTCGACGGAGTTTCCGATCCGGAGACCAAGCGAAAGATCATGGGACGGCTCTTCATCGAGACGTTCCAGAAGCATGCGGATTGTCCGTACCTCGGCCAGGGCACGATCTATTCCGACGTGATTGAAAGTGCGGCTGCAGGGTCGGGGGCCTCGCACAATATCAAGAGCCACCACAATGTGGGCGGCCTGCCGAAGGACCTCAGGTTCAAGCTCGTCGAACCGCTGCGCGAGTTTTTCAAGGACGAGGTTCGTGAGATCGGTCGATACCTCGGACTCGACTCCGAGAGCCTCGATCGACATCCGTTTCCGGGTCCGGGCCTGTCCATCCGTTGCGTTGGTCCGCTGACACCGGCTCGGATCGAGATCCTGAGAAAAGCGGATGCGATCCTGCATGATGAGCTTAAGCGTCGCGACCTGTACTCGAAGACCTGGCAGGCCGGATGCATCCTGACGCCGGTATCCACGGTCGGCGTCATGGGCGACGGACGCACGTACGAATCCGTGCTGGCGATCCGTGCAGTAACCAGCGTGGATGCGATGACCGCCGAAGCCTCGGATCTGCCGCTTCACGAGCTCAAGGAGATCGCATCGCGGATCGTGAACGAAGTGCGCGGAGTGAGCCGCGTGGTTTACGACCTGACCTCGAAGCCGCCAGCCACCATTGAGTGGGAATAAAAGGTCGGGCCCACCTTTTGGTTCAGATCTGCGTCATGAGGTCCGATAAGAAATATTATGTTAACTGACGATCCTGGAGACCGTAGAGCCGTTTTAGGCTGAGTTTGGCCCGCTGCGCTGCCCCAGCTCGCCCCGGCTCCTGAGCCCCCATCTGCAGGCCCCCTAGCGGTCCTGTTTCACGACTTCTCGCAGCCTCGGAAAAACCCTCAGCGCATTGTCATGAAACACGGCCTGCCAGTGCTCCGGCGGAATCGCGCGTTGAAACGCCTCGATGTACGGAGCCATCGGAGCCAGCGGCCAGTCGGTGCCGAACATCAGCTTGGTCGGGTCCTCGAGAAACCCAAAAATCCAGCGGATCGGCTGCGTGACATAGGTCTCCATGCGCTCCGGGGTCTCGTTCTCGAGCTTGCCGATCAAGAATGCCGAGCCATCCAGGTAGACGTTCGGATTCTTGTAGGCGATTTCCGCCGCCGTCTCGATCCAGGGGTTTCCGCAATGCGCGATGACGAAAGTCACGTTGCGATGCGCGACCGAGACCTCGTCGATGATCATCGGCTCGGCGTACTTCAACAACGCGTCGCGGTCGTAGGTGTCGCCGGTGTGAAACACCACCGGAACGCCGTGCCTGGCAGCCAGCCGATACGCGGGCTCATAGACCGGATCGGTGGCGTACTTTGGAATGTAGCCGAGATAGATCTTGATGCAGGAGAATTTGCCGGAGGCCAGCCCCTGGTCGAGCTGCTGCTGTTCTTTTTTTCCGAACTTCGTACCGATGCCGAAACAATGGATCACGCCCTGCGATCGGAGGTCTTCATAACCTCGTGCTCCGTTGTCTCCGGTATGGGCCACCGCGCCGACGACTCCATTGGCCTTCATCTCGGCAAAAAACGCCTGCCGACGCTCGTCGGACTTGAAGCGCGTGTGAACGTGGGCATCGATGATCCGATCGATGCCACTGGTCGAGCGCTCTCCCCTGCTCGCCTCGGAAGGCACGGGCGGGCTGCCTGAATGGCCGGAAGAAACCGTCGCGCAGCCCGAAAAAAGAAGGACCCCGATCCACGCTTTCGTGGTGCGGAGAAAGCTGCGTTTCGAGAGATGAAGCAGCGAAGCCATGATCCAGATCATCCCGCTCCACAGGTGAACTTGCGACCAGAAACTGCGGGTCGCCTCCTCGACGCTGACCTGAAACGCGTAGCCGGAAACGACCATCGGTGCGGCAAGTCCGACGAGCGCGAGGCCAGAGCCCCGCTTGCGCGTGCCGACAGGATTCTTGCGCCACTTTCTGAGCTGTCCCTGGACATGGCCGTGCCAGATCCACCCCACCCCGAAAACCAGCAGGAACGCGAGCAGCACATGGAGTGATTTCCAGGTCGGCTCGAAGGGATGAATGGGCAGCCCGAAGCTTTCGGTGTCCGTGGGAGGAATCGGCGCCAGCCACTTGAAATAGGCATAAGCCAGCCCGGTGACCGAAGCCGCGAGATTCGAAACATGAAAGACGAGTCGCGAGGCTCGGGTCATTGAACCGCCAGGACGGAGTGCACTGCCAGCACCTTGCGAGCACTCACGACGGCAGCTCGCGCCGAGAGCGTTGCTCCAGTGATCATGGGAATGTCGCGCTGAAGCTCCAGAGCAGGACTGAGGCGCTTGGCCGTGAAGATTCCGAACCAC
>JBIIXZ010000017.1:0-21595 GCA_044347055.1 Bdellovibrionia bacterium | reverse complement strand
CGCCTCCGCCTGCGAGAGGCCCTGAGTACCGGACCGCAGTCGCTCGACCGCCTCGGCTACCGGCATGCTCCAGTAATGATCCGGGATCTGCTGATCCATCCAGGCTCACCGGTGCAAATCCGTGGTAGGATCAAGCCATGAAGATCGTGATATCCGGAGCGAGTGGTTTTGTCGGCGCACAGCTCATTCGCGCGCTCGACGGGGGTCCGCACCACATCATTGCGCTCTCTCGAAGCCCGGTTCGAGGCCTTCCCGCGAACGCGCTCTGGCGTGAGACGGATCTGTTTTCAGCCCAGAGCACCGAGGAGGCCCTGCGAGATGCCGACGTGGCGTTCTACCTCGTTCACTCGATGATGCCCTCGACGCGGCTATTCCAGGGAGACTTCCACGACACCGACCTCCTGCTTGCCGACAACTTTGCGCGAGCCTGCTCCGAAAACGGCGTGAAGCGGATCATCTACCTCGGAGGCCTTGTTCCGACAGGCCACGTCAGCCGTCATCTGGAGAGCCGCCACGAGGTGGGCGACGTGCTCCGGTCCACCGGAATTCCGGTCACTGAGCTTCGCGCCGGAATGATCGTCGGCCCCGGAGGCTCCTCGTTCGAGATCCTGAAGTCGCTGGTCGAGCGACTTCCCGTGATGATCCTGCCGGAGTGGACCCAGAGAAGAACTCAAGCCATCTTTCTAGACGACATCATTCGCGTGCTTGCGGCTTCGATCGACGATGACCGCTTTTCAGGTCGGATCATCGATGTCGTGAACGGCGAATCGCTGACTTACGAGACGCTGCTCCGCCAGATGGCCGAGACGTTGCGCCTCAGGCGAAGGATGCTGCCCGTGCCGATCCGTTCCACGGAGTTCTCGAAACGCTGGGTGACGCTTTTCGGCGGTGCAAGCTATGAGCTCGTTTCGCCGCTCATCGACAGCCTGCTCTGCGATCTTCCAGCGTCCGAGCCGGACCCGCTCATCCGCGACCTCGTCCTCCACTCCTCCTTTCGATCGATGGCTCGCGAGACGCTGCTTCGCCCCAGGATGCCGTCGCTTCCACGAAGCCCTAAAAAGCGCCGAAACGACAACTCCGTCCGATCCATCCAGCGACTTCCCGCGACGGCGAATCGCGATTGCCACTGGATCTCGACCGAGTACATGAACTTTCTGCCAGCCCTCTTCCGAACCTGGATTCGCGTGGAATCCGATCCATCGACCGGGGCGGTCCGCTTTCGGTTTGCCCCCTTTTCCACTCCGCTCCTGGAGCTTCAATATGTCGAAACGCGAGCCAAGGAACATCGACGAAAGTTCCATATCGTCGGCGGCCTTCTCACACGGACGACCACCACCGGATGGCTGGAGTTTCGCCAGGTCCAGGAGCGCCGGTATACGCTGGCGTGCATCCACGAATTCATGCCTTCGCTTCCCTGGTTCGTCTACCGACTGACGCAGGCCCCCCTGCATCGCTGGGTCATGTACCGCTTCGGAAAGCACCTCGCGAGAGTAGCATCACGGTAATGACCAGCACGGAGCCGATCCAGACCTGAACCGGCACCACTCCCAGATGAAGCAGAGTTCGGAGCGCAGGAATCTGCGTGATCGCCACCGTGGCAATGAGGGAAACTCCGGAAATCCACTGCGACGCCGTCGTTTGAAGTCGACTTAGGCGGATGGTCAGCCCCGCACTCCACAACCCCAGAAAGACCAACGCCTGCGCCCTCGCGCTCTCGATCGAGTGGCGAGACTCGACGAAGACCAGTCCGGACAGAACGAGCGTCGCGATCACGCCCGAAACCAGGATCCGCCGGACCTCGGCACGCGAGAAGAATCCGTGCGCGGGGCCCGAAGCGTGCGTACCTGAATCAGCGTGCGTTCCGGCCGGCTGCTGGAATGCAAAGAGCGCCGTCGGATGGATCAGGAGCTCCAGCCAGACGATGTGAGCGGGAAGATACAGGATCGGAAATCCGAGCAGGGGCACCAGGGCTGCCGTGACAATGAACGGCAGATGAAAGAGCAGCAGGTATTCGAAGCTTCTCCGCAGGTTCACGAAAAGCTGCCGGCCTTCGCGGATCGCCCGGACGATCGTGCTGAAGTTGTCATCCGAGAGGATGATGGACGACACTTCGCGGGCGCTTCGTGTTCCGCGAAGCCCCATCGCAATTCCGATGTCAGCGGCCTGGAGGGCCGGAACGTCGTTTACGCCGTCGCCGGTCACGGCGACGATGTCCCCCGAGCTCTTGAGAGCAGTGACGATCGCCAGCTTCTGGATCGGTCGGCATCGGGCAACGGCATCCATTCGGTCCAGGACACCCGGATTCTCCCCGAGAAATTCAGCGGAAAACCGTTCAGGAAACTCCTCGGCGTTCAGCACGATCGGTCCTGAGGCGTCGCCAATTCCCACATCGCGGCAGATGGCGGCCGCCGTTCGGGGATGATCTCCCGTCACCATAATCACGCGAATGCGATTCTCACGACAGTACCGGATCGCCGCCGGAACCTCGGGACGTGCGGGATCCTCGAATGCCAGAAGGCCGAGAAACTCATACCCGGACGAGGGCTCGGAACGATCAGCTCGGGAATCGAGCGGCTTCGCTCCGCAGGCCAGCACCTTGTGCCCTTCTGAGGCAAGACGCTCCGCGCTGCCCTGCCATCGGCCCCGCTCTTCCTCGCTCATCGAACACAGCCCGAAGATCGTCTCGGGCGCGCCCTTGACGACGGCAAGCCATCCTCCTTCCGGCCGCACCAGCAGCGCCGCTTCTCGCTTGCGATCTTCCGTGAACGGAAAGACCACCTCACGAGCTAGCGGTGATTGGCCATTCCTGCTTCCGAGCTCCAAGATGGCGAGGTCGACCGGGTCGATCGCATCAGGCCGCGAAGCTCCAATCGCCGCATGGAGGAGGCGATTCTCATCGTCTACCGCCACCAGATGCGTGAGAGTGAGCTGTCCCTGCGTGATCGTGCCGGTCTTGTCCGTGCAGATCACCGACACGCGCCCGATATTTTCGACTGAAACGGATCGACGAACGAGAGCCTTTTGAAGCGCGAGGCGGTACACTCCGACACCCAGAAAAAAGGTAAAGACGACCGGAAATTCCTCTGGAATTGCGGCAACTGCGAGCGTGGCCGCGCTGAGGAGCGCATCGAGCCAGCCGTGCCCCTGCCACAGGCGAACGCCCGCCAGAAGAAGGCAGAACACGGCAGCCGCTCCGATCAAGCGCCCGACCAATCGGGCGATGGACTGTTGAAGCGGCGTGCGCTCATGCGGAAGGCGTGACACCGACTGGACAATTTCTCCGTATGCGGTCGCCGTCCCGGTGAAGAGAACCCGAAGACGTCCTGTACCGGAGAGGACTCGGGTTCCGGCCTGACCAAGCACGTCCAGTGGAAGGGAGTGCTCCGCTCCCGCCGTCCACGCCGAAGTTTCTGCCTTCCACAGATGTTTTGAGACTGGAAGGGACTCTCCCGTCAGGGTCGACTCATCCACCTGAAGCTCATCAGTGGTTTCAAAGATTCCATCCGCAGGAAGGTCATCTCCGGGCCTGAGGACGACGAGGTCGCCCGGCACCAGCTCACGCGACGGCAATGCGCACTCGACTCCCGACCGAATTGCCCGGCACGTCGCAGAAAGCTGGCCCCGAAGCGCCGCTGTGGACACCTGCGTCCGACGATGCAGGACCGCGTCCATGAACAGCAAAGGAATGATCGCGAGCAGCAGCACGACCGCATCGCTCGTTTCGCCGACAGCCAGGAAGACCGCGCCGATGCCCACGAGAAACCAGATCATCGGGTCGCGAAGGGTATCGCGAAGCAGCTCCCACGCAGGATTTCCCACGACCTCGACGATGTCATTCCAGCCGAACCGCTCTCGCTGGCTCGAAACCTGGGCAGGATCGAGGCCCCGCTCCGAGCAAGGCACGCCCGAGAGGTTTTCGAGTGAGAGGCGTCTTGGCGTCATCGGGCTGCCTCGGAGGGAATCTCGGTGCGGGGATGCAAGTGTGCAGCATTCATGGGGGTTTCTCCATCACCGAAGGTCCGAGGTGGAAATGACACAGGAATCGGGCATCCGCCCCGATCCTCGCTTTTTCACACCCCACCCCTGCCAAGCTGCGACTTGGTACAAATGCCATGCTATGATGAGTTCCACAAAAGGAACCCTTTCTCATGAAGAATGACACCCTGGTGATCGGTGGTGGCGTCATCGGCTTGTCCGTCGCCCGCGAACTGCAGCTCTCTGGAAAGTCCGTCACGCTCGTGGACCGCACCCCCGTCGGTACGGGCTGCTCCTTTGCCAACGCGGGTTGGGTGACTCCCTGCTTCGCCATGCCGCTGCCTCAGCCCGGCATGCTCCTGAAATCTTTCAAATGGCTGCTCGACAGCTCAAGCCCCCTGCACATCCAGCCGAGCCTCAGCCCGACGCTGGCGCAGTGGCTCTGGCGATTTCTTTTGGCCATGAATCGTCCGCAGATGCTGCGCTCGATCGAGGTCCTGACGGAGCTCTCGAAGTACAGCCTGGATTTCTACGCCGAACTGGCCAAGCGCAATCCGGGCCTGGCCTTCGAAAAGAAGGGCCTGCTGATGGTGAGCGCCAACTCCGCCGGCGTGGCAGCGGCCCGCGGCGAGATGGAGCTGATGGCCGAGCGCGGAATTCCCGGTCGTGCCCTGTCTCGCGACGAAGCGCTTGCGTTGGAGCCGACCCTGCGTCCCACGATCCAGGGCGGGGTGTACTTTCCGGAAGAGGCCCAGCTCGAGCCCTTTCCCACCTCGCTCGCGCTCGCGAAGGAGTTTGAAGCAGCGGGTGGCAAGATCCTCGCCCCGGCCGAAGCGTATGAATTCTCGTTTGCCGGCGGAAAAATCTCAGAAGTATTCACCACCCAGGGCGTGTTCCGTCCGGACCTCGTCGTGCTTGCCACCGGCTCCTGGTCACCGGAGATCGCCAGCAAACTTCGGGTCAATGTTCCGATCCTGGGCGGCAAGGGCTACTCGATGACGCTCGAAGGCATCACTCGCAAGCCCAATGTCTCGATCATGCTCGTCGATCGCAAGATCGCCGTCACGCCGTTCCCGGATCGTCTGCGCGTCGCGGGAACGCTCGAGCTCGTCAACCAGGACTTCAGCGTCTCGGTCTCGCGCCTCAACGCCATTTATCGTGGCACCCACGAGTACCTGGATCTCGGACTGCCAAAGGCATCGGCCGGCACCACGCTTCCGGCCTCGATTACCGCGCGCGACATCTGGCGCGGACTCCGTCCGTGTACTCCGGACGGCGTGCCGATGATCGGCTTTTCGGGCAAGCACTCGAACCTGTTCTACTGCACGGGACACCAGATGCTCGGCCTCCAGAGCGCGCCAGGCTCCGGTCGTCTCGCCGCCGATCTCATCCTCGGCAAGACCCCGATCACGAAGACCGCACCGTTCGACCCGCGTCGATTCGAGTAAAAAGGTCGGGCCCACCTTTTGGTTTCGCACTTGCGTCAAAACCGCAGGGGTGACCGGAAATTCACCGTTCGGGTACGGACAGTCCTCGCTCCGCTCTGCGGAGCTGCGGAACTACCGAACGGATGAATTCCCCGATCACCCCTTCGTGCATTGGCGCACGGATCCGAAAGAGTCGCGCCCGCGAGTTCCCTGCGACAGCAGGGTTGTCTGAAGCGGGCGTGCTCTTTCGGTCAGGGCGCGGATGCAAAAAGGGGTGACCGGAATCGTCCGATCACCCCTTCCGGAATAACGCAGGCCTGAACCAAAAGGTGGGCCCGACCTTTACTTAGTAGCGGTACGTGTCGTTCTTGTAGGGTCCTTCGACCTTCACGCCGATGTACTTGGCCTGCTGCTCGGTGAGCGTGGTCAGCTGCGCGTTCAGCTTCTTGAGCTGCAGGCGAGCCACCTTCTCATCGAGGTGCTTCGGCAGCGTGTACACGCCGAGCGGATACTTCGCCGTCTGCGTGAACATGTCGATCTGCGCGATGGTCTGGTTCGCGAAGGACGAGGACATCACATACGAGGGATGTCCCGTTCCGCAGCCCAGATTCACGAGGCGGCCCTTCGCGAGCAGGATGATGCGGTTGCCGTTCGGGAAGATCACATGATCGACCTGCGGCTTGATCTCTTCCCACTTGTACTTCTCGATCGAAGCGACATCGATTTCGTTGTCGAAGTGGCCGATGTTGCAGACGATGGCCTGGTCCTTCATCCGGATCATATGGTCATGCGTGATCACGTTGAAGTTGCCGGTGGCGGTGACGAAGATGTCGGCCTTGTCGGCAGCGTAATCCATCGTCACGACGCGGTAGCCTTCCATCGCGGCCTGGAGGGCACAGATCGGATCGACTTCCGTCACCCAGACCTGGGCCGAAAGCGCCCGAAGCGCCTGGGCGGAGCCCTTGCCGACATCGCCATAGCCTGCAACGACTGCAACCTTGCCCGCAATCATGACGTCGGTGGCGCGCTTCACTGCATCCACCAGCGACTCGCGGCAGCCGTAGAGATTGTCGAACTTCGACTTGGTGACGGAGTCATTGACGTTGATTGCCGGAAACCTGAGCTCTCCCCGGGCGAACATCTGCTGCAGGCGGTGCACGCCCGTGGTCGTTTCTTCGGTCACGCCCTTGATCTGAGAAATGCGCTTCGAATACCAGTTCGGATGAACCTTGAGCTTTTCCTTGATGGAGGCATAGAGGATGCGCTCCTCCTCGGATCCCGGATTTGCCAGGACGGAGAGATCCTTCTCGGCCTTCGTTCCGAGGTGCAGAAGAAGCGTGGCGTCGCCGCCATCATCCAGGATCATGTTGCTGAAGCCGCCATCCGGCCACTCGAAGATGCGATGGGTGTAGTCCCAGTACTCTTCGAGCGTCTCGCCCTTCTTCGCGAAAACCGCCGTGCCGCCTGCGGCAATGGCAGCTGCTGCGTGGTCCTGGGTCGAAAAGATGTTGCACGAAGCCCAGCGCACTTCCGCCCCGAGAGCCTTCAGCGTTTCGATCAGCACCGCCGTCTGGATCGTCATGTGGAGCGATCCGGTGATGCGAGCGCCCTTCAGAGGCTGCTTCGAGGCATATTCCTCGCGAATGGCCATGAGGCCCGGCATTTCGGTTTCGGCGATCTTGATTTCCTTGCGGCCCCAGTCAGCGAGGCCGATATCGGTGATAACGTAGTCCTTGGGAGTAGCCATGGTCATGCTCCTGTGCGTGTTTCAACCACGGACGGGGCGACCCCGGGGCTCGACTCGAGAAGTGCAGTTTCGCCACCCGAGTACGGCGCCGGAAATCCTCCGTCATGCCGTGGGTGAGCGCCGTTTCGGTCCAGTGGTCCAAGCCTGGGGCGCCGGACGGATCAGGATCCGCCTTCGCCTCGCAACGCTCCTTGGACTCGCTGCCCAGTTTAGCCCAGTTTCGAGCCGAAAGCAGCCCGATTTTCACCGGCCGCCAACCTCGCGCTTTCCATACTGGAATCGCTCGCCCGGTCGCGGAACAACGAAGCGGGCAGGATCCACCGAATGCTTTTCGAGCGCAGCCTTCAACTCGATCGCCGGATCCTCCAGCCCCTCGTCCGCCATCTGGAAGGTCCCGAAATGCGTCGCCATGCTCTGCCTCGCCCCCAGGTCGAGGTGAGCCCGAACAGCCTCTTCGGGATTCAGGTGCTGGGTCTGCATGAACCAACGAGGCTCATAGGCTCCGATGGGCAGGATCGCCACGTCGATTGCCGGAAATTTTTTCGCGATATCGCCGAAAAAAGGGGCGTACCCCGTGTCGCCTGCAAAGTAGACGCGATGCCCTGCCGCCTCGACGACGAATCCTCCCCAGAGGCCGATGTTTTTCGACAGTCCGCGTTGCGACCAGTGCTGTGCGGGAACCACCGTCACCAGGGCATCAATGCCGGGAATGGGCGTTCGCTCGTCCCAGTCGAGCTCGATGATTCGTCTGGCTCCCATCTTTTCAAGCCACTGGCCATTTCCAAGTGGGGAGATGAAGAGCGGATTGAAGGCGTCAGCAAGCCGTTCCACCGTCTCCTCATCCATGTGGTCGTAGTGATTGTGCGAGATGAGCACCACGTCGATTCGCGGGAGGCTCTCAAACGGAACTCCGGGATCGTGGATTCGTTTGGGACCCGCCCATGAAACCGGACTCGCCCGCTGGGAGTAAATCGGATCCGTGATCACGTTCAGTCCGGGAAACTGGATCAGGTGCGTCGCGTGATTGATGAACGTGATGCTGAACTCGCCCCGTTCCGGATCGCGATGGGTCCAGCCGGCGTTTTCCAGCTCCTTCCACCGGGGCCAATCCTTGGCGTCGCTGGTCCATTTCCATTTCAGGACATCCAGAAAGCCCTTGTCCATCCGTGTCCAGGGATTCATGAAGCGCGAACCATCGAAATGATCGGACCTCTTGGCCTCGATCGACGCACATCCCGAGATCCACCCCATCAAAAACGCCGGTAAAATCGACATGAAAATGCGCCTCATGGAATGCTCCCGGACTAGGATTCAGACTTCACTGGTGCAGCAATCGTGAACTTCCGCATCAGGAGGGATGCCACGGGATTTTCGATCTTTCGGGATGCCGCCACCAGAAAGATCTCCTCGAACGATCCTTGGAGCTTGCCGATCAGATCCAGCTCGCCACGATCCAGGTATTCGCGCACCGCAAATTCCGGAACCACCGTCAGCCCTGCACCCCGGAGGGCCAGGAGCTTCTGAACCATCACGTCCTGCGCCTCGACGACAGCGTCCGCCTTGACCTCATGGCGAACGCAATAATGCTCGAACTCATGCCTGACTCGGCTGGCTGCCGTCGGAAGAACGAAAGGTTGACCTTGGAGCGACTTCGGAAAACCGGTGGCCAGTTTCCTGAATCTCGGAGCGCCCACCACCCAGAGGGGCACCCGTGCAATCCGCTTTGCATGGATCTTTCCCGGCTCGGTATCCGGAAAAACATTGGTGCACATGAGGTCAATACGATGTTCGAGCAGATCCTGCAGGAGATCGGCGGGCTTTCCTTCCATCACCGAGACGGAGCAGGACTTCGACATCAGTGCCATCTCGACGATCTCCAGCATCAGGTGCTTCGGAATGGTATCGAGGGCGCCAATCTGGACGTGGAGTCTGGTGGCGGTCGGCCGATCAAACAAGGTCTCCACCATTTCGCCGCCGAGCCGGAAGATCTCGCGAGCGTAGGAATAGACGATCTTTCCGCGCTCGTTCGGCTGCATGGAGCGGTGCGCACGCTCGAAGAGCGAAAACCCCAGGTGCTCTTCGAACTGCTTCATCTGGATCGACAGCGCCGACTGGCCGATTCCCATCACCCGCGCAGCACGCGTCAGGCTGCCTTCCGACACCACGACGAAGAAACAGTAGAGGTGATGATAGTTGACCCAGAGCACACGGCCATCGACGGTGATCTTCATGGTTTGATTTTACCAAAATATTTTTGGAATCTTATGAAATTTATAAAATGATTATCATTCGGCATCTTACCGACATGAATCACACCACCTCCTCAGCAACCAGGAATAGCGGCCCTTCGCAGGCCATTGAACGCCTCCAGGAGGGCAATCGGCGCTTTACGAGCGGAGTACGGTCCGTCGAGCCGATGCTCGCCCACCTGAAGATGGCCGAGCTTGCAGCCAACGGACAGAAGCCCTTTGCCATCGTCCTGACCTGCTCGGATTCGCGTAGTCCCGTCGAGATGATCTTCGACCAGGGACTGGGAGATCTCTTCGTAGTCCGAGTGGCCGGAAACGTCGTGGCCCCGAGCCTGCTGGCCAGTATGGAGTTCGCGGTCGCCAACTTCGGCTCGTCCGCAATCGTCGTTCTCGGCCACAGCCTGTGCGGTGCCGTCAAGGCGACGATCGGTCACTGCCAGGCGCCGACCACCGCCCTTCCGTCCCCGCACCTCGAGGAGCTCGTCGGCCGCATCCGGCCTGCCGTGGAATTCACCCAGCGCGAGCGGAAACTCGACTCGGGAGACGAATTCCTCCACCACGCCACGGTATCGAACATCAACAGAAGCAAGTCGCTCATCCTCGAGCAGAGCAAGATCATCCGCGAGGCCGTCCAAGAAGGAAAAGTCGTGATCGAAGGCGCGCTCCTGGACATCGCGAGCGGAAACGTCAAATTTCTCTAACGTTGGGGTCTCACCTCAAGGCGTCGGCGTGCTCCTTCCGGGGGCACGCCGTTTTTATTTCATGCGAGCCCGAATCACTGCCGCTCGAGGTATTCGGTATAGCTTCCCTCGTAGACACGCATCTCGCCCTTGTCGAGCTCGAAAACCCGAGAAGCCAGCTGTTTCAGAAAGTGTCGATCGTGGCTGACCAGCATCACGGTGCCGTCAAATCGACGGAGGGCATCCAGCAGCATCTCACGCGATCGAATGTCCAGGTGGTTGGTCGGTTCGTCGAGAATCAGCAGGTTATGCGGCTTGGCCAGAAGCGTCGCCAGGACGACCCGGCTCTTCTCGCCTCCCGAAAGCACGCCAATCTTCTTGTAAACGTCATCGCCACTGAAGAGGAAGGCGCCGAGCAGGTTTCGAACAAACCCGATCGTCGCTTCCGGAATGCGGTCATGGATCTCGTCGAAGATCGTCTTCTGCGGATTGAGCACGTCGAGTGAATGCTGGCTGAAGTAGCCCACGGCGATTCCCGCCCCCAGGTTGAGCGTTCCGGAAGTCGGCTCCGCCGATCCGGTGATCATCTTGAGGAAGGTCGATTTGCCCGCGCCGTTTACTCCGACAACGGCCACCTTGTCCTGGCGCTTCACCAGCCCGGTTGCGTTCGAGAAGACGATTCTTTCCGAACCATCCTCGCGCGGCCAGATCTTGCCCAGCGATGCGAACTTGACCACGTCATTTCCACCGCGAGGCGGAACCGGAAATTCAAACTGGATTGCCTTTTCTTCCGCAGGCACCTCGATGCGATCGATCTTCTCGAGCTTTTTGACCCGCGATTGAACCTGAGCCGCGTGTGAAGCACGCGCTGCAAAGCGCGCGATGAATTCCTCTTCCTTGGCAAGCATGTCCGCCTGCTTCTTCGCTGCCGCGAGGAGCTGGTCCATTCGGATTTCGCGCTCACGCTCATAGAAGTCGTAATTGCCCGAATAGGAATTGATCGTCTGCTGCGAGACCTCGACGATTCGGGTGACGATTCGGTTCATGAACTCGCGGTCGTGGCTCGTCATCAGGAGCGCACCCTTGAAATTGCGCAGCCACTCTTCGAGCCACACGATGGATTCGAGATCGAGATGGTTGGTCGGTTCGTCGGCAAGCAGGACGTCCGGCTGCAGGACGAGGATCTTCGCAAGCGCGATACGCATCTTCCAGCCGCCGCTGAAGGCCTCGACGCGCTTGCCGTGATCCTCGGGATGGATGCCCAGACCCGTCAAAATTTCCTTGGCGCGCGCCTCAAGGTCGTAGCCACCTCGGCTTTCAAACTCGAGCTGAACTTCTCCGAAGCGCTCGAGGATCTTTTCCATTTCCGATCCATCTCCCGGATCTTCGGCAAGCTCGCCGAGGCGCTTTTCGATGTGATGCAGCTCTTCGGCAAGCTTCGATACGCGTCCGGCGCCCGCCATCACTTCCTCAAGCGCCGTGCGGCCCTTCATCTCGCCCACGTCCTGCGAGAAGTATCCCACCACCCAGCTGTCGGGCTTCGAGACCGTTCCCGAATCGTAGCCTTCCTCTCCGACGATGATCCGAAAGATCGACGTCTTTCCGGCCCCGTTGGGGCCGACCAGTCCGATCTTTTCGGACGGTTTGATCTGGAGGCTGGCGTTCTTGTAGAGCACCTTGGTGCCGTACTGCTTGTGGAGACCTGAGATGGCGATCATGGAGTGACATGCCTAAGCGAAATCTCCCGACTTTTCCAGCTGGCAGGTCGACAAAGCAGCTGCAGCCCCCTAAGCTCGTCGCAGCATGAACCTCTAGCACCTGCCTGACCTCAGCCAGTTCCTGTCGACCATCCTCTTCGATGCGGATCCGGGCGGCGAGCAGGCTGTGATTCTAAGCTACAGGAAGGCCGCCTCGACTGATCTTCAGCGCCGCTTGATCTCCCAACTCCAGGACGCCATCTCGCAGACCGACTTCTCGGTCGAGGAGCTCGGCACGATCTCGAATCGCTGGTTTGCGGAAGAAGATGAGGCCCGCCGATGGTTGGGCGAGCTACTGGCATTACTGCAGGCAGGCGAGCAGTCCGAAGGCGCCGCCTCGATGAAAGTGCTCGACTCCAACGGGGCGGAGCTTCAGGAAGGCGATTCGGTCCTGACGATCAAGGACCTCAAGGTCAAGGGTGGCTCAAGCGACCTCAAGCGCGGAACCCTGATCAAGAAGATCCACCTGATTGATGATCCACAGAACATCGAGTGCCGCGTTGACGGCAGCACGCTCGTGCTCAAGACCTGCTTTTTGAAGAAGGCCTGAGCCTTCGTTTTTAATCTTCGAGCGGAGCCTGCGGCCCCGGAACAATTCCCTCAAGGTCGGGATCCACACCGGATGCGACGAGCTCGGCGCGTTCCTTGCGCTGTTCATCGCGAACAGCTTTCTTTTCTTCTTTATTCTTATGGTGCTCGGCGCGAGCGCGCTCACGATTCCGTTTGGCCTGGGTCAGCTTGTTGGATTTTGCGATGACACGACTCCTTCGTGAAAAACAAAGGGAAGGCCCGCGTGATGCGATGCCTTCCCTCTGCTATGGAAACTCTAATCGAAATTAGTAGCGATTTCCGCGTCCGCCGCCGGAGAATCCGCCGCGGCCTGCGCCGCCGCCGAATCCACCGCGACCGCCGCCGCCGCCGCCTTCACGCGGAACCATCGGCTTGGCTTCGTTGACGGTCATGGCGCGGCCGTCGTAGTCAGCGCCATGGAACTTCGTGATGGCTTCGGCCGCTTCAGCGTCCGAGGACATTTCGACGAAGCCGAAGCCCTTGCTGCGACCGGTTTCGCGGTCGGTGATGATCTTGACGGATTCCACGGTTCCGCACTGAGCGAAAGCGTCCGTGAGAGCCTGTTCGGTAGCAGCGTACGGCAGATTGCCGACATACAGTTTCTTACCCATAAAACCTCCAAAAGGTGCTGGGAGCCACTTCAGAGGATATGGGCACTATGCCCGCAGACTCGAAAGAAGGCAGTTCGACTAACTCCCGTAGAGTACCACGGGTGGACGGATTCACCGAGGTAATTCTCGGCCACCTGCCGGGCGGCGGCAACATGCGGCAACAGCATGAGATTGTAAGGCTTTAGTCCGACCGTCCCCGCAGTCGGTACTTCAGAATACCGATCGGCTGAGATCGAAACACTTCGGCCACCTTCTTTCGGAATCCCGCTTCGGCGACCCCGAATCGAGCATCGATCAGGGCGTCTGATGCAGCCGGGTCGAATGGAAGCCCACTAAAGGCCATGCGGCAGATCAGCATGCGACCAGAACGCTCGCAACCTCCCTCGGCACCTTCGCCCACGAAGGTCCCGGTGGCGGGGTCCGTTTTCTCCATCCGGATCGTGGTCGGCGTTCCGACCAGCTCCTCCGGGAGCGGAAACTCCAAACTATTCGGATCGCTTTCGTACTGCTCCGATTTGAACTTGACCGGAAACTTGGCATACGGCTCGAGCGCCGGGTCCTGGACCGGAATCTCATACGTTCCCCTCATGGGTCGGGCAGCCTGCACGGAACCCGCGACCAGCAGCGCCATCATCATCAAAGCCGACTTTCTCATCTTCCGCTCCTCCTCAAATCAAACCATAGTGGGTTGCCCGAGCCCGTCCCAACTTACGAACGGCTCCCGAAGCATGAAGCCCGCCGAGATCACGGCTGGCGGTGATTTTCGACACCTTGAAACGGCGAGAGTACTCGGTGACACCCAAAAAGCTTCCCTGACGCATCAACTGAAGTGCCTGGTACTGGCGAATATTCCAGGTCGAATCGGGCCCGGGCGCTGCCTCGCGAATCGGCTCCGGCCTCTGAAACACGGGCAACGGAGCGCGTTTGGCGCCAGCCGTTCCTTCCATCACCCGCACTTCCGGCTTCAGGCGATAGCCTGATTCGGAACCCTCGATCCAGGATGAGAACTCGCCCAGCAGACTCCTCATTCGCGAAAGCGAACCATGCAGAAGTCCATCATGCCTTTCCGGATGGTACTTCTGATACCCCCAGGCCAGCTGAACGAGCTTTTCCTTCGATCGAAACTCGCCCGACGACAGGGCACGAATGAGCTTCGTCAACGATGGAGACCATCCCTCATGGATGACGCGCACGTCACCCTCGCACGACAGGATCACCATTCCCTTGATGGGCCCTGGAATCAACGCGCTCTCCGAAGCGGAGATTCGGAGCGCGAGAGGAATCAGGCCGTGAAGGCCGCTCTTGACCAACCCGAGGAGGGCACCCTCGCCTTCATGTACGACACGATCCATCCAGTCACCGATGACGTCCTCGGTCGATTTCTGCTGAAGCGTGGGCCGAGATCGGATCCGGCCGTCCAGGTGGTTGACCGCAGCTCGCTCACCCCTCTGCCCTGCCAGTGCTCCCTGGATCTTATTCTCGAGCCCCTCGAGCTGGGCAATGTACATTCGGTCCACTCGAGAATCGAGTGCGGCACGTGCGCTGCGGGCAAGAGTCAGAGCCGCAGACTGCTGTCCCATCAGGAAAAGCGTGTGCGCCACTCGAAGCTGGTAGACGGCGGACTGTTGAGAGTTGCGGTGTCGATGCACCTCTTCGCCAAACTCTTCAAGAAGCCGGCGTGCACGATGATTCCTGCCCCGCAGGACCCATTGACGCGCAAGCTCCAATTTGAGCTCGGCCTGCGAATAAGTATCGGTCGGTTCGAGTTCGCGAAGGGCTCGCTCGAGATCGCGCTCTGCCGTCTGCAGAGACAGGCCGAATTGGCAGCGAAACCGAAGCTTCGAGATCCGAATCGCGGTCAGGATTCCACCGTTGCCCACGGTCGCGGCAAGTTTTTCGGCCTTCTCGAAGTGCAGGAGACTGCGGCTCACCTGCCCCCTTTGGCAGAAGGAGTGTCCCAGCAGATCCAGCGCCAGGATCTTTCCGTAGTGAAACCTCGCCTCGCTGGCGGCAACGAGCGCCTGTTCCGCCAGTCGTGAGGAATGCTCGAAACGGGCCTGAAAGAACCTGAAAAACGCTGCCCCCTGCCAGGCATAGAACCGGGCGATCGCTCGCGCCTCGCCTCCTCCGCTTCGAAACGTCCGAGCCAGGTTCTCCGCAAAAAGCGATGCGCCCCGCGAGTTCCGGGCGGATCGAACGAAGCCGATGCCCAGAAAGAACCGGGCCTCCGCCTCTCCATCCGTGATCCTCGATTTGCCGCCGGAACCGGGGCGATTTTCGAAGCTCTTTCGAAAGAGCCCCTCCGCTTCCGCAATATCGCCGGTGAAAACCAGTGCTCCGATCTCGAGTGAGGCCGTCGATGAGGTCCGAGGCTGCTTTGCCAGAAGCTTCAGCGCACCCTGGTAATCTCCGGCATAAAACCGACTGCTCGCCGATCGCATGCCGGGCTGATAACGCGCCGAGCCAATCACGTCAAATCCCATCATGATCATAGGTAATAATGCGCCAGAAAGAACCCCGTCTCGCCCCCAGCTGGGGAGAGCTTCTCGTTCCAAGTCTTGAAAAACTGGGCGTTCAGCTCCAGATGGGGCCTGGGAAACCACTGAAGTCCCAGACCATTATTGCCCGAGGTCTCGGCATCTTCATGAAGCAGCGAGAGGACCACCCCTTGGCGAAGCTCATGCCCCAGACGGACATAGCGCGCCTTTTGTGGACGAGCCGCCCCTCCGGGCGCCCGGTCCCAGCGCAGATCCTGCTCGGCGAGGATAAACCAGTCATGCGTGATGCCGAAGTTCGTATGGAAGCCCACGGCTTCCATCCGGCCCAGTTCCGTCTCTGCCCCCATCAGGCTGAACCCGGTACGGTCGCGCCCCAGAAAGGAGGTCGTGAGCTGCTGCGAAAAACCGCTGCCACGACCGATCCTTCCCACTTGGGCCTGGTCCTCCTCCAGGAACACGGTGGAGAACAGGCTCCACTGCTCGCCGGTCCACGAAACTTCAAGATTCCGGGTCTCGCTATAAGGGGCAAAGCCCATCATGCGCTTGATGGCGGTAAAGTGCTCCGGAATGTTCAGGCCGAAGACGGGTTGGAATTTTCCGACACGGACGTGGACCTCATCGCTCAGGTCAGCCATCAGGTAGCCCTGGCGAAACTCGATCGACTCCTCGTTGCCTCGCTCTACCCTTCCTGCACGGCCGGAAATGGTGAATTTACCGAGGCGAAACCCTGCTTCGAGATCGGCCTGCATCGTCAAGAACTGCGCCTCGCGAACCCGCGCATTGTTCCGATAGGTCTGGATCACCCTCACATCTCCGCCGAGGATCACGTTCGAGGGAATTTTCTCCGCGGGGATGAGCCCGTGGCCGATCTGCTGCTCGGACTCACGGGCCCACATGCTGAGCACTTCCTTGCTGAGCTCGCGGCCATACTCGTTGATCGCGCCTCCTCCCGCCGGAGAAACATGGCAGGCAGTGCAGTTGACGTATCCATGGCGAGTCAACTCAGGAAACGCGACGGCGAGCGACGGCCAGCCCAGCGAAAAAAGCGAGGTCAGCAGGAGTGTCGCCCTGAATTTCACTTCACCCCTCCCGGAGAAGAGACCTCGCTCAACTTGACCTGAATCTGGACCTGGTCGGCCACGGTCACGCCGGCGAAACTCGGGAGTTCAATTCCGAAATCAGTCAGCCGAAGTCCGAAGCTGGCCTCGATGCTCGACTTTCCGGCCACGGGCGTGATGCTCACCGTCCCGCTCACCGGCCTGCTGCTGCCACTGAGCGAGAGGGTTCCGGTGAATGCCGCATTTCGGATTTCAGAAGCGGCGCTCCACGTTCCGAGACTCTCGACCGGATCCAGCCGAAGGACGGCTTTCGGATGCTCGCCCGTCTTCAGGTACTTGTCCTTCATGTGCTTGTTTCGGAGAGAAATACCGGTGTCGAGTGAGTTCAGGTCAAACGACAGCTCGCCCACGAGCTTTCCTTTTTCGATCGAGAACGAGCCCTCCGGCCCGGTGCCCACTCCGTGGATCTTCAGCATGCTCGGCCTTCCGATCGCATCGAATTCCACCACGCCCTGGCTCGGGCTCACCGACACCGTCACAGCAAATGCGGCGGCACTCCACGCGGACACGACCATCATCAGCCCGCTGATCCGAATGATTTTCGTCGCTTTCGTTTTCGTCGTCTTCATTTCGACTCTCCTTCTTTGGCTGGGTTTACAGTTCGGCTTCACCTTCAGTTGTTCTTTGCACCCTGGGCGATCCAATCCACGAGCGCCCGCAACTCTGCCGCATCCAAGGGCCTTTTGTTCGATGATGGAGGAGGCATTTTTTCGTCTTCGTTATCGTCGGTGACCACTCGAACGATCTTGCTCCGCTCCGGACGTTCGAGATCAATCAGTCGACTTCGGCGAAGCCCACGCTCCTGCTCGTGATCGTCATCATCGTACTCGTCATCATCGGACGAACCATTCACGATGGCGTCCCACGAATCGAGCTTCAGCCACTCGGCTCGACTTCCCGCCGAATGGCAGCCTACGCAGCGAGGACGAAAAATCAGGCGTTCCAGCGACTGGTACGTCGGCTGGAGCACCACAGGCGGCGATGGTGGCGGCAAAGGGGGCTGGGGCGATGGTGGCACAGGAGTGACCGCCGATGACCGTTCAGGAGCCCCCAGGGCGATCCAGTCGAGCAGGGTCTTCTTCTGCAGATCAGTGAGCTTCGGCCTGGATCGCGGGGGCATGTCACCGGATTCGACCACGTCTTTCAGAAGCTGCAGGTCGCTCACCGCGTCCGCATAGGTTTGTAGATTCACGCCTCCCTTGGTTCCGTGACAGCTCGTGCAACTCGGCCGAAGCACCACCCGTGAAACGGTCTCGAAATCCAGAGTCAGGACCGGGTCCGGATTGCCGGGAGCAGGCGGCTGCTCGGGGGGCTTTGGGGGCGACGGAGGACGAGGCTCCGGCGCGGCATCCACCACTTCAGGCGCTCCGTCCGCAATCCACTGAAGCACCAGGTTCTGCGCGTCCTGCGAGAGCGGAGAGCGGGGCGGCATCTGCCGATTTTCAACCACGCCCTTGATGGCCTGGAGGTTTCGCAGGACCTCTGCGTAAGTCTCGACCGAGACGCCCCCCTTCGCTCCATGGCAGTCCACGCACTGCGGCTGGAAGACCGCGACCGACACCAGCCTGAAGTCGATGGCGCCGGGCTTGGCGATCGCCATGGGTGGAACGGCTTGTTTGAGCTCGCGGAAGCTGCATGCCGAGACGGCACCGAGCAGGATCGCCGAGATCGTGACGGTGTGGGCAGACTTCATGAATCGTCATCTCCTCGTTTCGGGGCCATTCCCGTGAACACGGTTATGCCGATGCGAGCGAACTCAGGCGACCAACGAGACCTGAGAAATGATGATGCGATTTGATGTGATTTGAGTGGTTACTTCCGGCCGATCTTTTCAGCCAAAAACAGGTGCACCGAGTAGAGCTCGATCTGCCGCAGGTGCTTGAAAAACAGCCACGGAATCTGCCCCTCCCGCCGCTCGACCTTCAGTCCGGCCTGCTCATAGAGCCATTCAACGGCTTGCGCGGAGTCACGAACGGCCTTGGGGAGCCGTGAGCGAAGCTCGCGTGCCACGACTTCGTGCCAAATGTAGGGACCGCTCTGGATGACCTTTCCGCCTGGGCCCACCAGACGCGACTGAAGCTGAGGCAGAACGTCGGGCTCTTCCAGCATGTCGATGGCGTTCAGGGCGATCGAGAGATTCCATGCGCCGGAAACGAGCGCCGCGCCTTCGATGTCGGTGACGATGAAATCCGAGGAGGTTGCCGGCATCGTCGGAGTGGCAATCGAGAGCTCGCGCGAGACGGGCCCCTGAAGCAAATCTTCCGGAAACCGAATCCGGCCTCGGTACGCGCAGCCGAGGGCAAGGTGGCGAGCAATGGCAATGCTCGCGAACGAGCTATCGGCTCCAAGGTAGCTCTTGGTCCTCGCGCGAAGCCGGGGCTCAAGCCCCCCCACCCCGCAACCGAGTTCGACCACATTCCAGCCGTGCGCGGGCACGGCAATGGACTCCAGCCAGTGCTGAATCCGCGAGAAAGGGCCGTGATCCCAGAACCGCCGGACCAGCTCATCGATCTCGGGGCTGAACGCGCCTGAGCGGCCCTTCCACCATTCGATGTTTTCCGAGGCATGCAGGTAATGGTTCATCACGTAAAGCGACGTCACGCGCTCGGCCTCGAGGTCCTCTTCGATGTGCTCGGCAACCAGCTCGTCGCGAGCTTCGGCAAATTCTCCGCGCCAGGCCTTCGGAATCTGTTCGTCAGGAACGCAGGCCGAAACGCCCTTCACATGCGCCAGCACGTACTCGCGCGGATCCTCGACGAGCACGGCCACTCCCTCCAGAATCGGATAGAGCTTGCGGCATTTCGTGCACTCGATCATGCCGCTCCGAATGTCCGGCTCGCCATCACCCTGGCGCACGGTGAGGCGGCCTTCACAGCGGGGCTTCGGGCAGCGGAGCTTGTCGAGCGTGGCAATGAACATACCGCGATGCTAGCACGAGGCGCCCTGTTGAGATAAGGCCTGAGTCCATGACACCCCGAAACGTGGTCATTCTCGGAGCCGGCGGCGCCGGCATGATGTGCGCGATCGAATCCGGAAAGCGCGGCCGCAAGACGCTGCTGATCGACCACGCATCGAAGCTTGGCGGAAAGATCCTGATCTCGGGTGGAGGACGCTGCAACTTCACGAACCTCGGCGCTGGTCCGGCAAACTACGTGTCGAAGAACGAGCATTTCTGCAAGTCCGCCCTCTCGCGCTACACCCCCGCGAAATTCATCGAGATGGTCGAGCGCCATGGAATCGCCTACCACGAGAAGAAGCTTGGCCAGCAGTTCTGCGACCACTCCGCCCAGGACATCGTCGATCTGCTTCGAACCGAGTGCGAGTGGGCGGATGCCGAATTCTCGATGAACACCAGGATCGAGCGGATTGAGCAGCTGCCGCCTGAATCAGCGCCTCTGCGCTTTCGCGTGCATGTCTCGCGTGCCGGGGTGCCCGACAGCGTGGATTGCGAGTCGCTCGTCGTGGCCACGGGTGGCCTTTCGATCCCGAAGATCGGAGCCACCGGAATCGGATACGAGATTGCGAAGCAATTCGGACTCAAGCTCATTGAGCGCGCGCCGGCACTCGACGGCTTTACGTTTCAGGATAGCGACACGGCAAGCCTTCGCGAGCTGGCCGGGCTCTCGATCGATGTCATCATTCGATGCAATGGCAAGTCCTTCAGAGAAAACATCCTCTTCACTCATGCGGGCCTCAGCGGACCTGCCGCACTTCAGGCCTCGCTCCACTGGTATCCGGGCGATGAGGTGCAGGTCGATCTGCTGCCAGGAAAGGATCCGTTCGAGTGGTTCATGGAAAAGAAGAGATCCGGCAACCGCGGGCAGGTGAAGAACCTGCTCTGCGAGCTGCTTCCTTCGCGGTTTGCCGAAAAATTCTGCGCGATGCATTTTCCATCGGAGCTTCCGCTTCCGCAGGTCTCCGAAAAGGCGCTCCAACAGTTCTGCTCGCTGCTGAAGGAGTGGACCTTCGTTCCCGCAGGAACCGTCGGCTACTCGAAGGCCGAAGTCACCCGGGGAGGAGTGGATACCGACGAGCTCTCTTCAAAGACACTCGAGGCACGGCAGGTTGCCGGACTTTTCTTCATTGGAGAAGTCGTGGATGTCACCGGCTGGCTGGGGGGCTACAACTTCCAGTGGGCGTGGGCTTCGGCCTGGGCAGCAGGACAGGTCGTCTGACTCCAGGGCAGGAGCGGGCATTGCACTGCTCTCACCCATGTATCGTTCCTTGAAATGGCTGGCTGCGGTCGGTGTCATTGCTGCTGCCGTGCCGCTGGCTCGAAGCCAGCTCAATCCAACGCCGATTCCAACGGAAACCGCGCCCACTCCGGTCCACTCGCCCGCGGCGCCGCCGCTTCCCACTCCGCTCCTGGCGGATGAGCCGCAGGTTCGTGCCAGCACCCTGCTTTCAGCACTCATTTCTCTCACCGAGGGGCACCTCTTTGAGCTCGTCCACCAGCTTGAATTTGCATCGACGACGGATGCCGTAAAATCCGGAAACTGGGATCGCATCCAGGTCGTACTTGCGCAGCTGCGCTCTTCAACGATCGACTCCGCCCTCTGGTACGCACTTCCGAGCGGCCAGTATTGGACGCTCGATGGAAACCGAGAGGACTCGAGCCTCGCGGATCGAAATTACTTTCCGCGCGTGATCGCCGGCCAACGCATCATGGGCGAGCTGCTCGTCAGCCGGTCCACCGGAAAAAGCGTGGCGGTCGTTGCCGTCCCGATCCTGGCCAGTGATGGGTCGGTCAAGGGAGTACTCGGGGCCTCCGTGTATCTCGATCGACTTGCAGCATTGATCGGGCTCGAAATCGGAGCTGATTCGTCGATGATTTACTATTCGTTCGATTCAAAGCCTCAGCTGGGCATGGTCTGGGATCCGACACTGACGCTCCTGGATCCGCATCAGATCAGTCCCGAGGTCGGAGCCGCCTTCGACCAGATGCTGGCCAACGACCAGGGCG
>JBIIXZ010000147.1:0-6784 GCA_044347055.1 Bdellovibrionia bacterium | reverse complement strand
GATGGAGCCTGCCCGTCGCTTCACCTCCCGCAGGAAACGAGAACTGAAATGCTGCCGATCCTGAATCCCTACTTCGAGCTCACGCGCACGCTGTTCTCCTCGAAGATCGATGCCGAGAGTCTCGAGGCTTCGCGCAAGAAACTCCTCTGGGCCTATTCCTGGGCGATACCCTCAGACGAGGTGGTACAGGAAATCGCGCAGCTCTCGCCCCTTCTCGAGATGGGAGCCGGAACAGGATACTGGGGATGGCTCCTGCGGCAGGCCGGAGCACGGATCAACTGCTGGGACTCCAACTCCGGCGCCGGTCCGCATTGGAGTGAAGTCGAATACGGCACACCAGAACTGATGAGCGAGCTTCCGGATCTCGCCGAAAGAACGCTCCTGCTCATCTGGCCGCCGCTCGATGAGCCGATGGCCGAAAATGCGCTGGCTCATTTTAGCGGCAGCCGTGTCGTGTACATCGGAGAATGGCGAGGAAGAACCGCGTCGGCAGCATTTCATGATCGTCTGGAGAGCGAATTTCGGCTCGAACGCACGATCGAGCTTCCGCGCTGGCCGGGATTCACCGACTCCGTCCGGCTCTTCTCACGCTGACGAATCGAACGACCTGACACTCTTGGGCCATCCGGGCATCAGAACCATTCCTCGCCCCAACCCCTCATCGAAGGCCGGCTCGAGCCACGAGCCATCTTCCAGTTTCTCGACGCGCGCGAGCTGGACTGCGTTTGTACTGGAGGCGAAATGAAGATCCAGCAGCTCTCGAAGCTGCTGGTGATCCAAGACTTCGGAAGATCCTGCAGGTTCGCTCACCCTCCCCATCCAGCGCTCCTTGCCGAGCAGCACCCACGCACGAGGGCCGGACTTTTCAAACGCTCGTTGATCGGCGTACAGCAGCCGCTCGAGCGAAGACTCACCCTCCCACGAGATCCACCACCCGCGCTCGTGGCGCGGCGAGACCTCCGGAGGAGCAGGAACCCGGCGCCAGTCCCACGAGAGAGGATAAAAAAGCCTGCCCTTGAAAAAGAGCCTCGATCGAATCGGACCCGAGAAGCCCCGCTCAGCCAGAAGCTCGCGTGCTCGCGGATGCTGCGCGAGCGGAAGCTGCTTCTGAATCGAAAGCGCGAGCTTGCGATCCAGGCGATCGACGAGCGCCTGGCCGACAAACGCGTCCGCTCGCACGGCGAGCTCCGGCGTCGGAGCGATGCACATGAAGAATTTGACGGCGGCTTCCCAGTGCTCGACGTCCCCCTCGGGCCAACGAAACACAAAATCGAGCTCGCCGAGCGTTGCACCGCCGTCACGAATCGCCACGCCCGCAGCGAGATCGCGGACGCCGAGCAGTCGCTCGAGCCAGAACTGCAGAAGTGCTTCGAAGAGATTGCCGAGGCGGCCGGATTTCCGGTGCCGAATGATGAACTCTTCAAACGACGCAGGATCCGTTTCGATGGCCTGAAGTTGATGAGCCGCAGCCTGCATGAACCCCGAGCATTCAGAATCCGAGACCCCCAGCGAAGACTCAGCCGAGAGCAGGCTCGGGCTCGTCATCATCCAGCGAAGATTCTCGTAGCCCTGCCTCATGACGCCCCGAGCTGCCAAAAGGGTCCGGAACCCGTTTGCCTTACATCCGCTCCGGAAGCGGGATGCCGAGCAGGCCGAGGCCTTGGGCGAGGATTCGGCGAGTAGCCTCGACGAGCATCAGGCGCGAGCCGGTGACGGCAGCACCCTGACCCAGGACGTGGCATTCGCGGTAGAACGAACCGAAGGCCTTGGTCACATCGATCAGGTAATGCGCGAGCTGGCTCGCCTTGGCGAACGTCAGCGTGCGCTCGAGATGCAGCGGAAACTGCCCCAGTGTCTTCAGAAGCCCAATTTCTTCCGCAGTCTTCAGCTCGCCAGCCCACGCCGCATTGAACTTCACCTCACCCACGAGCTCGCCGCTCTCGCGGGCCTTGCGCAGGATGCTCAGGCAGCGCGTGTGCGCGTACTGCAGGTAGGGTCCGGTTTCGCCCTCGAAATCCACCACGCGCTCGACATCAAATTCGAGGTCGCGCGCCGGATCGGAATGCAGATCGTGGAAAAACACGGCGCCCACACCGATGGCTTCGACCATCGCTTCCATTTCAGAAGCCGACAGATTCATGCCCTCGCGAGCGGCCAGGACTTCCTTCACGCGGTCGCGCGCGAGCTCCAGCACGTCTTCCAGGGTCACGAAGTTGCCCTTGCGGGTGCTCATCTTCGCATCCTTGAAGCGGTACAGCCCCGTCGGCACGTGCTCGCACTTGGATTCCCACTCCAAGCCCATCTTCCGCAGCACGCCGAAAACCTGCTGAAAATGCAGGCGCTGCTCGCCGCCCACGATGTAGCTCATGCGATCAAACGCAAACTTCTCCTGGCGGTATTTCGCAGCCGCAACGTCGCGCGTGGCGTAGATCGTCGCGCCGTCCGATTTTTCGAGGATGCACGGAGGCAGCTCCTTGCCGTCGCGATCGGTGACCGGAACGACCCACGCACCTTCGCTCTCGACGAGGATGCCGCGCTTTTTCAGGTCGGCAATCATCGGCGCAAGAAACTCAGTGTAGTGGCTCTCGCCCCAGATGTGGTCGAACTTCACGCCGAGACGCGCGTAGAGGCGATTGAACTCACGAAGCGAAATGTCCACGCACTTCTTCCAGAGCGCGGTCATCGCCGCATCACCCTGCTCGAGCTTCAAAAACGCCTGGCGAGCTTCGTCTTCGAGCGCCGGATTGGTTTCCACGGCCTTGTGGAACTTGACGTAGATCGACACCAGATCATCGATCGACGGCTCGGAAGGAAGATCCTTGCCGTACTCGCGGAACGCAATCGCGAGCTTGCCGTACTGCGTGCCCCAGTCGCCCAGGTGATTGATCGACACGACATCGAAGCCGCGGAATCGACCAATACGATCGAGCACCGCACCGAGAATCGTCGTGCGCAGGTGGTAGATATTGAAGGGCTTCGCGACGTTCGGGCTCGAGTACTCGAGCACCCATTTGCCGCGCGTCTTCGAAGGAAGTGAGCCGTACGACCCGAGGCCCGAGCCTGCGAGAATGTCCGAGAGAAGCGCCGAGGCAATCGCATCCGGACGCACCGTAAAGTTCACATACGGTCCCACGGCCTTCACCGAAATTTCGGCCGGCAAACCGACCACTTTCGATGCGATCTCCGCCGCCACCTGCGGCGGCCCCTTGCGGAACTGCTTGGCGAGCTTGAAGCAGGGATATCCGAAATCCCCCATCGTCGGATCCGGCGGAGTCTCCAGATCTGCCGCCGTCAGCGGCATCTCGAGCGCCCGACCCAGGGCTTCAGCGGCAACTCGCGCGAAGCGTTCCATCGTCAGGACTTGACCTGGGCGCGAGCCAGCTCGCGGTTCAGCAGGGCAATGTTCGTCAGCTTGATGCCCTTCGGACAGGCGGCTTCGCAGGCACCCGTGTTCGAGCAGGCTCCGAACTTTTCCTTGTCCATCTGGGCCACCATGTTGCGGGCACGGCGTGAGCGCTCCGGCTGTCCCTGCGGCAGGTGGGCCATCTGACTGACCTTGGCGCTGACAAAGAGCATGGCCGAGGCGTTCTTGCACTGGGCAACACAGGCGCCGCAGCCGATGCAGGCGGCAGCGTCCATCGCGGCTTCCGCACTCTGCTGCGGAACGAGGATCGAGTTCGCTTCGGGCGCGTTTCCGACGTTGGTCGACACATACCCGCCCGCCGAAATGATGCGATCAAAAGCGGAGCGATCGACCACGAGGTCCTTGATCACCGGAAAAGCGCGCGCGCGCCACGGCTCGATGACGATGGTGTCGCCGTCTTTGAAGTGGCGGAGGTGAAGCTGGCAGGCCGTGGTCCGCGGCATGTCGCCGTGGGCGCAGCCGTTGATCATCATGGAACACGAGCCGCAGATGCCTTCGCGGCAGTCATGATCGAAAGCCACGGGTTCTTCGCCCTTGCGGATCAGCTGCTCATTCAGGACGTCGAGCATCTCGAGGAACGATGCAGCCTGGTTCACGCCCTCGACCGTGTAGTCGACGAAGCGGCCTTCCGCTTTTGCGTTCTTCTGGCGCCACACTTTCAGTTTCAGGGTCATTTGCTTGGAGGTGTTCATATCAGTCTCCCCTAACTTGGTGCTGCTCGGTTACTTGTAGCTTCGCTGAGCGAGGTGGATGTTCTCGAAAGTCAGCTCTTCCTGATGGCGAGCCGGAGCCTTGCCCTCGCCCTGGTACTCCCAGGCCGCCACGTGGGTGAACTTCTCGTCGTTGCGAAGGGCCTCGCCTTCCGGCGTCTGGTACTCCTCGCGGAAGTGGCCGCCGCACGACTCTTCGCGCTCGAGAGCGTCACGGCACATCAGCTCGCCGAGTTCGAGGAAGTCAGCCACGCGGCCCGCCTTCTCGAGCTCCTGGTTGAGCTCCTCTCCCGTGCCCGGAACGAACAGGTCCGACCAGAACTCCTCGCGAAGCTTCTGGATGTCGGCAATCGCCTTCGTCAGGCCGGCACGATTGCGGGCCATGCCGCACTCGTCCCACATGATCTTGCCGAGCCGACGATGGAAGGAATCCGCAGTCTGCTTGCCCTTGATCGAGAGGAACTTCTGCACGCGACCCTTCACGTCCGCGAGCGCTGCCTTGCAGGCCTCATGATCGGAGGAGACGGGAGCCAGCTTCTCGCCGCCCAGGTAGTTGGCAATCGAATACGGAACCACGAAGTAGCCGTCGGCGAGACCCTGCATCAGCGCCGAAGCGCCGAGGCGGTTTGCGCCGTGATCGGAGAAGTTGGCTTCGCCGATGACGAACAGGCCTGGAATCGTGCTCTGGAGGTTATAGTCGACCCAGAGGCCACCCATCGTGTAGTGCACGGCCGGATAAATCCGCATCGGCACTTCGTACGGATCGTCGCCCGTGATCTTTTCGTACATCTCGAAGAGGTTGCCGTACTTCTTGGCGACGCCCTCCTTGCCGATGCGCTTCACCGCATCGCCAAAGTCGAGGTACACGGCAAGACCGGTCTCACCGACGCCATGGCCTTTGTCGCACATCGCCTTTGCGGCGCGAGAAGCAACGTCACGCGGAACGAGGTTGCCGAAAGCCGGATAGATGCGCTCGAGGTAGTAGTCGCGTTCGGACTCCGGAATGTCCTTCGGGCTTCGCTTGTCGCCCTTGGCCTTCGGAACCCACACGCGTCCGTCGTTGCGGAGCGATTCGGACATCAGCGTCAGCTTCGACTGGTAGTCGCCCGAAACGGGAACGCAGGTCGGGTGGATCTGCGTGAAGCAGGGATTTCCGAAGAAAGCGCCCTTCTTGTACGCGCGCCAGGCTGCCGTGCAGTTCGACTTCTTGGCGTTCGTTGAAAGATAGAACACGTTGCCGTAGCCGCCCGTGCCGAGAATCACGACATCCGCGGTGTGGGTCGTGATTTCGCCCGTGCGCAGGTTGCGGGTCACGATGCCGCGAGCCTTGCCGTCGACGACGATCACATCGAGCATTTCATGGAACGCGAAGAGCTCGACGTTCTTCTCCTCCACCTGGCGCATGAGCGAGCCATAAGCTCC
The DNA here is from genome assembly GCA_044347055.1 of Bdellovibrionia bacterium. Taxonomy (GTDB): domain Bacteria; phylum Bdellovibrionota; class UBA1018; order UBA1018; family UBA1018; genus CAIOHW01. Next base: position 1,228 of record JBIIXZ010000147.1, on the reverse strand, counting down.
GAGCAGGAGCTGCTGGCCCGTCTGGCCGCGAGCATAGAACGTGCGCTGCAGCTGCGATCCACCGAACGAGCGATTCGACAGGTAGCCCGAGTATTCACGAGCAAACGGAACGCCCTGCGAGGCGCACTGGTCGATGATGTTCACCGACACTTCAGCCAGGCGGTAGACGTTGGCTTCGCGGGCGCGGAAGTCGCCACCCTTGATGGTGTCGTAGAACAGGCGATACACGGAGTCGCCGTCGTTCTGGTAATTCTTGGCGGCATTGATGCCGCCCTGGGCGGCGATCGAGTGCGCGCGGCGCGGGCTGTCGTGGTACACGAACAGCTTCACGCGGTAGCCGGCTTCACCCAGCGATGCGGCAGCCGATCCGCCGGCGAGTCCCGCTCCGACGATGATCACCGTGTGCTTGCGGCGGTTGGCCGGATTGACGAGCTTGTTTTCGAACTTGCGGTTCGACCACTTCTGCTCCACCGGGCCCGAAGGAATCTTGGAATCCAGCTTGGGATGCGTGCTCATGATCAACCTCCGAATCCGAAGAAGTAAACGGCCAGCGGCTGCGTGATGAATCCGCCGGCAACGATGATGGCAAATCCCCAGCCGAGCTTCGTGAGCGTCGGATGGTTCGAAGCGAAGAGTCCGAGTGACTGGAACGAGGCCTTGAACCCGTGGCTCAGGTGCATACCGAGGAGCACGAGCGAGAGCAGATACCAGGCGACATAACCAGGCTCACGAAACTTCTCGATGACCAGCGTGTAGATGTCACGCATCTCCACTCCGTCGACGGTCGTCGTGTAGACCGGACCGAATTTGAAGGTCTGCAGATGGAGGACCACGAAGGCCAGAAGCAGCGATCCGGAAAGGATCGCAGTCTTCGCCGCAAAGCTCGTCCTCTTCACGCCGTGTGCGGCAAGCTGGTAACCCGCCGGACGTGCCGCACGATTGTCCATCGTGAGCTGCACCGTCAGGATGACGTGGATCAGGAAGAAGGCCACGAGTCCCGCCTCGGCCAGATAAATGGCCGGATTGGACACGAGCTTGTGGCTGTACAGGTTGTAGGCGTCCGCGCTCACGAACATGAGCAGGTTGCCCGCCATGTGGGTCAGGGTGAACAACGAGAGCGCGAGTCCCGTCAGTCCGACCAGTTTCTTTTTACCGATGCTGGAGCCCAGGTAGGCCTTCCACGATGCCATCGCCATAACGGTGATCCTCAAATTGGGGTGATGGATCC
>JBIIXZ010000016.1:0-21964 GCA_044347055.1 Bdellovibrionia bacterium | reverse complement strand
GTGCGGACTGCCGGTCATCATCCACTCGCGAGAAGCCGAGACGGAGATGCTCGTGGAGCTCACGCGCTATGCGGCCAGGGTCGCGCCGGGCGTCGTTCCAGGAATCATCCACTGCTTTACCGGAACGCGCGACTTCGGACAGGCCTGCCTCGATCTGGGTTTTTACATCTCGTTTTCAGGTATCCTGACGTTCAAGAACGCCGTGGATCTTCGCGAGTCGGCGAAGGCGTTTCCGCTCGAGCGCCTGCTGGTCGAAACCGACGCCCCTTACCTGGCGCCGGTGCCTTTTCGCGGAAAGAAATGCGAACCCCGCATGGTCAAGCAGACTGGACTTTTTCTTGCCGAAATCAAAGGCATCGACCCGGCAGAGGTCGCGCGAGTGACGTCCGAAAACGCACGACGCATCTTCCGAATTCCGTAGCGAGCCCCTTCCGCAATAGTGCGCTGTGGTCAGCAGTGCTGAAACCATTGACCACAATGCCATGTCTTTGACGATTGACGCCGCATGCCGAGATCCTGACAATCAGAAGCATGTCGTCAGAAAAAACTCCGAATTCGGAAAAAACAAAGTCGAAGATCATTGGATCCGAAAATCGGTGGGAGCCTTCCGCCATCCCGCGCATCCCTGTCATGCAGCAGATGAGCGGAGCACAGCTCGGAAGAGTCACGCTGCTCGACACCCAGCTTCCTCTCCTGATCGGACGAGAGGCAGGCGCGGCGATTCAGGTCAACGAAGACATCTGCTCGCGCCGGCATGCCGAAGTTCGAGTGACGCTGAACCCGGAGGGGCTTCCTCAAGTCACCGTCCGAGACCTCAAGAGTACCAATGGCTCGCAGATCGACGGCGCCAAGATGGTGCCCGAACAGGAGTATTCGTGGCTGGCGGGGCAGACCCTCGATGTCGGCGGCGGTGTTCGCTTTCACCTCAGCCTCATGCGAAAGGACGACGCCGAAACTCTGGAGTGGGTTTCTCGTTCGCCCCACCGCGAGCGGGCCACCGGACTGCTGTCGCGGCGAGGCCTCATCGAGGCGCTCGAGCGCGAGACCCAGCATCTGGCCCGTCATCCACAAGAGTCGATTGCCGTGGTGATCCTGCGGATCTTTGACTTTGCCGATGAGCTCGTTGCCCAGAAGGCGGATCGGGCGATGCGCCAATGGGTCGAGCGCCTGGTGCCGAGAGTCCGCTCAGGAACGATCCTGGGTCGGACGAGTGACTACGAGGTGACTGCGGTGCTGCGACACTGCGATACCGAAGGAGCGCACGCAGCGATGTCCCGGTATCAGGCCGTACTGAAATCATCGGAGGTGACGTCGGGAGACGTGGCACATTTCATCGAGCCTGCCATTGGCGCCATCCTCGTCACCGGAAAGTACAATCCAAGCGCCGAGCCGGTCCTGCGCTTTGCCGAGTCCGAGATCTTCAAGTTCGGTCATCCGGGCGACAAGCTGCGCCTGATCGAGTACGTGCCGAAGAAGTGAACCTTTTTGACGCAGATCTGAACCAAAAGGTGGGCCCGACTATTTCAGGTCGGTCACCACAAAGCGGCCCTGGTCGATGCGCCATTTGACGTCGACATTCAGGAGCGCAAAGCCGAAATCGAGGCCTTGGGCTTCGGGGCTGGTGGGCGGCATGCGCCGCTTCTGAAAAGCCGGGCGCGGGTCGAGCTCCAGCACTTCAGTAATCATCGTGCGGAGCTGTTCGGCATTTTCGGAAGCAGCGATCTTCTCTTCGGCGAGCGCCGTGAATTCGACCGGAGTCTTCGTGATCGGTTCATCCGCCCATCCTGCGGAAGCTTCCGGAATACTGTCGGCGTAAGGCAGGTAGGGCTTGATGTCGAGCACCGGAGATCCGTCGAGAAAATCTCCGCCGCGCACATGGATGGCAACTCCCGCAGGATCGTCGAGATCCACTTTCACGAGCTCGACTGCCGAAAGTCCGATCGGATTCGGACGATGCGGAGAACGCGAGGCAAGCACGCCGACTTTTTCAGCGCCGCCGAGGCGTGGCGGACGAATGGAGGGCTTCCAGTTCCGCGAGCCGTGCTCATGAAAGACGTAAATCACCCAGAGGTGCGAGAACTCCTCGAGCCGGCGCAGCGATTGCGCGAGAAAAGGATCCTTCTTGTCGAGACGAATGACTGCCGGGGCCGAGCGCGCGAGTCCGGGCTGGCGCGGAATGCCGAACTTTTCCTTGAAGCAGGATTCGATGACGCCGATCGGGCGGAACTCCCAGGAGTTCACTTCACTTCGACCTGCAGGCTGGCATCAGGCCAATTGTTGCCGACAGAACGGGCGAACACTTCGATTTTGTCGATGCACGGAATGGTGCCATCGCGCGGACCGCCCACCATCTGGAACCACTCGGTGGCGGTTCCATGAAAAAGGACCGGACGAAAGCGATTCAACTGCTGCGTCAGGCCGCCTCCCACAAAAGAGATCTTCACGGTGTGAAGGTGGAGCGACGAATCCGCCGCCCGAAATCGGAGCGACGAGACTCGGCAATCGGCCTTCGGCCATTCGATCCACTGGTTGGTGTATTTGCGGGAGAGCGGGATGCTCAGAAGCGGCGCGGCCTGCGCAATCGCGACGTAGCAGATGCCCACGAGAACAAAGGCGATTCCGGCAAAAAGAGACGACTTCCACTGCTCTGTAAACATGCCGGAGAATTAACACATTGCGTCACAGCATTCCAGAGCTAGCGCCAAACCCCTGAACTTGCTAGGGGTTCAGCCATGACGACCATCATTTTGGACAAGGATGGAAGGGAGATCTCGCGCGACGGGCGGCCGACCCCCCCTCCCCATTCGAAAAAATCAGTGGGCGTGGGCTTCTCCGGCCTTGGCAGCGTCGGCCTTCTGGGCGGCCTTTTTGCCCTTCTTCGTCGAGCACTTGCCGTGCTTGCACTCTTCTCCCTTGCCGCAATCGCAGGTCTTGCAGGTACAGTCCTTGTGGTCGCCGTTGGAGCACTTTTCAGTGCATTCCTTGTCGCACGAGCACTCATGATGATCGGCAAAAGCCGGCGTAAAGCCGCCAGCGGAAGCCAGGGACAGGGCAAACAGGGTGCTCAGAATGATCTTTTTCATGGTCGAATCTCCTCTTTCTCTTTCGGAATACGAAGCGGTTCCCTGAATCGTGACAGCGCCGGAAGACCTGTCACATTTTTTTATTCCGGACGTATTCCTCGCCAGGAGAGCCAGGAGTGAAACGGGAGGCCACCAGCCCCGAAACCCGCGCAGTTGAGCCCCCCCTTCCCGGCGACCTCCGACAGGAAACGGACGGAAGCCTCATGCAGCTGTACCAGCAGGGAAAAATCGCCGCTTTCGACGAGCTGTACCGGCGCCATGCGCCCAAGGCCTACGGCTACCTGCGCCCGCGCCTCGCCTCGAGGCAGCAGGCCGACGACCTGCTTCAGTCCTGCTTTCTGAGGCTGCACCAAAGCCGTCATCAGTTTGATCTCGCACAGCCGTTCCTGCCCTGGTTCTGGACGATTCTCCGCTCGGTCCATGCCGATTCACTGCGGCGCGACCAGCGGAATCCGGCGAAGGCCAACGCCTCCGAAGACGAATCGCGCGCCGCCTGGGAATCCACGACAGCTCCGGCAGCCGATGCTGCCGAAGCACCTGCCACAAGCTCCGAGCTCCTCGACGGACTCTCGGCAGACCAGCGCCGACTCATCGAGCTCCGCACCCAAAGCGAACTCTCGTTCGAGGAAATTGCCGACCAGCTTTCGATCACGCCAGCCACGGCACGCCAGCGATTCAGTCGACTCATCAAGACTCTGAAGGCGAGATTCTCCGCCAAGCCCGTTCACGCACCAAAGAAGGGAGCGAATCATGAGTGAATCCAGGAAGCACCCTGACAACGATTCGGCCGAGTTTCAGGCCTTTTTGGGCGCTGATCCGATCACCCCTCCTTCAGTCATCCGCGAGCGTGTGCACACGGTCGTCACGCGCGACCTGAATCCGGGCCTCGCCCGAGTCGGAACGAAAGTGGCGGGCCTGCACCTCGTCGCGGCGATGCTCTCGCTCGCCATCTGCCCGCAGTTCGGCATCGGTCCGTTCGGAGGAGATGCCGGACTCATGGCCGTGCTCATGAACTGGGGATGGGTGGCCTGCGCCGCCGGCTGTGGCGCTTCGTTCATGCTGGGCACCGGACTGCTCTCCGCCTTCGTCCTGAACCCGGACGAAAAGCGCGTGCTCGCCGCAAGCTCCGGCTGGGTGTTCACGAGCCTCGCGGCCTCCTCCTGGGCGGTGTTCATGATGGCGGTCGGGGTGAATCCCGAGACCGCCCACACCGGCCATCACGTGGTGACGAGCGTGGCCCCAGAGGCCTTCTCGGCGGCCTGGAGCGCCATCTGGGCCCTGACCGCCGCCCTGTCGGCCTGGCTGGGCTTCCGGGTAAAGACAAAAGGGTATCCGGTACCTTTTGGCGGCTCAGCGCATTAATCGTGTTCATTCCGGCACTTACAGTACTTGACTAGATTGGTCTGTTTTTGTAGAGTCCGGCTCCATGTGGAAGCGCCTCTCGCGGATGCTGGAGTACTCGATCCTGATAGCGGCCATCACTTCGGTGGTGGGACCGACCGTTCAACGCCAAGAGCTTCAGGAGAGGAGCATTCGGCTCGGTCTTCGGCTTGGCGAGAAGGTGGCTGCCGCTTCACCGGCCTGGCAGATGCCGCCACCCGCTTCTTCCGTTCCGCAGCAAGCCTGTTTTGAATCCGAACGCTTCCTGACCTACGACGAGTGGGCCGGCACCGTCCGCGACTGGAACGCGAAACGTCCTCCATTGCCGAACCCGGTTCACGCCTTTGAGGCCCTCCGCCTCGTGAAGAAGGAACAGGCCTTCGCCCGCAGGCGCTTCAAATCCGACAAGCAAATGCACTGCTACGTCGGCTGCCGAATCGCGCAGGATACGGACTTCACCACCGCACAGTTTGCCGCATGGGAAAAAGAACGCCGTGACCTCACCGACTGCAACGGCGACTCGCACTTCGAGGAGCTCGACTACACCGTGACGGTCTGGGGCGCGCATCTCGGCGTCGCCTCGTCGTCCTCCGGCGAGTGCATCAGCACCTGCGAGCGGTCGTTTTAGAGAAACGGTACCTTTTGGCAGCTCAGCGCATCAAATGACGCGGACCTGAACCAAAAGGTGGGCCCGACCTTTTAGAAATACAGAAAGAACGACCCGAGCATCTGTCCAAAGTCGGTCTGGTTCGGTTGGTATTGAGACTTCTGGTAAAAGCCGCCGATTCCCCACGGGCGCTTGGACATGAAGTCCCAGCCTGCGCCGACGATCATCATCGACGAGTCTCCGGCCGGAGCGACACCGCTCATCTGAATATTCAGCCACGGGCCCGCGCCCTTCGCGCGAAGCGTGGCGCCGATGGCGGACTGCGTGTGGCGAAAGCTCACGCCCTGCGACGCCTCGTCATGCCCGAAGGTCAGGAGCGAGAGCTGCGGTTCGAAGGTCACCGAACCGAACGTCATCGGCGCACTGAGTCCGACCTGCTCCTGGTTGAATGACTGCTTGGTGCCTGAAAGAGCCTGAGGGATGGCGAAAATCGCCGAGCCGAACGCATGCACACCCCAGAAAAGCTGGGGAGATCGAAGCCAGATTCCGAGGTACGGCTGGATGCCACTGACGGAGGTCAGATCCGGAGCGGCAATCGAGCACTGACCCACTCCGGCGCCGAGGCGAACAGAAAGACGATCTTTGGGACCCTGCTTTTTCCTGAGCTTCTCGACCTCGGTCTCGAGCTTCTGATTTTCTTGTGTCAGACGACGCTTGGCCTCTTCCAGCTCGCGTGCGCGACGCTCGAGCTCGAGATCTTTTTTGGCGAGCGCCTCGTCGCGCGGCTGCACGAGCACGAGCTTCTGTTCGCCGGAGGTCAGCTCCACCGTGAATTCACCGAGCACGCGCTCTTCGACCGAGGCCTTGCCCAGGCTGATCTCGAACTCGCGCCAACTCTCGCCCTTGCCGGCGCTCTCGACGATCGAACTTTCGAGCCAGTTCGTACCCGAAGGACCTTCGATGCGCACGAGCGCATTTCGCCCGCCGCGCGATTCGCAGGTCAGACGAAACTTCGCCTGTTTTCCGGATTCTACCTCGCGAAGCTGGATGAGCTTCGAGTTGCAGGGCGCGGCGGCGCGGGCGAAGGAGCCGAATAGCGCGGGAAGCACCCCGAATGTAACAAGTGCGAGACCTGGTTTTAGTACCGGCGAAAGAGACCGTAGTGATAAAAATCGACGCTTCATCACGGCACCACCTGGACCTTGCCTTCAGGCGAAACATCGATGACGTACACTTGCTTGCGGCCCGATCCCGAGAGGCGCGACGCCGGCAGTGACTTCGTTCCCTGCGGAGTAAACACGGAAACCGTCAGCTCTGCGGGGCTCTTGTTGCCGTAAGCATTGTAGAAAGTGGCCGTGAGCTCATAGCGTCCCGGCGCGAGCTGCTCGGTCTGCCACACTTCCGTGCCGGGGCCCTGTCGCGTGTCGAGCGTCAGCTCGCCCTGGACTCCGGAATATTTCCTGCGCTTGAAGTCAAAGAGATTGCCCTTCGGATCCTTCACCACAAGGTCGAGGTCGTGGCTCGGAGTATTCCATTGAAGCACGATCGCCATGAACATCTTGCGCTGGTTCAGCTGATCGAGTCGCCGCTTGAGCTCCACCACTTCAGCACGCAGGTCCTTGTTCTCGTCGAGAAGCTTCTGGAGCTTCTCTGGGGTGATATCGGCTCGGTCCTTCGGACGAAGCCGAAGCTGCTCCTCGAGCTCGGCGACTCGCGCCTCGAGAGTGGCCGCCTGTTTCTTCAGCTCGTCGTTTGCCGCCTCGAGCTGCACGATGCGCTCCTTGGCGGCAGTCAGGTCCGCCCGTGCGGCCTCGAGCTCCTTCTGCACCTTCAGAAGCTCGGCTTCCGGAACCATTTTTTCAGGAACGGCCTTGGCCTGCTGCTCCTGCGGATTGAACTCCTGCTGGATCGACTGCTGGACGACATCGAACTTTCCGGCCATCGAGTAGAGCATGACAAAAAGCCCGAAAAGCAGCGTCATCATGTCCGCGTAGGACACGAGCCAGCGCTCATCGATATGCTCTTCGTGCTCCTCATGCTCCTCGTGAGCAGCATGAGTCGAGGCCTTGCTCGTTGTCGACGTCACCTCTCGCTCGGCAAGAATCCTCTCGGCATTCTCCGGACGAACGAGCGTCAGGATGCGCCGAGTATTTTCGGCCTCATCTGAATTCGGAAGCTGCGGAGCCTGGCGCGGCTGCATGCTCATCGTCAGCCCGCCTTCCGGCGAATCTGGCTATTCGAGCGTTCCTCTTCATAGACCTGCTGCTTGAGCTGCTGGAGATCAGCCGCCGGAATGCGCGCGCCCACATCGAGGTAGCTGTTGAGCTTTTCGGCCATCGGAATCGGCGCTTCGCCGCGCTTGAGCATCATCACGCCCTCGATGATCATCTTGCGAATACTCTGGTCATCCTGCGCCAGGCGCGTCGCGTGGTCGGCAAGCGGAAGCAGCAGCAGGTTTGCGACTGCAATGCCCCAGAAGGTGGCCACGAGGGCAACGGCCATGGCAGGACCGATATTGTCCGTGCCTCCCTTGCCGAGGCTCATCATCATCGAAATCATTCCGGCAGATGCGCCCAGAAGACCAAAAGCGGGAGGAAACTTGGCGAGGGCATTCAGCGTCTTCGCATCAGCGAGGTAGTTTTTCTTGAACTGCTCGCTACGGATGCGCAGCACCTCTTCGAGCTGGTGCTCATCGAGGAATCCTTCACCGACGAGCTGGTAGGCTTCGGTCAGGAACGGATGCGACGCCTTGCGCATGACGAGCCCGCGTGGATTCTGCTGCGCCACCGTGGCTGCCGTCAGCATGTCTTCTACCAGCCGCTTCGGACGAAGCGCCGACTTGAAGAGCACTCCATTGATGAGCAGCGAGAAGAGTCCGAGCAGTCGCTTTCCAGGAAACGCGATCATCGCCGCGGCGAGCGTTCCACCGACCACCAGCACGATGGCGTGCGAATCGAGGAACATCGCGCGATTCGGAGAGGGCCCGAGCACGCCGCTCCAGATCACCCAGTACGCCGTCAGGAATCCCAGAATGGAGGTCAGATTCATGCTGAACTCATCGGAATTTCAGGCGTTCAGGTTGATACCGCCCCTAGCCGGACGGAGCACTCATTCGAGAATCTGCGGTCAGCCGCGCTGAAAATCGCGACTCCGCCGACCACATTTTGACGCTAGCCTTCGATTCCCATCGGGCGCTTTCGAACCACCTGCCCCGAAGTAGCGTCCAGCCAGACCTCCTCGGCCATGCCGCCGCCATGGTGCTCGTCCGTCGAGGCTCCGGGATTGCCCGGCTGCTTCGGTGGCGCTCCGGTCATGCCCCGGTAAACCAGGGCGGCCTCTCCCGTCGGAAGAATGCCGACCTCCGGCTTCGGGCTGGGGGTCAGCGACGTGATCTGCTCTTTCGCACCCTTCCGAGCCCGCTCAAAGGCCTGCTCGGCGGCGATCACGGGCCGCTTCGGCAGCGATCCGCGCGCACGAAGCACATCGCCTCCTTCCAAAACGACCACGGAGGCATCCGCAAAATCCACGAACACTTTCAGCGACCCATCGATGACCGGATAGCCGTCGAGATACTGCCGCACGCGAAAGCCACGCACCCCTTCGGTCGGGCTCAAAAGCGGACTGTCCTGCAGGAGCTCCACTCCCTGGGCAAGCTCCTCGTTCTTGAGGTCAAAAACGGGGGCAATCTGCTGCGTGAACTCGAGAACCTTTACCGGGCTGAGCTCACCCAGAGGAATTCGAAGCCCGACAATGCGCTTCACGCGCCCATCCGCAGTCTTTCGGACGACCCAGTCCTTGCCCTGGTAGAGGTCGATGAACTCAGCAAGATTCTTCACGTCACGAGGACTGACCTTCGGCTGTGGCAAAAGCTTTTGCCGGAGCTTTGCCAGCTCTGCTCGATCGGGGCCGGGCTTGCCTCGCGCGGGAAGGTCATTGGCGCGCTGCCGCGACGACCAGATCCACCATGACGCTGCAGCCACCAGCAACGCTAGGACCGAAAGCATACCCCATCGAGTTTTGAATGCTCCGTTCATCGCCCCACCTGAATCTTGGAATCCTTCAATGCCGGTCGCGCGAGCAGCTCGTCCGTGCGAACGTCGTACCGTTTGGCAAGATTTCGCCCCAGTCTCTCGCGATCCTTTGAATCGGAAACCTGCTCCATCAGGCCCGCCATCAGGTATCGCCGATTCTCCGAATCATGGGCGTCCAAGATCGGCACCCAATCCTGAAGCATGGCTTCGGTCGGACCTGGCTTCGCAAAGTACATTTCGCTCAGAAGCTGCAGCTCTTCGGGCTCGAGCTGAAGGGCCTTCTGCTGAAGCGCCCAGACCGAAAACTTCCGCGCGGCATTCTTGCCCTGGAACCGATTCGGAAATCCGAGCAGGTAGATGCGATTTTCATCGCGTGGGGCGGCACTCACCCGCTCGGAAAGCAGCTTCAAGGCCCTGACCGGCTCCTTGCGCTCGAGCTCCTGAAGAGCGATCAAGAATTCCTGGGTCGACGCCTGAGAGGGATTCTTCAAGATCTCCGCACTCTGGCGTCGAACCGCCTGAATTCGAGAAGACTCCATCGTCTTCAATACCGCCGCCGGAGCAACCGACGGCGGGGCCCCGATCCGAGCTCCACTGGTCTCCGATAGATCGGCCGCCCTCTGAGACGTTTCGGGCCGCTTCTGCCAGAACAGAATCGCTGCAGCGGAAACGAGAAGGCCGGAGATCAGGAGCACCCTGCTTCGGCTCACGGCGCACCTCCATCGCAATCCACGGTAGGAGCGTCTGCTGGAGCAAACCCCAGAACTTCGGCGGTCGAAGAGGTGGTCGTTCCGATGAAGACTCGAACCAGCCGATCCTCACCGTAGGCCACGAGTCGACTCACGCCGCTCAGCTCCGAGGTAGCGGCCGGAAAATCCTTCAGGTCGATTTGCAGCACGGACGAATCCTGACGTTGGGCGAGAATGTCGGCAGTCGCTATCGCCGGAAAGTACTCCGGCGCAGCAAACCCATAGTTCCGCTCCTCGCACGACGCCACGCGATTGGCTTGAGAAGGATTCAGAGGCGGCCGTACGCCCTCGGCATCCGATGGCACGGCTTCCGCCTCATGCGCCACCGCAGGCATCAGGAAAGCCCCGCGGCCCTGCGGAAAAACGAGCCGACAATTTCCCGAAGACCGGGGTGTCGGCAGGAGCACCTGGGCATTCGTGATCTCGATCGGCCTTGGCTCGTGCACCTGAATGTTCAGCGTGGTCGAGCTCGTTCCGCCCGAGTTCGTGGCTGTGATGACGAAATCCGAGCTCGAATGCTCCACGGAGGGGGTTCCAGAAATGACACCCGTAGTTTCGTCCAGAACCAGACCGGCAGGCAGTGCCGGCGTGATTGAATACCTCTCGATCGCACCTCCTGTGGCCAACGGCCGCATCTCCGCAATCGGCCTGCCTACGAAAAAGAGCGGATTAATCTTGGAATACCGAAAGTTCGACGGAGCAACGTCATTCACGCGCAGACGGAGCAGGAGCTCCGCGGGCGATCCGTTGGCTTGCTGGCCTCGAATTCGGTATTCCGAATCAGCTGAAATCGCCGATGGAACTCCGTATATAACCCCAGCACTCGACAAAGAAAGGCCCGCGGGTAAAGAGGGCTCGATCGTCGCTTCCGTGAGGGGAAAACTCGGATTGGCTTGAGAATAGAGTCCCACAGTCAGGGTGATCGAACTCTGATCGGAATACTGAACATTCACGCTGGCAGGCGCAGCACCGGTCGTCGGCGCCGGAGGCGCCTGATCAACATGCTGAGCCGAGGCGATTTCGCTCGTCATGCCGCGTGACCGCGGAGCGACCAGAAGGACGGAGGTGTCCGAAGTATTGAAGCCAATCGCCTTGCCTGCAGGCCGATCATTCTTGCCCACCAGACCGCCTCCCTTCCAACCTCCGCCCGGGGGTTGAACCTCCAGAAGCTCCGTCGGAATGGGTAGCCGAAATACTCCACCGGTGTTCGATACCTCGCCGGTCAGAGTGAAGGATCTGTTCCGAACTTCTGAAAAAATGTTCTTGCAGAGATCCTGATAGATCCAATCCCTCGGATCCGCGCAGGCTCGACCGCCACACGAAACCGAATCTCCATCGATGGACCCAAGCCACATCGGCATCCCCACCTCGCTGCTGGAAATGCCATAAGCACTCAGAATCGGAAGCCGCAGAAGCTTAAACAAGATGGCCTCGGCTGATGAATCATCTCGAGGGACGCCGAGCGGAAACACCTTCAGCATGTCCGAAGAAAGCTGGGTACTGGCGGCATGGAAAAGAATCGTCGAATTCATGTACGCTTGGTCGAACGGTAACTCCTCGCCTGAGCTTCGGCGGGCGGGCTTTTGATTCGGAGCCATATTGAATCCAAACTCTCCGGCAATACCGCCGGCCTTGGCCGATTCGAGGTCGCGCACCGGAAAATACAGCGTTCGATCGGTACGCTCGTAAGCCAACGGCAGCAGCCTGCCGGAAAACGAACTCTGCTTGAGCGAGCCCTGAATCACACCGGCTACGCCGCCCTGGTAATATCCTCCAGCCACTTCGCCGTGGGTAACATTCACCATCGATGCGACACCCGAAGCTGAAATCGATCCAAACACTCCACCCACCGCTTGGCCATTTCCGGCAACCGTCAGGTGATCCAGGTTCAGGTAGGTAATATTTCCAGAAACCAAACCAAAAACACCAAAAACGTCCGTCGACTGACCCACCAGTCGAATGTTCTTCAGGGTCCAGTTGTTTCCTGAAAAATCTCCGATGAAAGGATTCGTCCTCGATCCGATGGGTTGAAAGTCGACGCCAGCAAAATCGAGGTCCTTCATGAGTGCAAAATTTCCAAAAGGAATCTTTCGCACCTTCTCGAACTCAACGAGCGTCTGAATCGGAATCGGATTGGTGAAATCCAAAGGTATCGTAAACCGCTGAGTCTCCTGCTGTTCCACCACTTCCACTTGAAGTCGCTCCAACCCGGTGAATCCAATATCCGGAAAGTACACGGGCGGAGAGCCGAGGATGATGCCGTGAGCGCTGCCGCCGACCACTCGAACCTCCGAGCTGTCCGGAAAGAGGGCCTTCAATGGAACACCCTTCAAAAAGGCCAGCTTCGCAGGAACACTGCAGTGCGGATCGCAGATCGGAGGAAGTGGATACTCTGTCGTAGCAACGCTGCCAGAACCCGCAGGCGCAGTCGAACCGCTGGTGGCCGACACCGATTCCGACCCTGCCGCTCCTTCCGATTCAGGCGATCCACTCGAAGCGACTGGCTCCGCCGGCTGCACCAGCCACTCAATCTCAAACGACTGCGTGGCACTTCCGCCAGCGCCGTTGGTGACCTTGACGCGAATCGTGCTCTTTCCAACCTCGCCATTCGAGGCCACCACAACCTCGCGATGGCGTCCATCGTTCGAGCCACTTCGGTCGGAAGTTTCGGCAGCTCGAGCCAGCACAAACCGTGGCGCAACACTCCCTGCACCTTCAAGTGCCGAGGCACTGACCATGAGCGATGCCGCTGGAAATACGGCGTCGGACACCTCAAAGCGCACGACGACCGGTTCGAGACGCGATTTCGAAGCCTTCAGGCTTGCCAGCTGCGTGATCGTTGGAATCGAGCTTCGAGAGGCGAGAGTTCTTCCGCCACCGAGGCGGCGATTGAGCTCTTGCTCATAGGCGCCAGTATACGAACGCGAAATCAACCCGCGCGATCGAAGCTCAGAATCCGCCGCTGCGACTGCATCCACCGTATCTATGAACGTCACGTTCTGAGGAAGGTACTTCAGATGAGCAAGAAAGAGGCGATCGACCTCGTCAGTCAAGGCTGCATCGGAGCGGACCTTCCACCAGAGCGACGCGTAGGCTGCGCCCATCAGATGAATCTCGCCCTCGGCACTCTCGCCGCACGCATTATTGTAGGCCGCCTCAAAGGTCAGGTACGTCTCCGGACGCGCGTTCGTTGCCGGATTTCGGCAGATGCCGCAGCTGCAGAGCCCCTGCCCTGGAGTGGACATCGAGGAGCCCACGACGCCATCGCCTACTGCGGGATGGCTCGGAAAGAACATCGACGCCAGGTAATCGGCCTGTCCTTCATGAATGGCGCCCAGACATCCATCAGGAGTCTTGCAGCCGTGAGAACCCTGCGGCGTTACCGTTTCATTGGAATCACTGACTCCGGTATGGCCCGCGAGATAAAACAGATTGGCGTGTCCAAGCTCATGGGCCTGAATCGACCGGTCAATTGAGAGCGAAGGCCCCATCTCCTCGACCACAAAGCAGCCGAGCTCTGCATCACACTCGTAACTCAGCGAGAGCGCCGGACCAAACCGAAGCTCAGGCCTGAATCCCGGCATCCACGGAGTAAAATAGGCATTATTGGCAGTCAGCGGCCATCCTTCCAGGACCTCAAATCCCCGATAGGCAAAGCCCGTCGACTCGAATCCAAACTTCTGGCGAAGGGTTTCTTGGAAGTCCCACAGCGAATAATAGAGCGCCGTCCGAAGGGCAGGATACACTCGCGTAGGTGCCAGATTACTCCTCGGAGTTGCCTTGGATATCCATCCTACGCATTGGCCGAGGCTATTGAACCTGCGGCAGATTCCAGTCTCCACTTCGGGCAAGGGCGGACTTTCAGAATACGCGATTCGATGCCTTCGACCGACTCCAGAGCGATTGAGGGGAGTTTCCCAACCCCATTTCGACGGATCGAGCTCCTCATTACCGTACACCGCGGTGTAAAGCTTGTTCACTCCGTTATAACGAATTTTTCCGCTGGCGATTCCCTTCTGCTTCCAGTCGCGGTCCTTCAGGACCTCGTTTACCGTCGTTCCGGTCAAATCATACTCCCATGCCGCACAGTAGCTCAGTTTCAAAGGGGTCACTTCGCGACCCCGGAAGCTCTCATTGAACGCGAGGCCCTCGGTGCTGAGGTCGACATCAATCGACAATGTCTGGAGCGCACTCAGGTCGGCAGTGCGAGAAGGAATCGCCCCGCCCTGCGCGACTGCCGGGTTCTTCTCAAAGAGGCAGGCTCCAGGACCCGAGCGAGACAGGCAATCCGATCGATTCTTTTGTTTTTTGGCCTGCCAATCGTAGCTCTTTGGCAGGGTCACGCAGCTCGAGTACTGGTAGCGTCTGGAGCGCTCGCTTTCAAAAAGTGGTCCGCGTCCACCGCGGTCACCCGGCTTTTCATGATTTGCCAGTAGCCAGTAGCCGTCCGGATCGCAGCGTTTGACCTCTGCGTGAAAATCACAGTGGTCGGCCTCGCTGCCAGCAATGGACTGATCCACCAGCGGCACATCATAGAAGGTCTGAGTCGTATCGGCCGAAACCTGGTACCACCAGTAAGCCGTGCCTTCGACTCCGCTTTCATGGCGCCTGTACTTCGTCGTCTTCCTGCTGACAGGATCCGAGAAATTCACCAGAAACGAGTTCATCGGGCGTCCCGGACCAAAGTCATGAATAATCCCTAAGTTCCCACCAGAGACATCGGTATTGTATCGTGACTGATAGTAGGCCATCTCGCTTCCGCCCGCAGGGCGCGAGAGGACGTTTCGGCTCGATGAGGCCGTGCTGTCGTTTCCAGAGACCGTGCTCCACTGCGAGAAATCGGAGAACCACCCCGGCATCGCGCAGGCGGCTGGCGGGTTGCCGCCGCTGTCACAGCGGGCCCTCGTTTCGCACGTCGAGTACCGCAGATCGATGAGGTTCAGCGACTTGTTGGCTGCTCCGGTGATCGAAAGCTTCTTTCCGGAGCCGCAGGTCACCGTTGCCTCGTGCGAGGCGCAGCTATCCGAGCATTCCGTCACGGCATCGGTATCGGAGAGCTTGATGCTCTCGCCAATGGCCAGGTTCATCGGCGCCTGACCCTGAAGCGGAACCACGCAGTCGGCGCACTCGTTCGAACACGAAGCCTGGGTGTAGCGCTGATAATCCTGAAGCGTGGCAGGAGTACCGTCCTCGCGGGTCACTACTCCTGCACGGCAGGAATAGATGACCTGCTTTGCCGAGCAGGCCTGATCGCCGCAGCCTCCCACAGCCACTTCGAAGAATGGTCCTGCCGAACCGCCATCAAAAATCGTCTGACTGCCATCCGGCAGGGGTGCAGGCAGCGTGCAGTTCCTGCAGGCGGCGTCACCCGCACTCGGATATAGCGGTGATGGCAGCACCCCGCCGCTCACGGAACGAAGCGTGCCCGTGGTCCCATCACACCAGGCTGCCACGGCAGTCTCGACCGAGCCCTGGCTGCAGCTCTGCGACTGAGCGGTAAAGAACGTGTACGGAGCTGCGGCAGTATTCGGAAGCAGCGTGATTTCTTCCGATCCTGAACCTTCACCTGGCGTGCTGAGTGAGCACCGGGTCTGGCAAGTGGGTGCAAGCCTCAAGAAAGCCACGTCCTTGGTGCAGCTGCCTCCAGCGCACTCGTACCAGAGACCGTTTTTGCACTCGTACTCGCGACCTGATGAAGCACACGACTGCCCCGGAGCAAGCAGTGCCTGGGTGAAGCCCGTCTTCCGACCGGAGGCAACGTCCGCCTGAGGATGAGAGTCATTCCACTCAGAGGGTGGCTCCTGTGCAAAGTAACATCCCTGACAGGTGGAACGGCACTGACTGTTTGTGAATGTTCCGGAGAGCACGCCATCGACGCAGGTTCGCAGCTGCGGTTCACACGCCTGTTTGCCACAGCCGATCTCCGCCTTCTGAAACGCCGTGACGACGCCGCCATTGCCATCGATCGTGATCTCGCTACCGGTATCGGTATGTTTCAGCGAGCACGAAGCACACTCTTGAGAGACTGACGCGAAGAGGGGCGCCGCAACGGGCACACCCCCCGGCGTCTTGAACTGGCCGGTCGCTCCATCACAAACCACCTGTTGAGTCAGGCTCGAGAGCGGCGTCTTGGCAGGACAGTGTTTATTCGCGAGATAGAAAGTTTGTGTGGAGCCAGCAGGATACGACACACCATTCAGCTGGCACTGCCGGACGCAGACCGATGAGGGCACGCCACCCGGAAGCCAGTTACCGTCCGAACAGGTGATGGTCCTCTTTTCACAGCTTTGATTGAGAGCTGGATCGGCAGAAGCCCAAGGGTAGGCCGAAATGCTTTGACCCGACACATACGACTGTCCTTCAAAGGAGCATCCTGCACAAACCGCCTGGCAGGATGCCGACCGAAAGGCATTCGCCTGAGGCGAGATCTCGAGGCCCGATGAATCTCGCCACCGCCCGTTGTCACACGCCACGATCTTCTGGGTGCAACTTTGGCCGCAGCCCACCTGAGGACTCTCAAAAGCCGTGACCTGCGATCCGCTCGGAAAGGTGCTCTTCGAATCCCAAGGTAGCGGGCACGGGCAGCCGGCCACCGAGCAGGAGCCGGACCAAGTCTTCTTCAGATCGAGCGGGGTGCCGCCCTCCTGAAGAACGAGCGTTCCATCGTCGCACTGAACCGGAAGCTCATTGCCATTGGCCGTGCAGCTTCCACCACAGGACACTTCTGAAGCCAGATAGGCCTTTGACGGACTGCCGTGGGTCAGGATTCCCCCCCAGGGCAGGACACAGCTATGGCAGATATTCGGAGTACAGCTGCGATACTGAAATTCGTTCGATCCGGTCAGCACGCCATTCTCACACACACGCACCTGCGAGTCGCAGGTCGAGCGGCAGCTCGTCTGCGCCCGATAGGCCACCACTTCGGCACCCGGAAGCACCTCTTCACCCCACGGGGTGGTGCAGGGCGAGACCTTGGCAAGCTCTGCGCTCTGGACCGCACGCTGAAGTTTCTTGTCGGTGTACTGCGACTCGAATTTGCAGCCTGAAAAGGCGCTCAACCCACCCACCAGCGCTGCGAGGGCAACCCAGCTCTTCATGGATCACCTCGGCGGCAGCTGGGAAATTGTATTGGGGTTCCTGAACCTGTCGCCGGCTCAACGGACCGGTACTGCGTTCCTTGAAGGTCGACGTAGCTGGTGGTGCGAACACTCTCGCAGCTCTCAGATCCGGCGACGACCTCCTTCGCGAACCCCCGGACCGGAAGGCCGGAACTGAATACGCCCCCCATGGAGAAATTTCCTGCTCCTTCTGGAGGGCGGTTCGAGAAATCGAATTGTCCCTGAGAAAATGGCGATGACGGATGTCGCCTCATGGTCGTCACCCCCACTGAGATGGGCAGGTTCTGGTAACGGGGATCATTCACGGCCATCACGTCGCAACCCTGCAGGCCACCACCAGGGCCGCCGCCGCCTCCAACTGTAATCTCGAGATCCTCATCCCCTCGGCCGCGGCCATTGCCCGTGCCTTGTCCTCCGCCAGCACCTCCGCCATCGCCACCGGACTGAGTGGTCTGGTTATTGGATTTTGAAGGGTCGACAATATCGGCAATCGCGCAATCGATGTTGCGGCACCCGAGAAAGGCATACTTTGCATCGAGCGGAGAGTTGTTCTTTTGATCCAGAAGAATGGGGCTTCCCTGAGAGTTGAACCCGCACTCCGCCACCGTCTGCACGCTCGAGCAGGGTACGCCGCACGGAAGCGTCTCGGCGGTCGACACGCTCAGCACGCCGCCCACCGGAATCTGCGGGCCGCCAGCCGGAGTCGTGCAGGTGCACGGAGTCACCCGCTGGCACGACAGCGAAGAATACGTTTGCAGGTTCAGGAGCGCCGATGTGGCATTACCTTGTTCATCGGCGATGAAGAGCTTGTACTTTCCGTCTGACGGATCTTCGCGACAGACGGCTTCCTGCTGGAGGGTGTCGCAATTATTCTGGCACGTCGGAGCCACGCTCTTGAAGAGTGTCGCCTTTCCTGCCGGAACGGTCTTACCATCCGGAAGCGTGCACACGCATTTTGGGGGTTGCGGAGTGCCGGCATACCAACCCGAGCTCGGCGGCGTCGGGCTCGGGCCTGATGTCGGACTGCAGGTGGACGTCACCTGATGATCCGAGCGATCTCCGCAGGCGATCTGGTTCGTGTCGTAGAAGGTGCGCGTTCCGAGAAACGATACCGAACCCCAATCCTTGGTGGCGATTCGACAGGTACAGTCTCCGCAGCTGGATGACGAATACAGGCCATTGTTCGCCAGCCACGATCCGCTGGCGTTCTGAACCTCCAGCGACCCGTTGTTGCAGCGCAGTTTGCCGCTTTCACAACCGGCAGGACATGCGGGAGTACTGGCCTTATACATCGTCACCGGGGCAGGTTTTGAAGCGTCTTCATAGTCCCGGAGCTCGGCGATGAGCCCCTGACCTGAACATGACTGGCACGGCTGGTCCTGGCAGGAGGCGTACCACGGACGCGTGAGCTCGGCTCCTTCCCACCTTCCATTGATGCAGCTGAAAACCTTTTGATTGGCCGTATTCGAGCACGAGTCTCCGCGGCCGCACTGAATCGAGGACTTCGTGTAGAAGACCTGCTGGTCGCCGTAGTTGTAGGTCGACACGCCACTCGCAACGGAAACCGCGCGTCCGTTGCTCGACGTCGTGCGCCGGTCGGCCGGATCGAGTGAGGGACAGGTGCATCCCGACGCGGGCGGAGGCGGAGTTCCGCCACCAAAGCTGTACCAGTTGCTCGAGCCTGTGGTCGTCGTGGCGGCGCCGGTCAGGCGCAGGCCCGCGGTCGCGGAGCAGGTAGCCGTGATCTTCAGCGAGTCACTCGAACTGCCGCAGGCAGTGTTGGCGGCGGTCCAGAAGTTCGCCAAATTCATGCCTTCAGTGGTCGGAATCGGCACCACCTGATTGTTGCGAATGCTGACTCGACACTGGCAGGAGCAGCTCTGGTTCAGACCACCGGAGTAGGACTTTCCGTCGAGCTTGGTCCACACCCCGTCCGTGCACTTGAGCTCCGTCGACGAGCAGGTGGCTGGACACTGGGGCGCAGCATCGGCGAAAACGCGAATAGGCTGGGGCTTCGAAGCGTTGCGGTAATCCGGAACCTGGGTGGCGGTATTCCACGGCAGTCCGCAAGTCTTGCACGGCGTGACGCTGCAGCGATTGAAGTAGTTCTTTCCATCGAGCGCGCGAATTGCGCCGTTCGGAAAACTCGCAGACGACGATGTGGCATTCGTTAGCCCAGCAGTGGTGCCTGCCGCGGACGCAGCACTCCCCCAACTGCCGTCCTTGCAGTTCAACTTCACGCGATGGGCGTCGCAGCTGTCACCGCAAACCAGTGAAAGCTGATCCCAGAAGTCCTGGGTGGCACCATGAGGATACGTGACGGTCTTTCCGGTGACCGGATCGGGCGCCGTGCAGGAACAAGGCTGGGCGGAGCAGCTCGTGGCCGGAAAAGCGGCGGCGGACCAGGCGGTGCCTGTCTGGTCCTTCATTTCTCCATCCATGCAAGAAAAAGTCTTTGATATGCAGCTTGCACCGCAGCCCACTGATCCTGTCGAAAAGAGCTTCAACGAGTCGCCGTTTTTGAGCGTCAAGGCGCCTTCCGGAAGGGCGAGATTGCAATCGCTGCACCCCTGCTCATAGCAGCTTCCGTAGCGGTAAGCGGCGTCGCCACTCAACACGCCCTTGCTACATTTTCGAAGCTGACGGTGCGTGGACCCGTTCGCGGAACAGAACTGCTTTTGACCCTGATCATCCTTGCACGACAGGGTGGCGGCATCGAAGGCTTCGATCTCTTCGCCATCGGCGATGAAACCGCCCCACGGCAGATCGCACGCTCCCTCGGGTTTGATGATCTTGCCGTCTTCGGCCTGCTGTTGCTGAAGGAGCGCGGGATCCACTTTCTTGAAATCAGGCGAGCGCTTGAACTCGCTGCTGCAACCTGATGCCACGACGACGAACGAAAGCCACACCAGGAGCGCGCGCTTGGCTCCTGATGACCGAGAACGACCTCGTCGTGTGGCTGGCCCGACTCCGGGCCTAAGGTCTTGAATCCGCAAACGTTCCCCCTGCCCTCTACTCATCGTAAAGGGTGGGGAAATCCTGAGGAGTTGTGTCGATTTGGACCCATTCGGAGGTGGTCATTCGACCGGGGCCTGAGGTCTGCTCCATCAGGCAGCCAGGGGATTTACGCGTGGTTAGGCTAGAAGTGGGTGGACCACGATTTCAGCCATTCGCCGGGAGCGCGAGAAAGGCCCATCTCCTCAAGTTGGCCAGCGACGGTCCGTTGACGCCCCTTTGACGCAGCTCTGAACCAAAAGGTGGCCCCGACCTATTTCCTCAGCGGAAAGAGCGACACGCAGAGCGCGTAGACGCCGTCGTTGCGGCCGCTGCCGCCGTCGAGGAGCTTCACGAGGCTTCGCCGAAACGCGGTGATTTTCTTCGCCACGAGCGGCAGGCGCGCCTTCTCGATGCAGAACACGGTCGAGGTCTGCGATCGATCGAGGAGCGCCCGTTCCGGGGACGTACGATCAGCCCCACCCCGCTCTGCGGACCTAAGACCCACGTCCGCGCCGTCGCCGATGGCGAGAGCAGCGCGCTCCAGGAGCTGGCGCTGGTAGGCACGAAAGGCTTCGGATCTCTGGGCCGACTCTCCCCCGGTCGAGACATTCTTGAGATTGGCCTCGAACTTCGCGGACTTCGAATCGCGAGTGACCAGGCCGAACTCGACCAGTACCTCGAGCGCCGAGAGAATCTGTGCTGCAGAAAGCCCCGTCACGGACTGGAGGTCCCTGGCGTGGCTCGGCTGCGAGCGCAGCTTCAACGACTCGAGCACCAGAATGTTCTGCCACTGCAGCAGGCGCTCGTAATCGGCCACTGGGTGGAAATCGTAGAAACCTCCCGCCGTTCTCACGAAGACCTTCGAGAGGTTCAGATGAAGTCGCGGGTGCTGCTCGCGCGTGATTTCCTTCAAGTGCTCGATGACCGATTCGGCGGGCTTGCGCTTGCCGGCCAGAAGCTTGGACAGGTTCGAAGGATCAATGCGCAGATCGCGGGCGAACGCACGCAGGCTGTAGCGCGAATTGCGCTCCTTTCGCGCATCGAACTCCTCTTGGAGCACCTGTGCCAGGGTCATGGCGGGAGCGTAACAAAGCTTGCCGCGGGCCGGCAGCCGCCGCCTGCGGATTCCGTGGTCAGCACGTTTCATGGGCTGACCATACCCTTATCCTGAGGTACGGTGCCACGCATGAGCATCACCTCTCTCGAAATCGTGGACACCCAGGTCGGAACCGGACGCGAAGCCCTCAAAGGCGCGAAGGTCACCGTTCATTATGACGGCTTTCTCGAAGATGGCCGGAAGTTCGACTCATCGATCGACCGCGGTCGACCCTTTTCGTTCGTGCTGGGCGCCGGAAAAGTCATCAAGGGATGGGACCAGGGCCTGATGGGCATGAAGGAAGGCGGCAAGCGCACGCTGAAAATTCCCGCCGAGCTCGCCTACGGCCCTCGCGCCATCGGCATGATTCCGCCGAACTCGCCGCTCGTGTTCCACGTCGAGCTCATCGAGTCGCTGCCGCGGGAATGAGCCCCTCGCCATCGCGAGGCATTTCTAGAATCACGCCTCCAGCTTGGAGAGCCACCGAGCCGCAGCACGGAGTTCGACTCCAGTTTCAGGCAGAGTCTTCTCGCGCTCGCAGCGCTGGACGAGCTGAATGGTTCGGACCGGACGAATCTGCCGCTGGTAGAATACCAGCGAGGTCGAAAAATCAGCGTCTCCGAGTTTCGCCTCAATCAGGTATTCCGGCTTCTGATTTCGAACGGTCAGGAAGTCGACCTCGCGCTTTTCCTTGTCGCGCACATAATGAAGCACCATGCGCTCACCTTCGGTGTCTTCGAGGTGATGACACCGCTTGAGCAGGTGGCAGGCAACCGTATTTTCAAAGCGGGCTCCGGCATCATTCCGAACACGTCCCGTATCGTAGAAATAACACTTAGGCTCCTTGAGAAGGCTTCGTGCATGGCTTTTGGAATACGGAGTCACGAGAAACACGACGTACAG
>JBIIXZ010000146.1:0-6863 GCA_044347055.1 Bdellovibrionia bacterium | reverse complement strand
GCCACGGTGTACAAAAACTGCTGATTTTCTGCAGCGCCCGAAAGCACGAGCCTCGACAGCACGGAGATCGTCGATGGAGCCGCAATTCGAAGCACGAGACTCCGGAAGCCCTCGTTCTTCCAGACCTCCTCGCGAATCAGGCCGCCCACATTCCAGCCGTGGTCTTTCCGTTCAGTGGGCTCCGGCGCCGGAAGGCCTCCCAGCACACGGAGCGACAGCTGGACCGGATCTGCAGCACGCGAGTCGAGGCTGACCTGAAGGTGGCAGAGCGACGCGGGATCGTGCGCCTGCCCTCGAGCCCCGAAAATTTTGGAGAGCGGAATCAACGCCGATTGAGACTCGGCATCCCACTCCAACCGATGCGGAGGAACGGGCACCTCCGTGGAACCATCGGCCCGAACGCAGCGGGCACTCCAGTCGCCAGCCCCCCCGCCTCGAATCTGAACCACCAGGATCGATTGTGGATCGTCCGGCCAGGCCAGCGGATCGATCACGCTGAGGTCATTGCCTTGAATGACCTTGGCAAAAGACAGCACCTGTCCGAGCTCCCAGGCGGACCTCAGGTGCGCACTGGTCCTCGGCCGGGCCTCACGAATCGACCAGTGATACCCGCCGATTTGGAAAATCGCTTCAGATTCCTCGCCAGAAGCCCCGGGAAGCTCGGCCGTCTGCACTTCCGGATCACGCGAAGCCTTGCCGCCCTTCACGGGTCGAGGCTGAACAGCACAGGCCGCCAAGACCACTACTGACACCCCTGCCACTCGCCGCAGCCATCGAAATTTCATCATGCACCGCTCCTTTTCGGGACGGCGCTTCAGCAAGGGGTGTACCGCGATCGGTCGAGGTCAGCTCATGAATCCGCGGGCGATCAGGTACGGCAGCAGCAGGTAGAGGATCGAGTCGCGGACCAGGTAGTAGATGAACAGGATGACGAGGATCCTCCAGCCGCAACGCTTGAGTACGGCACGAGGTCCGCCCTCGCGGTACGCGTCACGGGCTTCGGTCAGGAATTCCGGAATCCACCGGAGGTTCAATCGGGACTTCACCGTTTCCACTCGAGTTCCGGTCATACACCGCCCGCCGCTCGGAAGGAAGGATTCCGTGGGACTTCCCCATTCGCCGTGCATCAAACCTGTGTTAGCGTCGGGGCACTATGAGCGCCCCGCACCACGTCCCCGCCGACCTCCAGGAACCCGAAATTCACTCCGAGCTGGAGACCATGCGGCACTCCGCCGCCCACCTCATGGCCCACGCCATCCAGAAGCTCTGGCCGCAGGCCAAGTTCGGCATCGGCCCGACGGTGGAAGACGGCTTTTATTACGACGTTGATCTGGACGTGAAGCTGACGCCTGAGGACCTGCCGCGCATCGAAAAGGAAATGGCGAAGATCATCGCCGAGAACCAGCCCTTCGTCCGGAAGGAGCACTCGATCGATGAGGCGCTCGCCCAGTTCAGGAAGCTGAACCAGCCGTTCAAGGTCGAGATCATCGAGACGCTGCGCGACCAGACGGGCGCCACCTCGGTATCGACGTACGGCGAAGGCGACTTCACCGACCTCTGCCGCGGACCGCACGTCCAGACGGCCGGCGCCGTGAAGGCGTTCAAGCTCCTGTCGATCGCCGGCGCCTACTGGCGCGGCAATGAAAAGAATCCGCAGCTCCAGCGCATCTATGGAACGGCTTTCGGCTCGCAGAAGGAGCTCGACGAGCACCTGGCCCTGATCGAAGAAGCCAAGAAGCGCGACCACCGCAAGCTCGGCAAGGAGCTCGAGCTCTTCACGTTCATGCCCGAGTCGCCTGCATCGCCCTTTTTCTATCCGAAGGGCGCGACCATTTATAACCGCCTCGTCCAGTACATCCGCGACCTCTACGGCCCGTACGAGTACTCGGAAGTCATCACGCCGCAGATCATGGACGTGTCGCTCTGGAAGACCTCCGGCCACTACGACAACTATGTCGAGAACATGTACTTCACGAAGGTCGAGGAGCGAGAATTCGGCGTGAAGCCGATGAACTGCCCGAGCCACGCCCTGCTCTTCGGCACGCTCAAGCACTCGTACCGCGACCTGCCGCTGCGCTACGCGGACTTCGGCCGACTACACCGCTTCGAGAAGTCCGGCGTCACGCACGGCCTCACGCGCGTGCGCACGTTCTGCCAGGACGACGCTCATATTTTTTGTATGCCCGATCAGATCGAAGCTGAAATCCGCAAGGTCATGGAGATGATCTTCGGCACGTTTGATCTCTTCGGTTTCACCGACATGCAGATCTTCCTCTCCACGCGCCCGGAAAAGCGCGTTGGCGCGGATTCGCTGTGGGACGAAGCCGAAGCGGCGCTCAAGCGCACGCTCGACAACCTCGGACGTCCCTACACGGTCAATCCGGGAGACGGCGCGTTCTACGGCCCGAAAATCGACTTCATCGTCCGCGACGCGCTCAAGCGTCCGTGGCAGCTCTCGACGATCCAGCTCGACTTCAATCTGCCGGAGCGCTTTGACCTGACCTACACGGCCGCCGACAACTCGGCCAAGCGTCCGGTCATGGTCCATCGCGCAGTGCTGGGCTCGCTCGAGCGCTTCATCGGCGTCCTGACCGAGCACCTGGGTGGAGCATTCCCATTCTGGCTCGCGCCCGTGCAGGCTCGCCTCGTGCCGATCAAGGACACGCACAACGACTACGCCCATGAGTTCGCCAAGAAGCTCAAGAAGCTCGGCTACCGCGTGGACGTCGACGACCGCAACGAATCGATGGGACTCAAGACCCGCGAAGCCCAGACGGCCAAGATTCCGTTCTCGCTTGCGGCCGGTGATCGCGAGATCCAGGCCAACTCGTTTGCGGTGCGCGCCTACGGCAGCCGCGAGCAGAAGGTCATGACGATGGACGAAGTCCTCGCGATGTTCGCCGAGCTCAACGAGCTTCCGAAAAAAGTCGCCAAGGTCTGATTCGAGCGATCAGCGCTCGAAGAACCAGCAGGCGGAGCGCGCTCCCCGGTCGAAGCCCGTGCGTGCGGCGCAGGTGCCCTGGTACGGGTTCGTGCCATCCAGCCGCTCTTCGAGGGGCACCGTGCAAAGACTTCCTTGAAAGAGAGTGTCCATGCGGCACTGGGCTTTGGGATGGGTTTCGAACGTTTGATCGACCCACGAACGATCCGGGGTGTCGAAGCCCGGCAATGGTTCAGACGCCAGCTCGGCGAAAAGCCGAGTCAAGGAGAGCGTGGCAAACGAGGCGCGGCGGCAGCTGTCGCGATCGCCGGCCTCAGGAAACTGCCGCGAGCATTCGGCCTCGACCGTCGGATCCACGACACGCAGACCAATGGCTGCGGCATTGTCCTCGCCCTGCCAGATGCGACGCAGGCACTTGAGCGTGCCGAAGTAATCTGCCTGCCCTTCGACGGAGGCCCACTTGTCTCGCGTCAATCCGGTTCGCCGAGGCGCCCCTCCGTAGTGATGGCCGACCTCGTGGCACCCGATCAGCAGGAATCCCTCCTCCGTCATGGCTGGATGGCGAGCCAGTCCTCCGTTCAGGACGACGACCTGCTCTCCCTTTTTCGTCACCATGGCGTAGGCGTTGACCTCGGCTCGAGCCCAGTTGTGCCGAAACTCGATTCCCGGATAGGCGGAGCGTAGCCGGTCGACGACGGACAGGAACTGGGTCTCGGAGATGCCGCCGATTCCGCCACTCACTCCTTTCGAGGGCACAGGAATGCGCAGATCGTTTGGAGGAATCGCGGTGCACGCGCCCGACGAGCTTTCAGCCGCCCAGGAAAGTGCCGGAGCCATCAACCCCACTGCCAGAGCCACGAGAATTGCCTGCGATCGAAGCATGCGGCCAGCCTAAGAGGACTAGTTCCGGAGATCAAGCGCGAGCCGAGAGCCGGCCTGATACCACAATTTCCTGACCAAGCGCGTTGTGGTATCCGAAGCCTCATGAAACGGCCGTCCGCCTTCTGGAGTTTGCTCGTCCTTCTTTTTCTGTCGGGCACGACGGGCTGGGCTCGCGTCCATCATGAGCTTGCGGTGCGCCTTCAGCCCGATCAGTCGCACCTGTCCGTCTCGGACCAGATCCGCTGGCAGGTGCCCGTTCGAGAGATCGAGATCCAACTGCATGAAGGCCTGCAGCTCGTCCTCCGTACTCCGGGAGCGATCCTGCAGAGGATCCGTCCGATCGAGCAGCTTCCCGGCCGTCCTCCGATCGCGCGCTACCGCGTGCGGATGCCCACGGAATCGACGACACTTGCGCTCGAGTACACCGGAAAGATCCATCACCCTGTCGAGCGGGATGAAACTCCCGGAATCATCTCCGGCGACGGAGTGCACCTCTCGGGCGAATCCTCGTGGGTTCCGCAAATCAGCGGCCACGAGCTCCTCACCTTCGATCTGACCATCACCGCGCCGGAACCCTATCGTTGGATGAGCCAGGGAGACCTGCTGGCGGACATCGAACTCGGAACCGAGCGCGTGACCCGCTTTCGTTCTGGAGACCCTCAGCAGGAAATCCACCTCGAGGGCGCTGCGTTTCATCAGTACGGTGCGCGCGCCGGACAAACCGAGATCTCCGCACTCCTTCGAAGCGAAGATGCGGCGCTGGCGCAACGGTACCTCGACGCGACGGGCCCGTTCATCGAGCTCTATAGTCGGCTCCTCGGCCCGTACCCGTATTCCAAATTCGCGATGGTCGAGAACTTCTTTGAAACCGGCTACGGCATGCCGTCCTACACGCTGCTCGGTCCGTCGGTGATCCGGCTTCCGTTCCTGCTTCAGTCGTCGTACCCGCACGAGATCCTGCACAACTGGTGGGGAAACAGCGTCTACGTGGACGGAGCCACCGGCAACTGGTGCGAAGGACTCACCTCGTACCTTGCCGACCACCTGCTGCAGGAGCAGTCGGGCGCGGGCGCCACGCATCGGCGCGAGATCCTGCAGAAGTTCACGAACTTCGTGACCCCGTCCAATGACTTTCCGCTCTCGCGCTTTCGTTCGAGGTTTGACGATGCCTCATCGGCAATTGGCTACGGCAAGGCGGCGATGTTCTTCCACATGCTCCGCACCATGCTCGGCGATGAGCCCTTCGTTCGAGGGCTCCGGTCGTTCTATGCAGGCCACCGATTCCAGAAGGCCGACTACGCCGACCTCAAGGATGCGTTTTCGCGCGAAACTCCGGGCC
Organism: Bdellovibrionia bacterium; assembly: GCA_044347055.1. Taxonomy (GTDB): domain Bacteria; phylum Bdellovibrionota; class UBA1018; order UBA1018; family UBA1018; genus CAIOHW01. Next base: position 1,701 of record JBIIXZ010000146.1, on the reverse strand, counting down.
TCGATCTTTCTTTCGAATTCCGCCAGTGGACCGAGCGCACCGGCGCGCCGCAGCTGCGCATCGAGGAGGCGTCTTCGAGGCCTGAAGGAACGATGCATCGCCTACGCGTGCGGATCAGCCAGATCCAGGCCGAAGCCCCGTTTTTGATTCGAGTTCCCGTCGCCATCCACCTGGAAGGACGCGCCGAAGCGGTCCAGACGACCGTCTCCCTGAAGAGCGACGAAGGACGAATCGGGGAGTTCACGTTCCAGCTTCCTGCGCGCCCCGTTCGCGTCGATGTGGATCCAGAGTTCGACGTCTTTCGCAGGCTCAGCCCCGAAGAGTCTCCCCCCTCGGTCTCGCAGCTGCTCGGAGCTCCGCATGTCGTCATCCTGATTCCATCGGCAGCCCCGCCATCGCAACAGGCGGGATACCTCGCACTCGCAACGGCGATTCAGAAGGATTCGTCCGGACAGGTGGAAATCCGGCGCGATGACGAGCTCTCCACCCTGCCTGCCAACTCGACAGCATGGATTCTGGGAGCTGAAAATCGGTTTGCCGCGAGAGGGGCTTCAGCGATCGCACCCTATGGCGTTTCTGTCTCCAGCACCGAAGTGACCGGTCTTGCCTCTGGTTTCTCGCGCTCGGACCGCTCCTTCGTCTTCACTGCCGATCGATCAGGATGGATCGTGATGGACCCGGCTCACGGGCAGGAGGCCTTCCTGGCTCTCGGAAGGAAGCTTCGGCATTACGGAAAATTCAGCCATGCCGTGTTCGAATCGAGCCGCGCCACCAACACACTCCGAGGCGAATGGCCGATCCTGGACTCGCCGCTTTCGGCTTACGTGAAGCAAGAAGACGGCGCCGCCACTCAGCCCCATCGCGGAAGCCTCGCGAAGCGAAGGCCCCTTTCCGGTACCTGAGCGGCAGCGCCCTCGAAATCCTCAGGGAACGACGTTTCTCGTGCCGTCCGAGCAGTTGACGTCGGCGTCCTCGGCACGATTCCGACCCCTGTCATGGATGATGGCCCTGTCATGCGTCTCGAACATGCACTCGCCCCGCTTCAAGGAATTTCCAGACGCGTAGATCACGTGGTTGGACTGCGCGCGGACCATGATGTCGCAGTTTTCACAGCGATTATTCATGGCGTAAACAGGTCGAGCACCCCCACGCGTCGCCCCACTGCCGCTCATCGGCCGGTTGGCGTGCTTGAAGAAGTTGTTTTCGATTCGGACATTCGTTGCCTGGTTCATCTGAATGCACTTGTCCTGGCACAGGTAGAACTTGCTGTTGATGATGGTATTGTTTCTGCCCTTGGTGGTGATGCAGTCCTCTTCGCAGTCCTGATTGATGACGTTGCTGACGACAGTGTCATCGTGCATCAGGATGCCGTCGAGCGAACACTCCATGCGAAGGTTCCTGATCTGAGATCCAGGGGCCATCTCGAACATGCGCGGCTCATTCTCGCTGAGCTCGGCGGAGGAGTGGCATTTCTGTGGATAACCTGAGCCTCTCCAGCGGTAGAGGCATCCTTTGCCGTCGAAAATCTGATTTCTTTTGAGCCGAATCGTGCCCGTGACGTTGACGACGCAGGAGGGGGTCTTGTCGAAGCCCTCCTCCTGGTACACCGTCTTCCAATCCGTACGGTGCTTGTATGCGCTTCTGCCAAGCGCTGATGCAGGCGAAGCCCCGAGAAGTGTAACGAGACAAAAAATAAACCCC
>JBIIXZ010000224.1:0-4258 GCA_044347055.1 Bdellovibrionia bacterium | reverse complement strand
CGATCAGTGGATGGTCTGCGGGAATGTCCAGAGCCAGGAGACCGACAAGAACGGCTGATGTTCCATAAATAGTATTTACTCCCCAGCGCGCAGACCATGCCGGGATCGACTTCTCGCGCGTCCGTTCAAGATATCGAATCGCCTTGCGGATGAAGGGAGCACCCGGGTCGGCCAAGCCGAGAACGCCGTAGGCCTCAAGCACATGCCCAGTGACATCGGGCGAGCTTTCATCGAAAAGGTCGGCCGAGTTCTCAAACTTTTGAGTGGCGAGCTTGATCAGGAAATTTCCGTTATTGTTGCGCGCGAAGGCGCCCCAGCCGCCGTCTCTGTTCTGTAAGTTTCGCAAGAATCGATCGCCTTTGGCGATGGCATTGCGATATCTGTTTTGATTGAGTCCACCGAGAAACATGAGGATCTCGGCTGTGTCGTCGACATCGGGATCGCTCTCAAAATCCCAACCGAAGCCAAAGCCACCATTTTCATGCTGAGTGGCTACCAAGGCGTCTCCAGCCAGGATCAGGGCGTCGTTTTCCTCCGGAGAAAGCGTTTTTTTAGCAGCCAAGATGGCAAGACCTGCAAGAGGAGTGTCCCAGTTGCGCCCGTCTTGCGTGATGCCATTAAGGTATCCTTCGACGCCTGTTTGGAACGTCAGCTTCGAGCAATAGCTGGCGCCCTTGTGGATCATCCTGCGGATCTCGTCGTCGGATGGAATTCGGTTTTTGAATTCAGGATGATCGTATTTGGGATGTCGTTTTAGGCGCTGCTGGAAGTCGTCGAGCGTCATCATGCTCAGGAATGTCGCAAGAGTATAGGCTCCCCATGAACCGTGGGCGCGTTGGCGTTCGCGAAGAATCGAAAACCACTTGAGGTAGCGCGCGGTGAAAGTGCTAAACTTCACGTCGGCGTCCATACTCCGTGCCGAAGTTGAAGAAGGCGTCGAAACCATGCGCGTGGCATCCCTGCGAACGGGCGTCCTGTCGCGAAAAGCGAGCCATTTCTTCGGGTTGATAGAGAGCTCATCGACTCGGTAGCGAGGGCCGAGGTCGCGGCTCAATCGCAATTCTTTCATATAGGCGATTGCGAGCAGATGAGGGCCCACCCATTGGCCGAGATCACTGTCATTGACTCCAAGAAACCCGGTTTCCTTAAATAGCGCGAATGGCACGCTGGGTACGGCAGCCCATGACGCGTTATTGAAGTTTGCGAGTAGGATTTTCGTGAAAAGCGATGCGCCCTCGAGTCCGCCTCGTTTCAAGATCGCGGCTCGTGCGGTTTTCATCGGTGGTGAATCGATCGATACGCCCCTCGACTTGAGGTACCAGTAATTGATGATCGAGGCGTTCAAGTCCGTGAGTCGTTCGGGTTCAATTGAGGGATCAATCAACGCCGGCCATGCTCCATTCGGAAAGCGGCGAGCCACTAAACGCTGTGCAAGCTCCTCGCGCTCCCTAGCGTGCTTCTCTTTTTCGCCCAACCAGTCCAGGGCCAGAAGGTAAAGCGCAGCGTAATGCGGTCCGAGCGTGCCTGAGTAGTTCCAGAGCCCCGTTGGCAGCTGCGCTTCGAAAAGGCTGCGGCTTGCCACGCTCAGGGCCTCGGGGACCGAGCGTGTCGGCTCGGCGTGAAGGTTCCCGGTGTAAACGACGGAGGTGATGAGCGTCGCCACTGCCAAACTGAGCCGAGTGAAGTAGTGGCCTTTGACTATCATGCCTCACCTTGAGGCAAGTTTGGTGCCCTCGCTCTGGTCTTGGACTCGGGCTTGGCGACCCTGCAGGATTGGCGGCGCTGACCAATGATTGTACAGGTGTCAGCACTCCTACAACGATAGCCAGTGGGCTACTTGTTTTCGGCTTCGGCCTTCTGGATGGTTTGCCGAACGAGGTTGCGGACGATGCGATTGCGATTAGTGCCGCCCACGAGGGCCTTGGCGTCGTCGTAGAGGCTCGGATCGTTGATGAGGGCACCGAGGCTGCCATGGCCGTTATTGATCTTTTCAAGGATCGAATTGAGGTTCTTGACGGCATCCTTGAGCTGCAGGTCGTCGAGGTCGCGATTCAGCTTGGCGCTGGCCGATGACAGGTTCTTTGCGGTGGCGGCAAGTCCTTCCGCGAGCTGGTCGGCTCGGTTGCCTTTTTCGAAGCCCTTGAGCATGCGTTCCATGCTTCCTGCGATGCTATTGAGCGTGATCAGGAGCTGGTCGCCGCGGTTCAGGACCTGGTTGAAGTCCTTGCCGGTCCGGACGTCGATGATGGCGAAATCCTGGATCTGGGGTGAGTCGAGGTTGCCGGGCGTCAGGCGGATGAATTTGTCCCCCAGCACTCCCATGGTTGAGATTTCAGCCGTGGTTCCTTGTCGTATCCACTCCCGGAACTTCCTTTCCACTCCGAGTTTCACGGAAACATCGCGGGTCTTCGGATCAATGGTGATGTCATCCACGGTGCCGACCTGCAGTCCGCTCAGCACGACCTTGGCGCCTGGAATCAGTCCGTCGACCGAATCGAAGTGGGCGAAGTAGATGCTTCGACGGCTGAGCAGGCCTGAGCCTCCTCCCAGCAGCATGACGGCAGCGGCAAACAGCGTGATTCCGGTGATGGCAAAAAGCCCCGTCTTGAATTCAAAACTCCTCTGGTTCATGTGCTCTCCTCGGGAAACAGGAATCTTCGGACGACCGGATCACGCGAGGATCGGATCGTTTCGATGGTTTCAATGCAATGGATCCGGCCCTGATGCAGGATCGCGATTCGGTCGGCCACGGCGAGCGCGCTGGCAATGTCATGCGTGACGAAGATGCCGGTCAGGCCGCGTTTTTTCAGGTCGAGAATGTTCTGCACAAATCGAGTCGTGTTGACCGGATCAAGTCCCGCGGTCGGCTCGTCAAAGAGCAGTATCTCCGGGCCGAGGATCATGGCGCGCGCAAGGCCCGCCCGCTTCTGCATGCCGCCGGATAGCTCTCCAGGAAGCAGGTTCTCGGATCCCGGCATGTCGACGAGGGTGAGCATCTCCGCCACACGGGCTCGAATTTCGTGCTCCTTCAACTTCGTGTGCTCGCGGAGCGGGTAGGCCAGGTTCTCGTAGACGGTGAGCGAGTCGAAGAGCGCGCCATTCTGGAAGACATAGGCGATTTTCTTTCGTACCTCGATCCACTCGCGTTCGCGGAGCCCTGAAATGGTGCGGCCATGCCAGAGGATCTGGCCGGCATCTGGCTCCTCGAGCCCGATGATCGAGCGCAGGATCAGGCTCTTGCCGGTTCCGGAGCCGCCGAAAAGTGCCAGCAGCTCCTGCCCACGCAGCTGGAGATCAACGCCCTCATGCACGATCTTGCTGCCAAATCGGCGTTTGAGGCCCCGGAGCTCCAGGACGCAATCGGCTGCAGTACTCATACCCGGGGGTACACCGTCAGGATGAAGAGCTTCGTCAGGAAGAAATCCGAGATCATGATGAATACGCTGGAGACGACCACGACCCAAGTGGTGCTGTTGCCCACTCCCTGGGTGCCGCCTTCCGTGTTGAGCCCCTTCCAGCAGGCGGCGAGCGAGATGAAGACTGCAAAAATCGCCGTCTTGGCCATGCCGGTGGTCAGGTCATAGAGGCGCAGGGTTTCGAGAGTCTTGGCCCAGTAGAATTCCGAGTTGATGCCGAGCTCGGTGCGTCCTACCAGCATGGCTCCGAAGAGACTGACATAGTCAGCAATGAGCGTCAGGACCGGCAGGGCGATCAGGGCGGCAAGGAGGCGTGGAATCACGATCCGCTTGATCGGGCTCGTTCCGAGTGCGCGCATCGCATCGATCTGCTGCGTGACCTTCATCGAGGCCACCTCGGAGGCGATTCCCGATCCGATGCGGCCGGCCACGAGCAGGCTCGTGAAGACCGGTCCCATTTCGCGCGCGATGGTCAGTGCGACCACCTTCGGCACGTAAAGCTTGGCGCCGAATTTCGCCATTCCATAGCCGAACTGGAGAGCCATGACGGAACCGGTGGCCAGGGCAGTGACGAGCACGAGGCCGAGTGACTCGACGCCGATTCGGTAGACCTGTTGGACGATCAGCGAGTGGTAAAAGGGACGCCTGAAGAGCTCGCGCGCGGCCTGGATGCCGAGATGCACGACTCCTCCCGCGATCTCAATCGTTGAGCGCCAGTACTGGGCGGAAACCATGACTACTAGGCTAACATGAAATCATTTCGAAAGAGGAAGCGTGGCGAGCACTTTGTCGAAGGCCGGACGGTCCTGCTCGTGGTGACGTGCGAGTGACACCAGCGTCAG
>JBIIXZ010000039.1:0-16283 GCA_044347055.1 Bdellovibrionia bacterium | reverse complement strand
AAGGATGCTTTCAATGATCACGGGCGAGCCGCCTGCCCAGCCTTGGATCAGGCTGCGCAGCGCGGGAATTCCTGAAACTGCCGTGTCCCTGTGCTCCTGCTTCTGGATGCGTGAGAGTCCGCTCCCGAGCGACTGTGCGATCCTCCGCAGCGCCGGAGGGGCCTTTTGATAGGATTTCCGGCATCCGGAGGTATAGGCCAGGGTGCTTCCGGTCTCCTCGTTCTGAAAGCTGAGCTCAGGCACGAGCGAGCCCGCCTGCAGGGTTCCGCCTTCCTTTTTGGTCGCTGCCGCATCCAGTGGCCTCCACGGCGCCGAAAGCACTGGCAGGTCCTGCGCGGACTTCGCTTCATTCTCAGGAAGGGGCGCGGGCTCCTCCACCGGCCGGACGTTGCCGATCAGCACGGAGCATCCCGCGAGAGCGGTTGCGGTCACGAGGATTACCAGGCCGCGAAGTCCGGCTCGCGAAAAGCTCTTGGAGTCATTCATTTCGACTGAGGATAAACCGTCAACTCGGCGTCGACAACTGTGGTCCGACTTGACGGAAGCCGGCGGCATTTTGCCGCCGGTAAACTGGCGCCGGTCGCGCAGGAATTGGCGGGTCGAACGGGCCGGAAAAAAATTCCCCAGCAAGTTGGAGAGCTTTACCCATCGGCGAAGAGTTCCCCGAGTTCCCGGCAAAGGCTTCCCAGGGTCGGCAAATCTTGGCACTCCGCTTGCTCTAGAAGATCCACGAAGCGACCCGCAGGATGCGGAATCGACTCCAGGGAGAGACTTTGGGCAGGATGCTCGAATCACGAAAAATCAGCCTGAGGGGGGCCATCGCGGCCGCCCTGGTTGCCCTCACTGTTTCTCCCGCCCTTCTGGCTGAAAACCTCTCGAATTTCATCCGCATCCAATCCTTCAAGACTCATGGCCGCGTCAGCCTGCGCGTGGACCCTTCGGTCGAGGTGCAGACCCTGAAGAGCGCGCAGGAGTCGTCGAAGGGATTCGTGCTCCTGCTCAAAGGACTCATGCTCTCGGACCTCGGCGCGCCCTTCGGGGCCGAGCAGCAGTGGGCGCGCGAGGTCGAGGCAGTGGCCATACGCGAGAATCGGCTCTCGAAACTGACGCTCACGGAGCGCGAGGATGGCGTCGTGGTTTCTGGAAACTGGAAGTTTCCTCCGGGGTCCGCCGCCCCCGCCGATCCGAGGATGGAGACTTTCCATTATCGGAAGACCGATTCTTCGGATTACGTCATCGATTTCTGGCCCAAGCCCGGTCCCACCGTGGGAGAGGTCCAGGCGGCAGCGGAGCGCAGGGCTCGCGATGCCCGGCTCGCAGCTGCACGAAAAAAGATGCAGGGGCGCCAGGCGCGTCGGATCGCGAACGAGAAGCTTCGAGCCGAGCTGGATGACAATCTCCGCTTCTGCCGCGAGCCGTGGAACGAGAAGCGCGAGATCTTCCTTCCGTTTCGTCCTCTGGAAACCCGGTTTGAGTTTTCGAAGGCTCTGCCCACCAAGTCAGCCGACAAGAATCACGAGTACCTGAAGCCTGCCGGTGACTCCGAGGAGGCGAGCCTGTTCCGGCTTGCAGTCAAGCTCCACAAGACCGGCAAGCCCGCGCTCGTGCTCAAGACGCTCGATTTTCTCGAGTCACGCGCAACCCAGCCCGAGATCAGGCTGGAGTCGAGGTTCCTGAAGGCCAATGCCCTGATCGAGCTGGGTTATGACGAGCCGGCGATGGCGCAGCTCAAGCTGGTGCTGACCGAGGGTCGAAGCTCGAAGGCGGCTTACCATGCCGCAAGCCTTTTGGCGTACAAGGCGCTGGAGGCGAAGGATTCACTGGGAGCACTGGAGCAGTTCCTGTGGCTGATCCAGTACCACTCGAAAAGCCCCGATGCGTGGATCTTCCATCTCGGGGCTGCCGAGTCGCTGGCCTCGCTCAAGCAGACGCAGAGAGCAGCGGCCGAGTTCCGCTGGGTGATGGAGAACGCGCCCCAGCCGGAGCACCAGGCCCTGGGGGCGATCCGTCTGGGTGACCTCTTCCTGGAGCGCAGGCAGTATGACCAGGCGCTCGCGAGCTACTTCCTCGCAGTCCAGAGCTTTCCAAACGAGGTCAAGAAATACCCGGCCTTTCTCTTGAACCGGGGAGAGTCGTTGTACTGGCTGGGGCAGCTGGACCGCGCGCAGGAAGTCTTCTCGCAGTTCCTTTCGACGCATCCTGCATCGGGCAATGGATGGCGCGCCACTTATCGGCTCGCTGAACTTGCGGGACGCGATGGAAAAATCGAAAAGGCTGATGAGTTCCTGCTCGAGACGGTGAACCGCTATCCTTACTCCACGGGCGCGCGCCTGAGCCGAATGCGACTGATGTCCTGTGGCCGAGGGCTCGACAGCGAGACGGCTGTTTCGACCGTTGAAAACTTCTTCACGCGCGAGCTCCAGGGCTTCGATCCCGTCGAGGAGCTCTTCACGGAACGTCTCAACGATTACCAGGGTCTTGCCAACGTCCGCGCACTTCTTGCCGCCGGAGAAGAAGAAAAAGCCATCCAGCTGAGCATCGCCAGGATCGACTCCTTCTCGACGGCCACCAGCCTCATGGAGGAGTCCACCCGAACGGCAGTTTCGCGGCTGATGGGCCACCTGTTTCGCAAGATCATCCTGAAGAAGCTCGGCCAGTCGCCCACCGATGCGAGCCGTCTCGCGGCGCTGAGCTATTACCACGAAATGTCGCCGAAGCTTCCGCTGTCCGCCGGCCTGGTGGATGGAGATTACCTGCTCAAGCTTTCGCAGGCCGCCGTGGACCTCGGCATGCCCCAATGGGGACAGCAGCTGGCGCAGCAGTACCAGAAGGCTGTCGCTGGAGAGCGTAAACTGGCATCCGCGGACGAGGATGAGATCGACCAGAGGCTTGCTGCGTCGGAGCGCTCGTTTACCGAGGCGCGCGCTCTCTGGGTTGCCGGAGAGCCGGATTCGAAAATCATTCCGCTCCTGCAGCAGATCATCGAAGAGTCGCCCTATTCCTACGAGCGCGAGGTGCTGCTATCGATGCTGGAGCACCGTGCCGGCCGTCCCGCATCGGGGCTCCAACGCGCTCAAAAGGCCCGCATGCTGGCGCCGGCAGGAGAACGCGACCAGCCCCGGCTGCTTCATTGGATTGCTCGACTGAACAAGGAATCAGGAAATGCTCTCGGCGCCGTTCAAGCGTACCGCGAGCTTCGCGTGGGACAGCAGAAGGACTCAGGACGGCTTGCCACGATCGGCCTGGTTCCGGTCCCTTCGCGCCAGTCGCTTCTGCTTTCCGAGATTGAGCTGCTGTCGAGCCTGGGACGCTGGGGCGAAGCCGCTGCGATCATGGGCGATTCGAAGGCGGAAGAGCCTGGCGCGCTCGATTCGCCGCTCCGCTACCAGTATGCGCAGGTGCTGCGGAAGACCGGCAAAGGCGAAGATTTGAAGAAGTCTCAGGCGCTGCTTGAAGGGCTGGCCAAGGAGGCCCCCGAGCAGTTCTGGAAGAGGATGGCGCAAGAGGCGCTGGAAAACGTGAAACCGAATGCCAAGGAGGGCAGACCATGACGGAGATCATCACAGCCGATCGAAGGATGAAGGACCTGATCCAGCTTGCGAGGACGGTGGCCCAGAGCAAGGCCACGATCCTCATCCAGGGCGAAAGCGGAACAGGCAAGGAGCTCATGGCTTCGCTGATCCATGAAAGCTCATCCCGCGCATCGAAGCCCTTCGTGGCCATCAACTGCGCCGCCATTCCCGAGAACCTGCTCGAAAGCGAGCTTTTCGGCTATGAGCGCGGAGCCTTCACCGGCGCCGTCACCAGCAAGGCCGGAAAGTTCGAATTCGCCAACGGTGGGACGCTGCTGCTGGATGAAATTTCGGAAATGGATATCCGCCTCCAGGCGAAGCTCCTGCGCGTGATCCAGGAAGGCGAAGTCGATCGCCTCGGTGGCCGCAAGCCGATTGCCGTCGACGTTCGCATCATCGCGACCACGAATCGAAATCTCGCCGACTGCGTCCGTGAAGGCAGCTTCCGCGAGGATCTGTTCTACCGCCTGAACGTCGTGAATCTGACCATTCCCGCCCTCCGCGAGCGCACGGGAGACGTGTCGCTTCTTGCCAGGAATTTTGCCGATGGATTTTCGCGCAGGAACCAGCGCCGGATCATGGGAGTCTCTCCTGCCGCCCTTGCCGTGCTGGAGTCGCATTCCTGGAATGGAAATATTCGCGAGCTGGAGAACGTCATCGAGGGCGCCGTGCTCACGGCGCGCGACGGTGGAATGATCGAGCCGACGGACATCCGAATCGAGTACCGCCGACCTCTCGGCACGAACGGCATCGGGGCTGAGGCCGGTGCAGGAGCACGGATCGACCTCTCGGGCTGGGTTCCGGGCCGTACCCTGGACCAGATCGAGAAGAACGTCATCCTCGATGCGCTGAAGCACCACGAAGGCAACCGAACCCACACGGCTCGCGCGCTCGGAATCTCGATCCGAACGCTCCGGAACAAGCTGGCGGACTATCGTCGCGACGGTCTCGACGTCTGATCGGGTGGGTGGATGGGGCAGTTTTTGCCGGCTGTGCGGCAAAGGTTGTCGTGAGATCCTTTCATGAGGCGGAGGTTTAGCCATGGTCAACGGTTTGGGTGACAGCGGTTTTGATCCCACCATCGGCGCGTTGAACACCGTGATGAATTTGAGGCTGATCAACCAGAACGTGATCTCCTCGAACATCGCGAATGCGGATACGCCCGAATACAAGGCCAAGCGACTGGAGTTCGAAGGAGCGCTTCGGCAGGCCCTGAGCGTCGGCCAGGGGCTCCAGGCCGAAGCGGAACATCCGGAGCATGTCGGACGCCGTCCGACCGATCCGGTGAATCCCGAGATCTACGATGATCCGAATGGAGTCGAGTCGCTTGACGGAAATACGGTCAACCGAGCCGACGAAATGGCCCGTCTCAGCGAGAACCAGCTCATGTTCGATGCCGCTGCGGAGCTCATGAAACGCAAGATCGGCATGGTCAAATACGCCATCGGAGAAGGGGGAGGTAACCGCTAATGGACTTCTTTTCGTCAATGCGCGTGAGCGCCAGCGGGCTTGAGGCCCAGATGAAGCGGATGAACACCATCTCGAGCAACATTGCCAATGCCGAGACGACCCGCGGGCCCGATGGCGGCCCGTATCGCCGCAAGGATGCCATCTTCGAGGCGACTGCCGATCGTGAAAGCTTCGGCGAGATCCTCGCCAACCAGATGGACGAGCAGGTCCAGGGCGTGCTCGTCAGCGACGTCCACGAGGACACGAGCGCCCCGCGCATGGTCTACAATCCGTCGCATCCGGACGCGAATGCGGACGGATACGTGGCGATGCCGAACGTGAACACCGTCCACGAGATGGCCAACATGATCAGCGCGCAGCGATCCTACGAAGCCAACGTGACGGCGATGGGGGCGGCGAAGGCCATGGCCCAGAAGTCGCTCGAGATCGGCAGATAACCCAGGGATGCCAGGAGGGTAACCCATGAACAATCTCTCGATTGAAAACCTGTCGCGGACGATCCAGATCGGCGATGCCCAGCAGGCGGGAGGGTCGTCGCGCATCGAACGCATGTCACCCGACCAGGCCGGCGCCGCAGGAGCCCAGGGTGGAGGCTCGTCGTTCTCGGACATCCTCAAGAACTCGCTGGAGCAGGTCAACGAGCACCAGCTCCAGGCGGACCAGGCCATTCGCGAGATGGTCGCGGGCCGGAACAAGAACATCCATGAGACGATGCTTGCGGTCGAACGGGCCGATTCGTCTCTCAAATTGATGATGCAGGTTCGCAACAAGGTCCTCGACGCCTATCGCGAAATCATGCGCATGCAGGTCTAGTACTCCGGGGGAATGACACGTGGGTGATTATTTTTCAAAAGTAGGCAAGCAGATCGCCGAGTTCTTCGGGACGCTCTCGGGTCCTCGCAAGCTCGCGCTTGCGTTGACAGGAGTCGGGATCATCTCCGCGATCGCCGCATTGTTCATCTGGGCCGGTCGCACGACCTATTCTCCGCTGATGACGAACCTGAATCCGGAAGACGCGGCGAACATCATGCGCACGCTCCGTGAAAAGGGAATTCCCTTCGTGGTGGACGGCAGCGGAAGGAACATCTCCGTGCCGAGCGAGACGGTTCATGAGACGCGCCTCCAGCTGTCGACGCTGGGCATGCCGCAGTCGAGCGTCGTCGGCTACGAGGTTTTCGACAAGCAATCGCTGGGAACCACCAGCTTCGTCCAAAAGCTCAACCAGAAGCGGGCCCGCGAAGGCGAGCTCATGCGGACGATCAACTCCATCCGTGGGGTCAAGCGCTCGCGCGTCCATCTGGCTATTCCTGAACGAAGCACCTTCGTCGAGGACCAGAAGAGGTCGACGGCCTCCGTTGTGCTCGATCTCGAGCCCGGAATTGTCCTGAGCGAGAAGCAAATCTTCGGTATCTCCAATCTCGTCGCCCGTGCCGTGGAGGGAATGGACTCCAATGACGTGGCCATCGTGGATTCGAACGGGAAGATGATCTCCCGCAATGCATCCGAAACGGCGGCCGGCCTCACGGCCACGCAGATGGAGACGCGGCAGAGGTACGAGCGGGATCTCGAAGCGAACATCGAGAGCATGCTCGCGCGAGTGGTCGGAGAAGGGCACGTGGTTGCCCGCGTCTCTGCCGACCTGGACTTCTCGCAGGTGGCGGAGACCCAGACCATCTACGACCAGGAAGGATCCGCCGTCCGTTCCATCGACAAGAACGTCCAGTCGATGGAGGGGTCGCGTCCGAATCCCGGTGGTGCTGCCGGAGCGGCCTCGAACACCCCCGGACAGACCGGTCCTGTCGTGGCGGAAATCAAGAACAACACGAGTCGCACGAATGAGGTCGTCAACTATGCGGTTCCTCAGACGGTTCGCACCACGACCCGCCAGCCCGGTCTGCTGAAGAAGCTCTCGATCGCGGTCATGGTGGACGGCAAGCCCGTTCGCGAGACCGGCACGAACGGCGAGGTCATCACGAAGACCGAGTCCTGGCCGGCCGAAAAGCTCCAGGAGTTCGAATCGATCGTGGCGAGCGCCGTGGCACTCGATCGGAAGCGGGGCGACACGCTTGAGATCAAGAACATGGAGTTCACCCGCGAGGACCTCGATTCCGCGCAGCGGATGCTCGACGCGGCCGAGCGCCAGCGTTACATCCGCCAGCTCATTCCGTACGTCGGAGTGGCGATCCTGTTCCTGGCATTCTTCTGGTTCGTGGTCCGTCCCTACATCAAGTGGATGACCGAGAACACCATCGACAGCGTGGATACGTTCCTGCCACAGACGATCGAGGAGCTCGAAAAGCTCCAGAAGGGCACGGCGCTCTCGGCCCTCGAGAGCGTGGTTCCGGAGATCGCCGAGCGCGTGGACCCGGATCGCGTCGAAGGAGAGATGATTCGCGAGAAAGTGATCAGCATGGTCGAGGGAAATCCGCAAAAGGCGGCCTTGATCCTCAAGGACTGGCTTTCCGGACAGGATCCGGGCGGTAAGAAGCAGGACAAGGGCGACCCTGAAAAGTCGAAGACCGCGGGTTGATTTCCACTGGATGATGGACATGGAGGTCCACGATGCCGTTTGAAAATTACGACGAGATGTCAGGTCTCGAAAAGACAGCACTGCTTCTCAACGTCCTCGGCAACAACGTCACTGCCAAGATCTTCCAGAAGATGAAGGACAACGACGTCAAGCGCCTCGTGAACGTCATGGGGCAGGTCCAGAAGGTGCCGATTCCGGTCGTGAAGCAGGTCCTGGAGGATTTCTATTCCGAGATCGCCGAGGAGGAGAAGATCATCTTCGGACATGCCACGGGACGTGATTTCATCCTTGAGACGCTGGGCGAAGACCGAGCCCGCACGGTGCTCGGTCAGCTATCCGTGGTCGAGGGCAGCAGGACGCTGGAGGCACTGGAACTCGTCGACTCTCGCACCCTCGCAAACTTCCTGATCAGCGAACATCCGCAGACGATCGCGCTCGTGCTCGCGCACCTGGAGCCGAACAAGAAATGCGACGTGCTCAAGCGGCTTCCGGAAAACGTGCAGACCGAGGTCGTGCTTCGAATCGCCAACCTCGACTTCATTTCGCCAAGCCTGATCGCCCAGGTCGACGAGGTCCTCAAGCAGGAGCTTGCCACGCTCGGGTCGATCGACACGCAGCAGCTCGGTGGAGTGCAGCCGATCGCGGACATGCTCAACGTCATGGACAAGTCGAGCGAGCAGAACATCATGGCCCGGGTCGAGGAAAAGGACCCGCAGCTTGCCGAGGAGATCCGCAAGCTCATGTTCGTCTTCGAGGACATCGTCTTCATCGACGACCGAGGCATGCAGTCGCTGCTCAAGGAAGTTCCGAACGACAAGCTTGTCATCGCCCTCAAGACGGCCCCGGACGAGATCAAGGAGAAGATCTTCAAGAACATCTCCAAGCGCGCCGGCGACCTCCTGAAGGACGACCTGGAGAGCCTTGGCCCGGTCAAGCTGTCGGATGTCGAGGGTGCGCAGCAGGAGATCGTCAACGTGGCCAAGCGCCTCGAGGCGGAAGGCAAGTTGATGATCAGTCGCGGCGGCGATTCCGACGCACTGGTGTAACGAGAGGATGGCGACATGTCGGATTCTTTCCGGATCATGACCAAGGATCAGATCGCTCGGGCAAGAGCCGAGCCCGGGACGGCGCGGGTGGTAAAGACCTACGAGCAGAAGCCGATCCACGAAGCCGGCTTCATGCGTGAACGTGTTCCGGTCGTCTCGGATCCACGCCCCGCAGTGAAGGACTCTCGGTTCCAGGTGTCGGATCTGGCTCGTCCCTATCTGCCGGTGCACGCCGAGGAGCAGCGCGAGGTCGAGTCGCGAGTGCGTGCCCAGGTGGACGCGATTGCACAGGAAACCTACGAAGCAGCGCTCGCTCGCGGGTTGGAAGAGGGCCGTGAGATGGGCAGGCGGCAGGCACACGACGAAGTGACCGCTGCGGCAGCGCCGATGCTCGACCGGCTCGCTGCCCTGGGAGCCGAGTTCGAAGGAATCAAGGCCTCGATGTACCAGGCCAATGAGCGCTTCCTGACGGAGCTCGTGCTTCGGATCGCCCGCAAGGTCTGCCTCAAGGAGGTTGCCGGCGACGGTGAGTACATCCAGCGGCTTGCACGTTCCATGATCGAACAGTCGGGTGCTCGCGAAAGCATCCGCGTCCGGTTGAATCCGGCGCAGGTTGACTCGATCGCCAGCCTTCGAGCCGATCTGGCGAAGTCGCTCGGCGAGCTTCGAAACCTGCAGATCGAGGTGTCGGCGGATGTTCCGGAAGGTGGCTGCGCGGTGGAGACGGACTTCAGCAGCATGAAAGCCTCGGTGGATACCCAGCTCGACGCAATTCATGACTCGATGGTGAAGGGCTGAGCCAGCGCATGGAATTCGACCAGCGAAAGTACCTCACGAAGCTCGACAAGGCGCCCCTCTACAACGAGGCCGGCAAGATCCTGAAATCCGTGGGAATGATCTTCGAGGCGCACCTTCCGGGGGCCCGGGTCGGAAGCATCTGCAGGATCGATTCCGGCGTGCAGGCGGAGGTGGTCGGCTTTCGCGAGAAGCGCGCGCTATTGATGGCCTTCGACGATGCCACCGGCATCCACAGCGACAGCCTCGTCCGATTGGACCAGGAGGTCTCGCAGATCCTCGTCGGCAACGAGCTTCTCGGAAGGATCCTGAACGCGCGCGGCGAGCCCATCGACGGAAAGGGACCCATCCTTCCCTCCGAAGGCATGGTGCCACGCAGCCTGTACCAGCGTCCGTCGCATCCGCTCGAGCGCGAAGTCATCCGGAAGCCGCTGGATCTCGGAGTGCGTGCCATCAACGCCTTGCTGACCTGTGGACGCGGACAGCGCATTGGAATCATGGCCGGATCCGGCGTCGGCAAGTCGGTGCTCCTCGGAATGATGTCGCGCCATACGACTGCGGACGTGAACGTGATCGCCCTGATCGGCGAGCGCGGCCGCGAAGTCCGTGAGTTCATCGAGCGCGACCTCGGTCCCGAGGGCCTGAAGCGATCCGTGGTGATCGTCGCCACTTCCGACCAGTCTCCGCTGCTCCGAATGCGAGGGGCGTTCCTGGCCTCCACGATTGCCGAATATTTTCGTGACCAGCGCAAGGACGTGCTCCTTCTCATGGATTCAGTCACGCGATTCTGCATGGCCCAGCGTGAGATCGGCCTGTCCATGGGCGAACCGCCCGCATCGAAGGGCTACACGCCGAGCGTGTTCTCGACGCTCCCGAAGCTCCTCGAGCGCGCCGGAACCGGTCCCGGTGGAGGCAGCATCACCGGACTCTACACCGTGCTCGTCGAAGGCGATGACATGGATGATCCGATCGCAGACTCCGCACGTTCCATCCTCGATGGTCACATCGTCCTCTCCAGGAAGATCGCCCAGAGAAACCACTTTCCTGCCATCGACGTGCTTGCCAGCGCGAGCCGCGTGATGGGTTCTGTCATCACTTCCGAGCACAAGCAGTGGGCGGCGCAAGTGAAGGAGTGGATGGCGCTCTACAAGCAGGTCGAGGACCTGCTGAATCTCGGCGCCTACCAGCGCGGCGCCAATCCGAAGATTGACACCGCCATTTCGGTCCACGAGCGCATCAATGCACTCCTGCGACAGGGAGTGGACGATCGTGGTGGATTTGACGCCACGATGGCCCAGCTCCATTCGATCGTCCGGGCGGCGGAAGCCGGCACCTGACCCGGCAACATCGTTCCGGCGGGATCCTTCCCCCGGGAAAAACATTCAGTCTAGGTTCCGGAATTCCAAACTGGGAAACTGAAAGAGATGAAGAGATTCAAGTTTCGCCTAGAAGCAGTCGAAACGATCCGGAAGCACAAGGAGCAGGACGCGCTGCAGGTCCTCGGACGCGCGCGCCGCGAACTTCAGCTGATCCTCGCCCGCAAGTCGCAACTCGAATCGACCCTTGCGGATGCGCTCCTTCGTCGCGAGAGCCTTGCTGATTCTTCGGCAAATTCGCATGAATTTGCGATTGTCGAGCAGTTCATCACTGGAACGAGGCTCAGGGTTCGCCAAGCCGAACAGCATGCTTCTCGCGCGCTTCGGCTCGTCGAGCGAGCCACGCGGGGATACATGCATGCTCGGCGCGATTGCATGGTGATCGACACGATCCGGGAGTCCGACCTGGAGGAGTTCCGGAAGGAACGGGCACGGGCGGAAATGAAGGAGATGGACGATCTGTCCTCGATCCGAGCTGCGCGCGAAAGGAGCGAGGCATGAAGCGAGTGACGGTTCCCCTGGTTGCGATCATGGGGTTCTTCATGATCTGGCTCGGCGTGAGTCCGGATGTCGAGAATGGACTCGAGCAGGATGCAGGTGTCCTGGCCGACCGGATCCAGGTGACGCAGGCGCAGGCCGAGAAGCCTGCCGAAAGCGCGCCGCCCACTGAAGCCCCGAAGACCGAGTTCAAGGCCGAAGACGTGAAGCCCGTCGCTTCGGAGCCTGCCTGCATTCCTGCACAGGCGCTCTCCGACTTGAACCAGCGCAGAAAAACGCTCGATGAGCGCGAAGCGGCAATCCAGGCCCGCGACCAGGAGCTTGCCGCGCGCGAAAAGGCGATCGAGGAGCGCATCAAGCAGCTCCAGGCCTTCCGCGATGATGCAGCGAAGATGGACGCCGCCAAGAAGAAGGAATTCGAGGAGAAGATTGCTCGGACGGTCGAGCTACTTGAATCGATGAACCCCAAGGCCGCCTCGCAGCTGGTGGCCTCGAGCGACGAGCATCTTGCCGTCGAGGCGATGGCGCGCATGTCGACCGCCAAACTTTCCAAGATCATGAACATCATGGAGCCGAAGCGTTCAGTTCGGCTCATGGAACTGCTTGCCGGAAAAGGGACCCCGGTCGCAGATGTGTCGAAGTCGGTCCCTGAAACCAACCCCAGAAATGAGGAGAAACTCTAATGGGAATTCCACAGTGGAAGGGAGGTGAGGAACATCATGGCGATCAACAGCATTGGATCAGCGTCAGTAGCGGATTACAGCAGGAGTGAGGCGCCGAAGGGCACGGAGGATTCCGGAGGAGAGGAGTTCTCGGGAGCAGTCGCCGCCGCGGATCTTGTTGTCCAGAAGCCAGGTGTTCCCCACCCGAATCAGCAGGTTGCAGGATTGTCGGGAGGCGTCCAGGCGGCAGCGTCGGGAGGCGTCCAGGCGGCAGCGTCGGGAGGCGTCCAGGCGGCAGCGTCGGGAGGCGTCCAGGCGGCAGCGTCGGGAGGCGTCCAGGCGGCAGCGTCGGAAGGCATCCAGGCGGCAGCGTCTGGCAAGCTCGACAAGGCCGTTCCGCGCAACGCAGGTGGCAGCACTGAAAACGCATCGCTCATCCAGAAGATGGCCGTCAGTTCGAACACTGGCGTGGATATCGCTGGACTCAAACCCTGGAGCCCCGACTGGGTCTTCGAAGGCGGCTTGAACAAGCATCCTTCGCAGAAGACCCTGATCGAGGATCCGGCGAGGGGCGGATCTGCCGGCGCACTCGAGAGCCTGGAGCAGCTGCTCCAGAGCGCGGGCGCGACCATGGCCGGTTCTCCGGATGGGCAGATGTCGGCGGGAGCCATGCAGATGGGCGCCGTCAACTCGAAGGTCCTGCCAGGGGCGAAAACCCTCGGCAGCGACGACTTCGTGAACGTGCGTCAGGCTTCGATGATGGCCAAGCAGGCCAAAGGAGCGATCGGCACCGAACAGGCGATCACCATGCCTGGATCGGGGTTGAAGGCTCCGAATGCCGACGAGCCCGCTGCCGAGCTCAAGGACAAGAAGGGCAGGCTGCCGGACACCCTGGGGCTGATCCATCCGCAATCCGCGAAGACCGAAGGACCGAACTTCCTTCCATTCGCCGCGGGCGCACAGGCAATGAAGATGGACGGTTCCGTCGTCGCGGGTTCGATGAGCCAGAATCGGCTGAACAGCGAATCCGTGGGCGGCATCGCGCAGAGCATTCGGCAGCTGGGCAATGGCGGAGAAGTCCGCATTCGCCTCAAGCCGGACCATCTGGGCGAGCTCCACTTGAAGGTCATGACCGGCGGAAGGTCGGGCTCCGAAGTGGGGCTTCAGATCCACGCCAGTGATGACCGGGCGAAGAAGATCCTCGAGGAAAGCCTGGGAAGCCTGCGCGAAAGCCTGGCTTCGCAGAATCTCAGCCTCGCCAAGGTCGATGTCCAGGTCGCGCAGCCCTCGAGCTCCGCGAACCTCGGCAGCGACTCGAACCAGGATCGTCCGGGCCTTGCGGGCCAGCAGAATTTCTCGTCCAATTCCGGTGACGGAAATCGTGGAAATTCGGCCCAAGATGGCTCGTCCGGCTCCGAAACGGCTTCGGGCCGCTCGGCAGTGAAGGCAACTCCGCGACAGGCTGCGGCCTTTGGCGGAGGAGGGTCGGCACGAGCCGTCGCCTCAAGCCGGTTGGACGTGATCGCATGATGACCAGGATGGGAGCGTAGAATGCTTGGCAAGGTAGGACAGGGCGGAAGCCCGATGATGCAGGCGCCGAAGGCCGGAGATTCGATGGCCAACGGCATGGATTTCCAAAAGAGCGGAATCGAGGTGGGAACCTCCGTGAAGGTGGGTTCTCCCGACGGCTCCGCCCCGTCCACCGAGCCGAAGTTCAGCGATGTCTGGAAGAATCTTCAGGCTCAATTCGGCAACAAGGCCGAAAAGCCGCGCGAGATCAAGAAGACCCTCGGGAAGGATGATTTCCTGAAGCTCATGATCACGCAGATGAAGTACCAGGATCCGCAGAAGCCGTTCGAAATGGAGAAGATGGGCGCGGAAATGGCGCAGCTCTCCAGCATGGAACAGCTGCAGAACCTCAACCAGACGATGAAGCAGTTCGCAAACCGAGACCAGCCGGTCGAACGCATGGCCATGACGGGCATGATCGGCAAGCTCGTCACGGTGGATCGTGCCCGCTTTCCGCATGCTGAAGGCGAGAGCAACGCCCTCAAGTTCGGGCTCCCGACGGATGCGGCACGCGTGAGCGTCACCGTGATCGACGGAACGGGGGCTCCGTTGATCGAGCAGGAGCTGGGGCCTCATAAGAAAGGCGAGCAGACCTGGGTCTGGGATGGCAGGAAGTCCAACACGCTTCCGGCGAAGTCCGGAAACTACACCTACCAGGTGAAGGCCTTCGACTCGGCGGGGGCGGAAATCAAAATCCCGAACAGCGGAAGTGGTCGGGTCGTCGGAGTCAGCTTCGAGGGCCAGAAGCCGGTGCTGCTCGTCGGAGATTCCGCGAATCCGGAGAAGGTCTTCATGGAGAACATCTCCAGGGTCGTGGATGATGGCGGGCTGGCGTCGGCCTCGGCCGCAATTCCTGGAGCCAGGCCGCTCTCGTCCGCGGTTGCCGGTGAATCGAAGCCTCCTGTCGCGCAGCAGCCCTCGCCACAAGCCGCGCCCGCGCCGCTCGGAAACTTCTTCCAATTCACCAAGGGCGAGGGATCAAAAGCCATTGATCCGGGCACGCTCTCCGCCGACGACCAGAAGGCCATCGAGGGTTTTCGTGCGCAGGCCAGGGCAAACCTCCAGCAGCAGATGGATCTCGAGGCTGGGCAGGGTTTTCCGAACGGGCTGAGCTCCAAGGAGTAAATTTTACCGATTTTTTCGAATGAAAATTTCGGATACGATTTAAAAACAGCCTGAAAAGGCTGAATCTGAGAGGAAAGGAGGTAGAAAAAATGGGCATTCAAAACAGCCAGTTCCTGTATCCGAATGTCACGAGCATTCCCGGCCAGTCCGGAGTCGGATCTTCCGAGCCGGCGAAACGGAGTGAGCGGGGTGCGCCGGGAGAGTTCGACAGCGCCTTGAAGAAGGTGCTGGATCAGGACGCTGCTGCGGGATCTCCGGATCTGTCACAGGTGCGGAATCCGCTGAAATTTTCGACTCACGCCAGTCAGAGGCTTGCGGAGCGGAAGATCCAGCTCGATCCGGCCACGATGGCGAAGGTCAACGAGGCGATCGACAAGGCGGCGGCCAAGGGCCTCGAGGACACGCTGGTGCTGACTCCAAACGCGGCCTTGATCGTCAGTGCGAGCAATCGCACCGTGATCACGGCCATGGACCGGTCGCAGCTCCAGGGCAATGTGTTCACGAACATCGACGGCGCAGTAGTGATTTGAAGTAAGTGAAGTGCGAGTGAAGAGAAACGAGCAGTATGAGGCTGGACCCGTATGGGAAGCCTAGCCGATCCTGGGCAGGACAGAAGCGCCTGCCCCATCCATGACGGAAGGATCGGTTCCTAACCACGAACGACGCAGGAGGCGTCCCTATGGGTATTCTTTCATCGATGTACACCGGTATTTCTGGGATGCGTGGATCAGGCGAAGCGCTTTCGATCTACGGTGACAACATTGCCAACGCCAATACTTCCGGCTTCAAGACGAGCCGCCCCGAGTTCCAGGACCTCGTGGCTGCATCGCTCAAGAACCCGCTGGGTGGAAACCAGGTCGGCCGTGGTACTCGCCTTTCGGCAGTCACCCCGTTGATGGCCCAGGGCGCGATCGTCTCCTCGGATTCGCCGACGGACCTCGCCATTTCTGGAGACGGCATGTTCGTGCTGATGGGCCGCGAAGGCCACACCTTCACGCGCGCCGGAAACTTCCACTTCGACCGCGAAGGCAAGCTCGTCAACACGGATGGGTACAAGGTACAGGGATTCAAGGCGGATGAGACGGGCAGGATCACGTCGAAACTGACTGACATCGTCGTTGATCGCACCGTCATTGATGCGCGTCCGACGAACAAGGTCGACATGTTCGTCAATCTGGATCTTCGCGCGGAGCAGAACAACGAGTTCAACCCGCTCAAGCCGGAGTCAACTTCACAGTTTGCAACCGGCGTGACCGTCTATGACTCGGCGGGTACTCCCCGCACTGTCAGCATGTTCTTCAACAAGACTGGTGACGGCGAGTGGACGTGGCGCGTGATGGCCAAGGGAGAGGACCTGATCGACGGCAAGCCCGGAACGATGGTGGAGCAGGCCAAAGGCAAGTTGCTTTTTGACGTCGATGGCCGGTTGAACGAAGTCATCACCGACAAGAACAAGTTCAGCTTCAACAAGGGCGCCCTGAAGGACCAGGAAATCGAGTTCAACTTCGGCTTGACCAAGAAGAAGGGTGGAGACGGCACTCAGTGCACGCAGTACGGCACCGCTTCCGAAGCCTACAAGACGGTTCAGGACGGATTCTCGGCGGGCACGCTCTCGGGCATGACCTTCAATGACGATGGCA
>JBIIXZ010000014.1:0-22557 GCA_044347055.1 Bdellovibrionia bacterium | reverse complement strand
TCCCCCGCCAGGCCCAGCGTCAAGCAGCTGCTCTCGCGCCCCGTGCTCTTCGTGAGCGGCAAGGGCGGCGTCGGCAAGACCTCAGCATCCCAGGCCATTGCGCGCGCGCAGGCGCGTGCAGGAAAAAAGACCCTCTGGGTTGGCTTCGAGGATCCCACTCGGCCGGCCGGCGAGCTCAAGCGCAAATCCAAGGATCTCTTCGAACTGAACTGCGTGGCCGAACTGGCCTTCGAAGAATACGTGGGGATGAAGCTCCGGGTGCCGGGCCTTGCGCACCTCTTTCTGAGAAATCCACTCGTGAAATTTCTCGCCAAGGCCGGACCGGGCGTCCACGAGCTCGTCCTGCTCGGAAAGCTGTGGTACGAGCGCCGCAACTACGACTGCATCGTCGCGGACATGCCGTCGACCGGTTTCGGGCTCGCGATGTTCCAGAGCATCGAGAACTGGTCGAAGCTCTTCAAGGGAGGCCCGCTGCACAAGGATGCCTCGGAGATGCTCGAGACTTTCGCGGATGCCAAGCAGTGCGGCCAGCTGATCGTCGCCCTTCCCGAAGAGATGCCGCTTCGAGAATCGCTGGAGCTCGAGGAATTCCTGCTTCGCCTCTTTCCGGAGAACGCCCCGGGATTCCTGGTCAACAGGCTCTTTCCGAAGCTGGATGCTGAAGCGGCGGCACGCAGCATTTCGCCGGATCCTGATGAATGGAGTTCACCGGTAGCTGAATCCATCCAGGACTTTGCCTTGAGGCGAAGCCTCCTGGAGAACCACAACCTGGCAACCTGGCGAAATGCCGGAATCGAGATCGAGTCTCTCTCCTGGCAGCAGGTTCGGCTCGAGAGCGAGCTTTCGGAGTTCGACCAGGTCGTTCTTGCCTTGGAAAAGCAGATCACCCAGCGGGGGTGGCTGTGAAATCCATCCTCGCTCGCCGAAAGATCATCATCACCGCCGGCACCGGAGGCGTGGGCAAGACAACCCTGAGCGCTTCGATGGGTATTCGAGCGGCCATGGATGGACGCCGCGTCTGCGTGATCACCATCGATCCCGCAAAACGGCTGGCCACATCCCTCGGAATGCAGGCTCTGGGCGATCAACCGACCGACCTGACCGAACAGCTTCGCGACGCACTGTCGCAGCAGGGCCTTGATCTGCCGAAATCTGCAACCTTCTCTGCCCTGATGCCGGACACCCGCTCCACCTTTGAAAGCTTTTTTCGAAGCCTGACGGACCGGAAGGAACTCGCGGACCGGATGGTCCGCAATCCGCTCTTTCAGATCTTCGCCCGAGAATTTTCCGGAACCAATGAGTACATGGCTTTGCAGAAGCTCTCCGCCATCCACGAATCCGGAAAGTACGACTGCATCATCCTCGACACTCCGCCGAGCCGAAGCACGCTCGAGTTCCTGGATGCGCCGAAGCTCCTCGCACAGCTCTTCGACGCCAACCTCATCCAATGGCTGGTCGTTCCGGCGAACAAGATCGCCTCTGCCGCCATGAGAAAGGTGCTCGGCCTGATGGAAAAGCTCATGGGCGCAAGCTTCATGGGCCACATGGTGGATTTCGTGACCGTGCTCTTCGAAATGCGCACTGGATTCACCGACCACCTCCGACGCATGATCCGGCTGATGGAGAGCGAGGAAGTGGGAGTCATGCTGGTCACGGGCGCACACTCGGACTTCAGCGAAGAGCTGTCTCATTTTCGCGGTCACCTCGAAAAGCACGGCATTCGGCTCGACGGCATGATCGTGAATCGCACGATCGGCGCCTACAGCGACGAAGGACCGGAGCTTCCACCAGCTTCGGCTGCGGACTTCCGCTCGGCAGTGGACCTCCTTCGCAGCCTCAAGGGACGCGAAGAGCGCGGACTGGCCAACCTGAAGAAGATCGTCGCCGAGGGAGGCCTCGAGCCACGGCTGATGCCGGAGCTGGCCCGCGACGTTCATGACCTGAAGGATCTGGTCCAGATCGCGCGGAGGCTCGAGTCGAAATGATTTTCCTGCATCAGTCCGTTCTCGCCCTTGCCGTGCTTCTTTGCAGCGCCTCCAGCCCGGCCGTTGAGGCCTCACCCTCTGCGCGCCCCGCTGAAGAGCAGACGAGGCCCGAACCCACGCCGGGCGAAGCGGATATCCTCTGGGACCGCGCCCAGGAACAAATCAACGCCCGAAAAATCGAGGAAGCCATCCACACCCTCCGGGGCCTGGTGGACCGGATTCCAACGCATTCACGTGCCATTCAGTCGCAGGCTCTTTTAGGCCAGCTGGAACTCGAGCGTGGACGCGCAGAGGCGGCCCTCGAATGGTTCAAGATTGCCCAGAACAACCTTCGCGGCGAGGGTACCGGAGCTCGAGAGCTCGACCTGCTTCGCGCCCGAGCCTACCTGCTTCTCGGAAAGCACTCCGAAGCGCTGCTCGCTGCGGAGAAGCTCCTGCGCGATGCGGATACCGGAAAAGTTCGCTGGGGAATCGACGCCCAGATCATCAAGACGCGCGCGCTGCTCCTCCTGAAGCAGGCCAAGCGCGCCGAATCGAGCCTGGCGGCGGCACGCCGGAGAAAGCTTGCGGACTCGCTCCATCCCGCGACCGCCACGCTCTGGCTCGAAGTGGCCGAACTGCAGTTCATCGAAGCCCGCTGCGCACGCTATCCCTCGGCTCGCCGCCTCTCGGAGGAACAGGCCATCGACCAGGCGGAGCGCCATGCTGACTGCGTGCTCCAGGCTCGGGCCCAATACAACAAGGTGACGACCCTGCCGGAGCCCACGAGCATCGACGGCAAGCAGGCACGAACCGACGCCGAGGCAAGCTGGGGAAGAGTCCGGAGGCATTTCGAGGACACCTGCGAGAATCCGCCCTTGCCTCTCGAGAAACGAAGAAAGAGCGAGCTGGATGCCTATCGCTCTGAGTTGAAGCTCGCGATCCAGCCCGCCTGCTCGAAAGTGAAGACTCCATGACCTCGGGCGGAAAGCATCTCGCGTTCAAGAAGGATCTTGCCCAGCGCATCCAGAAAAACCGGCGAGCACTCTGGGAATGGCAGTCCTCGATCACGCGCGACTTTGCGCCGCCGTTTTACTGCTCGGTCGATCTCCGCGACTCGGGCTACAAGATCGTTCCGGTGGACAGCAACCTCTACCCCGCCGGCTTCAACAATATCTGTCCTGACGATCTCCGAACCGCTCCGGCAGTCGTGCGATCGCAGATCGCCGCGATGGCCTCGCGCCAGGAGCGCGACCTTCCAGAAAAGATCCTGGTCCTTCCGGAGTCGCACACTTCCAACGCCTACTACCTCGAAAACCTCCACTACCTGATGCAGATCATTCGCGAGGCCGGGTTTGAAACCGAACTCGGGTGGTACGGCCCCGTGCCCGAAGGATTTACCGCCCCGCTTCGGCTGAAATCAGCGACGGAAAAAGAGCTCGTCGCGACCCCGATCGAAGTCGGAGCGGACGGAATGCTGCGCGCCGGAGGATTCGTTCCTGATTGGATCCTGCTGAACAACGACTTTTCGGGAGGGTATCCCAAGCTACTCGACTCCGTGAAACAGCCGATCATTCCCAGCCACGTCCTGGGCTGGCATTCACGAAAAAAGAGCGAGCACTTCATTCACTACAACGAGTTCGCGGGACAGTTTGCCTCGATCATCGGCATCGATCCGTGGTCGATCCAGATCGAGACCCACGAGGTGGCGCCGGTGGACTTCAACGAAGAGCTGGGCATCGACCAGGTGGCCAACGTCGTCGAGGAACTGCTCGGGCGAATGGGCAGGGAGTTTGAAAAGCGGGGAATATCTCGCAAGCCGATTGCCTTCGTGAAGAACAATGCCGGCACCTACGGCATGGGCATCATGGTCGTCCATTCAGCCGACGAAATCCGGAAGATGAACCGGCGCACCAAGAACAAGATGAGCATCGGAAAAAACAAGATGCACATCCACAGTGTCGTGGTCCAGGAGGGGGTGCCCACGGCCACCCTCGTCCAGAAGCTGGCGGCCGAACCGGTCATTTATCTGGTCGGTTCGGAGCTGATCGGCGGGTTCCTGCGTACGAATACCGAGCGCGGCATCGAGGACAACCTGAACTCGCAGGGCATGGTCTTCAAGAAGCTCTGCATGTCGGATCTGAGGCGGCCCGAGCAGATCGACGAGTCGTTCGGCGGAGACCTCGACATTTCCGACGACGAGGAGGAGGGCGATGAGCCCGTCCTCGAGCTCGTTTACGGGTCGATTGCCCGCCTTTCCGCGCTCGCCACGGGCAAGGAACTTGCCCGGCATCTTCGCTCAGGTTAAGCGTTGCGCATGATCTTCCAGAATGTGCTCCAGACCATTGGCAACACTCCGATCGTCAAGATCAACAAGATCGCGGCGGCCGTCGAAGCAGAGACCGGCGCAAAGCTCTTCGCCAAGCTGGAGTTCTTCAATCCGGGCGGCTCGATCAAGGATCGTATCGGCTGGTACATGATCGAGGACGCCGAGAAGAAGGGGCTGATCCAGCCGGGTGGCACGATCGTCGAGTGCACCAGCGGCAACACCGGCATCGGCCTCGCCATGGCCTGCATCATGAAGGGTTACAAGGCCGTCTTCGTCATGCCGGACAAGATGTCGAAGGAAAAGGTCGACACGATGAGGGCGTTCGGCGCCGAAGTGGTCATCACGCCCACCAATGTGGATGCCGACGATCCTCGCAGCTACTACTCGGTGGCACGCCGCATCGCCCAGGAGACGCCAAACGCGATCCACCTGCACCAGTACAACAACCTGTCGAACCGCGAGTGCCACTACAAGTACACCGGCCCCGAGATCTTCGGCCAGATGCCGGAAATTGACGCGTTCGTTGCCGGAATCGGAACGGGCGGCACGGTCTGCGGCACGGGCAAGTACCTCAAGGAAAAGAAGCCGGGCGTCCAGGTCATCGCCGTCGATCCGATCGGCTCGATCGTCTACGACACGTTCAAGACCGGAAAGGCCGTCGCCGCCCCGAAGACCTACAAGATCGAGGGCATCGGTGAAGACTTCATTCCGAAAAATTATGACTTTTCCGTCATCGACGACATGGTTCAGGTCGAGGACAAGGAAAGCTTCTTGATGACTCGCCAGATCCTTCGCGACGAGGGCATCTACTGCGGAATTTCTTGCGGCTCGGCCATGGTCGGAGCCCTGCGCTGGATGAAGAGCCAGGGACGCAGGATCGCCGGAAAGAATGTGCTGGTCGTGCTGCCGGACAGCGGCAACCGGTACCTTTCCAAGGTCTTCAATGACGACTGGATGAGGTCGGCGGGATTCCTCGACTGAGCTGTTCAAGTCCTGCTCAGCTGACCAAACACTCGACAACTTGCATGGTCTCGCGGAAGCGAGCCCTGCTCCGATTCTTCAACGAAGTCCACGCGTGTCTTTTTGGACTCATTCTCTGGCTTGACAAAAAGAGAGTGGGTCCGAGCCTTGCTCTTCTGGTGTACCGGAGGTCCGCAGGTGTCGCACTCATTGGCAGGCTTTCTGAAAATCGGGATGGTCAGTCTCCTGCTGGCAGCGGCAGGATGGATCGACCCGGCCGAATCGCACGCAGGAGGCCGGCGCCGTCCGACCCGGGACCGAGTCTTTTCGTACTCGAGCCGAGTTTCGCCGACCAGAAGCGACTCTTTCAAGATTCGCAATGCCGTCAAGGGAGCCGAAAGCGGACTTTCAAGGGTGTCGCGCGTAGGGACGCCAGAAGGCTGCATCGACTGTGAGCCGAAAGATCCTGGATTCGATCAGGAGCCGATTGAGGCCGCCGAAGTAAGTGGGCTCCGAATCGACTCAAACGGGATGATTCCAGCATCCGACTCGGAAAGCCCTCGAGTCAAGCATCAGCTCTCGTCGCGATTCACCGGATCAAGCTACTCCACCGGCAGGCCGGTCGGGATCATCTTCCACAAGACGGCTGGAAGAACCTGCGGGAAAAATTCGTCGATCGGTGAAGACTACCGTCGGCCGCACGTCTACATCTGCCGGGATGGCACCATCATTCAAAACGGCTCGTTCGATCGGCCGCGCAACGGCGCCGAGCGCGGCCACAACGACTGGTCGATCAATATCGAATTCGAGGCCTCCTACTCCAGCCAATCGTGCCAAAAGCCCGAGGGCGGAGGCCACTGCTATGAGTCGCTGACTCCCGCCCAGCTGGCCTGGGGGCGAGCGATGACACGCGCGCTCAGCCAGAGGTACCGAATTCCGATTCAACCCGCTCTTCAGGCCTCTTCGGCTGCGCAGTACTATGACGAGGACACTTACCTGACGACTGCCACTCCCCGAACCTCAAACTCCAAGCGCGGACGCGATGCTCGTGGAGTCCTGCCCAGCTTCTGGACCAGGCTCGACTACCACGACAACAGCAATCACGACGACGGCCCGACCTTCGAGGAGTTTCAGGCACTGATTCGGTCGGAGAGCGTGTGACGACTCGTAGCACACGTCTATTTTGGGCGGGGCTGACCATGAGCCTGGCCCTGTTATCCGAAACTTCTTCGTCTGCCTCTCCGTGTGGCGGATCTGCGCCCGAGCTCTGGGTAAGCTCGGGACTTTTTTCCGAGATGTTTGGAAACAAGATGAATCAGTCGCTCGAGGATCTGGAGAAGAAACTTGAGCAGCGAGACTTCTCGCAAGCAAGCCTCGGCAGGGACCTGAAATTTCCAAGGATCCTGCTCTCGCCCAAGGACCGGCCCGCCGGAGACTCGTTCATGGTTCCATCGAACCTGAAGATCGATGAAGTCGACCTGTCCGTGGCGAAGTTTGGAAAACCGATCATCCAGCATGACTCCGAGAACAGCGGATCGCGCCAGAAGGTGCGCATCCCCATTGAAAAACTCCAGCTGCAGGCCGACCTCTCGCTCGCCTGCCGCGAGAGCGCGTGCGAAGGCCGCGAGCTGCTCGGATTCCAAGGACTCGCAGTGTCGGTGTCCGAGTCCAATGCCGTAGGGCTGCCAGGCCCATTCATCGAATTCGATCTCGAGATGAGTCAGGGCTCGAGCCTCGGAAATGCCCTGAGCGTCGATCCGAGCTCCGTTCAGGTGCACCTGCCGATGGAGTCTGCTTCGATCGACCTGGGATCGGCCGATCCTGAGCTGCTGGGACGGATGGAATCCACCCTGGGCAGCGCCGAATTCCTCCAGCTGAAAGCGCTACTCGATCGGACTTCGACCGAAGACGGCCTGCGCGCAGCCCTGGAGTCCGATGAAATGCGTTTGCTCGACCAGCGCTTTTCAGGAATCGGCGAGCACATGGCCGAGCACTTCACGCTCTGGTGCTCCGGAAAGCATCGCCCGTTCGCTCCGATGACTTCGCAGGAGTTCTTCAACGAGCTGACTCGCGAGACGCTGACCCTGGCCCTCAAGCCACGGATCGCGAATCGCTCGAGCCTCGACGCCCTGCTCCTGGCTCGCCAGACCTGGAAACTGGCCGCCCACGTGACGCGCACGACCGAGATGAGCGCCGACCCTCTCCAGGCAGGAATTTTCGAACTCCTGAATGAGAAGCTTGCACCCGCCCTTGCCGAGGAGGTGAAGAAGAAGATTCAAGGAGACGACCTTGATGCCCTGGCGCGAATTCGTCCAGCTCCAGGAATCTCTTACCACCCTGTGCGCTGGAGTCCTGCACCAGCCGACCGTGGCGGCATCGCCGCCACGCTTGCCCAGGCGGGATGCCCTGCCTCGAAGAAGGGCGATGCCAGGCCCGAGACCTGGCTCGACACGAAGCTTGCCCGCGAGCTGAATGCAAAGTCGGGTGCCGCTCTCGCGGTTTCATTATCCGAAATCAACCAGCATCTTTCGGAATTGGCCCAGAGTCCCCTTGAAAAAAACGGGCGTGCGATTGCATTTTCATCGCCTCCTCGACTGGTCACGCAAAATGGAAGACTCCAACTCCAGCTCGACGCGGTCATTCGGCAGGCCGATCGACCGAAGCAAAAGGGCACTCGAATCGTCTCGAGCGTTCCGGTGTCGTTCGACCCAGCGAGCGGCAAGATCCAGCTCGACTTCAGCCAGACCACTGTTGCCAAGAACGAAAACGCGCCGCTCAAGAACGCGCTTGAATCTGCGCTGGGCGTGAGAGTTCTGAAGCAGGCCGTCCTCCAGAAGATGGTCCTGCCGAAGCTCAATGAGAAGGCCGAGATCGATGCCCGGCTGGGTGATTGGACTCTCCATGCCCTTCGACCCTCGCGCGACGGCAGCCGTTTGATCATCGGCGTGCACTAAGGCTTTCGGCGGGCTTCGGGCGGCTTGCCTTCCTTCGATCGCATGCTAAGTCTTGCCCCATGAGCACTCTCGATTGGAACGAAACGGGCTTTGGAACACGCGCCATCCATGCAGGGCAGGAGCCTGATCCGCAGACGGGCGCAGTCATGACGCCCATCTACCAAACCAGCACCTACGCCCAGGAGAGCCCAGGAAAGCATCGCGGCTACGAGTATTCACGCACCGACAACCCGACCCGTACGGCGTATCAGGAATGCATGGCAGCCCTGGAAGGGGGGAAGCATGCCCTCGCGTTCGCCTCCGGACTCGCGACGACGGCGACGATCATCCAGACGCTGAAGCCCGGCGACCATGTCGTGTGCTGCGATGACGTCTACGGCGGAACCTTCCGCATCTTCGACAAGGTCTTCCGGCCGCAGGGCATCGACTTCACGTTCGTTGACCTTTCCGACCTGAAGAAGGCCGAAGCGGCGTTCACCCCGAAGACCAAGCTTCTGTGGATGGAGACGCCAACGAATCCGATGCTGAAGATCCTGGACGTTGCCGCGCTCTGCAAGCTGTCGCACTCCAAGGGCGCCAGGGCGATCGTTGATAACACTTTCATGAGCGCCTACTTCCAGAAGCCGCTCGCGCTCGGCGCGGACATGGTCGTGCACAGCGTGACCAAGTACATGAACGGCCATTCGGATGTGGTCGGCGGCGTGCTCGTGACGAGCGACACCGAGTGGTATACCCAGCTCAAGTTCCTGCAAAATGCGGTGGGCGCCGTTCCGGCTCCCATGGACTGCTTTCTGGTCATGCGCGGGCTCAAGACCCTACACGTCCGCATGGAGCGCCACGCGGAAAACGCGATGACCATCGCCCGCTTCCTCGAGAAGCACCCGAAAGTCGAAAAGGTCATTTATCCCGGCCTCGAAAGCCATCCGCAGCACGCGATTGCGAAAAAGCAGATGTCGGGCTTCGGGGGCATGATCACCTTCTTCATCAAGGGAGGCCTGCCGGAAGCTCGCTCGTTCCTGGAAAAGGTGAAGATCTTCACTCTGGCGGAAAGCCTGGGTGGGGTCGAATCGCTGATCGAACATCCGGCGATCATGACCCACGCGAGCATTCCGGCCGAAACCCGGAAGGAACTGGGAATCCACGATAATCTGATCCGGGTGAGCGTCGGAATCGAGGACGT
Organism: Bdellovibrionia bacterium; assembly: GCA_044347055.1. Taxonomy (GTDB): domain Bacteria; phylum Bdellovibrionota; class UBA1018; order UBA1018; family UBA1018; genus CAIOHW01. Next base: position 13,170 of record JBIIXZ010000014.1, on the reverse strand, counting down.
GAAGGATCTTTTGGGAGACCTCGAGCGCGCTCTGAACGGCTAGGAGCAGTCCCGCCCTCAATGAGTTCACTCGAGTGAGGGCTTGATTTCCCTCAAATCCTGCATTAAACAGTCAGGTATGCGTAAACTTCGCGACATGCTTCAGCGCTGGCTGAAGGCCGGTTCTCGTTCTCGTCTTGCCCTGGCGTAATTCAGGCCGTCGTGCCTCTGGTCTTAGATCAGGCGCATCACCTTGGCGTCCACATCGAAGACCAGTGCGCTGGAGTCCTGCGCGGGCAGCTCTTCGCGTGGATTTGCGAGCCGCGATTTTGTCTGGAAAGCGAGCTCATTCAAAAGATCTTCAGCCGGTTTGTGGGCAAATCGATCCAGCAGCTCACGCGCAGGATCCTCTCCCCCCAGAAGCTCCAGATACCCATCCGAGAGCAGCACCAATCGATCAGAGGGCGCGAGCGTCAGGCTGGCCTCCTGAAGCACTGCCGAGCCACCGAGCGAATGCCGTGATCCTTGCGAGAGCGGCCCCCCCTGGCACGGAAGCATGGTGAACCTGCCCGAGCCCGAACGGTGGAATGCCCTCGAGGAACCCAGATTCAGGTAGCGAAGCACGTAGTCCTTCCGCGAAAGCACGCCGTAAAACATCGACAGCCGATCCGAGGGCCCGAGCGGCGTCAGGAGCTCCTCGTAAAATGCACGCACGAGCTCACGCACGGAACGCGATTGCTCGACGGTGAGTCGCGAGGCGACGCGCACGATGCTGGACACGACGGCACTCGATAGGCCGTAGGAGGACGAATCCGTCAGGATCAGGGCGAGCTGCCGGCCGTCCGAGCTCTCGGCCAGATCGAAGTAATCGCCCCCGGACTTCATGCCGGCAAGGTAGCGGCTGGTGACCTTGAAACCCTTGATCTCCGGAAACCGCACCGGAAGCCGAGCCTTTTGAAGCCGCTCCGCAACCGACATGTCCTCTCTCAAGCGATCGATCACTCCGCCCAAGGCCTCGTTCATCCTGGAGACCTGCTCCCAGAGTCGCATCTGTTCATGCTGGCGCAGCTTGGACAGCAGCTCGAGAGGTCTCAAAGGAAAGAGCAGCAGATCATCCACGCGCCCCTCCGAAAAGGCTGGCGGAAGCGCGTCTCCTTCCACATGCAGAAGCAGGATCGAGCGCCCGGGGCGAGAGATTCCCGAGAGGACGCTCTCGAGCCGAGGATGCCGCGAATCCACGAGCACCACCTGCCCATCGTCGGATGCCTCCGTGCGCTCGCTCACGACAATGTGCTGGAGCTGGAGCAAGACCGGCCGAATGGAATCCGCCCACTGCCTTTCGAGCGCGGGAGTCGATGCGTGGACGGTGATCAACAAGGGCGCAGCGGCATCGACCATCTTAGAAAACCCTCAACTGATAGTGCATGAGCCACCGGCGCTCGCGGTCGGGTGCGGACGGAGTTCCAAGCTCCTCGCGGTACCAGGCCAGGCCGAAGTCACCCCTCTTGCCCTTGAATCCCAGTCCCGCATTGATGCCGTCCATTCCGCTGCCCAGGCCATAGCCCAACCGAAAGACGTAGGAGTTCCGGATTGCGTATTCGCCGCCGAAGGTAAAGCGGTCGATGATCTTGAATCCGCTCGTATTGGTGGCGTCCTTGAGCTGGAATGCAAAGTTCATGGTATCGCCCGAGGAGACGCGCGGTGCGAGGCCGAGCCCGAGATCGATGCTCATTTCTTCATCCGCGGGAACTCCCGTCACGTTCCGCGCAAATGGAATCAGGCTGGCGGACTGGAAGCGTGCGCCGCCCACATTTCGCGCGACCGCGGAGATCACGGGAAGATAAGTCACCGGCAATGCGATGTTCACGCCGACATTATGCGAAATCGCGGATCCCTGGCTGAGCTGCTGGTTGTATCCCAGCGGGCTCGAGGAGATCGGCACGTTCGTCACCTCACCCTCGGCCTTGCTGACGAACTGAAACGAATACCCGATCCGGAAGATGCCGTTCGCCAGCTTGATGCCCGTGCCGATCGAAGGAATAAATCGATAACTGCTGCGATAGCTGACCTGTCCTCCGTCATTCCTCGCCGACACTCGCGTTTGCAGCAGCGCCCCGAAGGCAAACCCATTGGCGTAAAAGTTCGGAAGAATCGAGTAGCCCACTCCCGGAAACTGGCCTGCCCCCAGTGTTGGAGCGTAGCTCGGAAGACTGGTCACCTTGAAAAAGTCGAGCGGCGCAAATCCGGAGACGTAATCGTTGTTCGACTCGAAGGTGATGTTGAGCACCTCTCCCCCGAGGCGCTTCAGAGAAGACAAAGCAGCAGGATTGTAAAACAGTCCGCTCGCTCCATCGTCTGCCAGAGGCACGAACGCATCCGCCAGGGCGGCTGCCCTGGCCGAAAGGTACCTTGATCCTGGAATGGAATTGCGTGCCCCTGCCCAGGACGGGCCGCACCAGACCACCATTCCCATTCCCACCCAGACGGTCCAATCCTTCAGGAACCTCGAGATCATAGCTACCTATCGGAAAAGACAGGCTTATCTGAAAGACTTTTTCAGGTGCGTCGGCACAGAAACAAGCTAAACTGAAAAGGTCGGGTATTGGGCACTTCCATCAGGTTTTCCAGTCATTCAGCCGATGAGAGGAGGGATGGAAAGCGCAGCATGGCAATTCCGAAGCTAGTCACCCTCGACCAGATTCCAGATTGGGCACAGCTGGTCACGCTGAGCCTGCTCGAGAGCCTCAGGCTACGAGACCCCTACACTTACGGCCACTGTCGGCGCGTGGGCAGGAACTCGCGCCTTCTGGCCAAGGCCGCAGGCCTGAGCGAATGGGAACAACGGAAGGTCGAGCACGCCGCCCTCTTCCATGACTTGGGGAAGATCGGAATCCCGGATCGCATCCTGATGAAACCGGGCAAACTCACCGCAGATGAGGTCACGATCATCAAGGAGCATCCGATCAAGAGCGTCGAGATCATCCAACCTCTGGCCAAGCTTCCATTTTTCGAAGCGATGATCCCTGGAATTTTGCACCATCATGAGCGCATTGACGGCTGCGGCTATCCCTACGGGCTCAGTGGCGATGACATACCGCTCATCGCGCGCATCGTCCTGATCGCGGACACGTATGATGCGATGACCACCACTCGTCCCTATCGCAAGGGCATGGGCGACGAGTTTGCCTACAAGGAGCTGAAGAAATTTGCCGGCAGGCAGTTCGATGAAAAGCTCGTGAAGATTTTCCTCGAGGCCCACCCGACCTGGGGCAAGCTCGAGGAGGAGCTCTCCGAGGAATTCATTTCAGCCCACTTCCGCCGCGCGGCCTAGCACTTCGGCCATCTGCCTTACTTCGATCGCAGCCCCTCGAAGCTCGCGTGGGGCGTCGAAGTGCCTGAGGGAGTCTGCCATGGGCCGGAGCACGTCAATTCGCTCACAGATCCATGCCCCGGCTGCACCCGTGGAAAAACCGAGGTGCCGAGCCTTGAGCATCAACTGAACAGCAAAGGGCAGCCTGCTGCGCTCCCAGGCAAGGACCTGATCGATAAAGGATGGGTCAAGAAGACCTGCGATGGCATCAACCACGCATCGCGCGGAAACCGACGCCGCCAGCCAGCGTCTGGCTGAGAAGCCGGGCGTTTTTTCAGCAAGCGCGATGGCGGCCTCCAAATGCTCGAACATGAGATCGAGCCGCGAGTCGATCCAGGTCTTTTGTCGTCCCAGGAACGAAGCAGGTTCGAGAACGTCCCAGAGCAGTCCCGCAACGAAAGCAGAGTCGGCGTACGGCATCCGCGAAGCTGACGTGTCCACTCGCGACTGGAACTCCTCAGCAACCCGAAATTCAAGCTTCCTGGAAGCATGCCGCCCCAGGATTACATGCAGGTGGGCCCTCAACTGATGGTCCAGCACGAGCCTTCGAGTGGCCTGGAGCCCGAGCTGCGAGACATGGAACTCGGTGGTTCGCGCTTCAGAACCCGGGCGAGTCGATCGAGCGTCAAACGCCTGGCTTAAAAGCACCGTAATCGCAGGATTTCGAGCACAAAGTTCGGCAAGCCCGGTCACACCGGCATCCCGATCGCAGAGATACGAGAGGACTGCCTGCGAGGTCGTCGGCAGCTCGTACCGCGACAGCCACAAGCGATGGAATTCTGGCAGTCGTGACGTCGTGATCTTCTCGAGTGGCATGGTCCGGAGCCCGTGTTAGACTTTCTTTACAATCAGCATGAAACTTCGAAAGGAAAACCGCAACTCTCTCCGGCTCCTGGCAGTGGATGGCGCACTGTCGCTTCGCGACTGCGGAGTCCTGTCGGCTGGGTTGCGAAAGCTGGCCGAGTCCGACGAGAGCTGGGCGGTTGACCTGACAGGTTCGCAACCGGACCCGGAGTGCGCCGAGGAGCTCGAAAGGCTGCTCTTGGACGCAGTAGCCCACGCTCGAGAGGAACTCTGGATCATCGGAATCCATCGTCTCGCCCATGCCCGCACTGTTGAGGAGCTCGAGACCCTGTGCTTGAACGCAACCCTCGCGACAGCGCGACAGGAAGCCTGGTTCGAGGGCCAGATGAATGAGATTCGATTGAAAACCTCGTCGCTCACCGAACGGCTCCGGACCAGCGCATCGGCTGAAATGCTGGCACTTCGTCGCGAGAACTCGCGCTTGAGGCGCCGCATGGCTCGAGTCCGAGCTGAGGCGGCTGCTATCGAGGCCCCCGCTGCCGCTCCTGAGCCTCGATCATCCGAACTGGAGGCTCTCCAAGCCCGCATCCTGCGCACGCTCGATCATGCACTCCACCCTCGGGAGACATCATGAGCCGGCATCAGCAGGCCTTTCGCGCCGCGTGGAGTGAGTTGAAGGTGGCTGAGGCGCGAATCCGGAATCGTGACCCCGCTCCCTTGCGCAGGATTCGCGAAGAAAATGAGAGCCTTGCGAACCAGATTCGAGAACTGGAGCTGCAGCTTTTTTCTCGCCTGGAGAAAGATGGCATCCTCGTCGGAGGCGATGCCGATCGAGAGCGCCTCGAGGCTCTCCGCACAAAATCGCTCGAATACCTCAGGAACCTCAAGGTGGATCCGGAACTATGGCAAAACCTCGCATCCTCGTGATCGAAGATCATGCTGATACACGTCGATTCCTCGAATCGATGCTTGCCCGTGAATTCGAAGTACTGACCGCGGAGAACGCGATCATCGGCATCGACCTCGCCCGGAACCAGCACCCCGACCTCATCCTGCTCGACATCATGCTGCCGATCCTGAGCGGCCACGACGCCTGCAGCCTGCTGAAGGGAGATGAAAAGACACGGAATAGTCCGGTCGTGTTCCTCTCCGCCAAGGGAACGGTCAATGACATCACCACCGGTCTGGGCAAGGGAGCTGATGATTACATCCCCAAGCCCTTTGACATCAAGGAAGTGATCGCCCGGATCCACGTGCGCCTTCGCAAGCAGGGAGAAAGCCCCTTCCAGCCGATCCAAGTGGGAGACCTGAAGATCAACCCGGCAGAGCGCGAGGCGACCTTTTCAGGAAAGGCCATCGCATTGACGAACACCGAGTTCGACATCCTTCGCTACCTGGCGACCCGCTCAGGACAGGTGGTTTCGCGGGGAGACATCATCCGCGAAGTGTGGCGCGGGGACGACGAAAAAAAGGCCAATGACCGGACGATCGACGTTCATATCCGCGCGCTTCGCCGGAAAATTCCGGCGATGACCAAGCACATCATTTCCATCTATGGAGTCGGCTACAAATACGAGCGCTGAGCACGCTTCGGTCAGGCTACTTGCGCAGGATCACGTCCTGCTCGATGGCGGAGCCCGGTTCAATCACCACGCCGGGAATGACCTGTGACATGTTCAAGCTACTACTGAAGAATTCAAGGCGGTAGGTCCCGGGCGGAAGCTTGACGACCTCCGTTCCGCCCGTGAGGCTGCTCTTGTAGACCCAGTTCTGTCCGCCGATTTCCACGCGCAGGCTCGCGTTGGCGATGCCGCTTCGGTACTTGAGCACGCCGTAGACTTCGGGCTCCATCGCGAGCGCAACCCTGTGCTCCTTGCCGTAAATTCCCACGCCCAGCTGCTGCGGATCGACGCTTCCCTCGAATTCGAGAGGCTTGAAGCCGTTGGCCTCGATCGATACCCTGACAGAACTCGATTGTGGAACCATGGCGACGAGCGGCCCGTCAGTCGGGATGAGCACGGCTCCACCGTTCTCGCCGAGCGCCTTTCCGTTCACCTGGATTCGAGCCATTCCGCCCACCGGATTGAGCTGAAGCAGCACGGCCATCTGCTCCTGGCTGCCGGGCGATCGCCGCTGGGCCACAGCAGGCCTATTAGTCGGCTTTTCCTGCCCGTAGAGAATCCAAGCTCCCCCGATAGCCAGCGCCAGCATGGCCACCATTCCGAAGGATGGGCCGGACTTTTGCCGGACAGCCTTCGGCGGCCCCCAGGGGCGAGAGGTACTGCTGGAGTACCCTCCCGGCGTGCTTGACGGCCGACTCGGAGTTCCGGAGCTGCTCCGGGTCTGGGGCCGGCTCTGGGTCCTGACAGGAGCCTCGACCGGAACATCGACCTTCACGGCAGCTCGGACGTCGACCTGGGTGCTCTCGTAATTGCGGGCGCCGGATGAGGCGGAATCGCGGGTTTCTCCGGCCTCGAGCGGAGGCTTCACTTCGTCCGTCACGGTCTCCAGAGAAAGCAGGTTTTGTGCACGCTCGTTCAGGCGCTGCAGGAGCTTGCGGTCATCGACGATCTCGGAGGCAAACAGGCTCTTGATGTCGGCCCCGATGTCCGCCGGATTGAACTCCGGGTTGAACTGGACGATGAACTTCTGGAGCCGTTTCTGGAACTCCATGCAGTTTGCGAATCGCCGATCGCGATTCTTCGCCAGCGCCTGCATGACGATGTAGTCGAGCTCGCGCGGCACGTGCGGATTGATCTCCGATGGAGGGCGAACGCTGGTGCTGCAGTTCTCGATCATCCTCAGCACGGCAATTTCATTTTCAGCGGTGAAAAGCTTGCGACCGGTCAGCAGCTCCCACAGCACAATTCCGAGCGAGAACAGGTCGCTTCGACCGTCGAGCGGCCCCACGGAGGGATTGATCTGCTCCGGCGAGAGATAGCCGATCTTGCCCTTGATCACTCCGGCGCGGGTCTGCTCGGAGTTGATCGAAGCCTTGGCAATGCCGAAGTCGATGATTTTGACGTTGCCGTCGTATGAAACGAGGATGTTCTGCGGGCTCACGTCACGATGGACAATGTTCAGCGCCTGTCCGCTCACTCGATCCTTGAAGACATGGGCGTAATACAGGCCTGCAGCGGCCTGGGCCACCAAATAGGCCGCAAGCTCGGGAGGCATGCCGTTGGCCTTTTCGAAGAAGCGGTCGCGCAACTGGCGAAGGCTCCGGCCTTCAACGTACTCCATCGCGATGAACGGCTGCCCCTGCTCCTCGCCGTAATCCTGGAGCTGCACGATGTTGGGATGATTGAAATTCATCATCACCTTGATTTCGGAGCGGAACATGCTCACGAATTCGGCGTTGTTACCGTAGCTGGGCTGGATCCTCTTGATGACGAGGAGGCGCCCGAGGCCCTCCGTGGAGATCTGGCGGGCGCGAAAAATCTCGGCCATGCCGCCCTGTGCGACCTGGTCGAGAAGGAAATAGCGTCCGAATTTTTTCAGGACCTCTTGCATCAGCTCCCGGCTCCTCACTGTCATGTCGGTGAAGCGAGCCCGAAACTAAAGGTGGAAAACCAAAGGAGTCGTTTCAGCGGGACGTTCGGAGCGACTCCAAAAGCCGAGGAATGAACCCCCCGAATCCCCCGTTGGAGAGCACAGCCACGAGATCGCCCGGCCGCGCGAAGCGTGTCACCTGGGCCACGCCCTCCTCCACGCTCGGCATGAGCTGGGCTGAATGGCCGAGAGTCGTCAAATCATTGACAAGCTGCTCGCTCGAGAACTGGTCCGCCGCGGCAATTCGCGAAGTGTCGTAGGGCTGGGAAATGAAGGTGGCATCTCCCTGCAGGAACGCCTGCCCGTAGTCCTTCTGAAAGACCTTCCTCCGCGAGGTGGCGCTGCGAGGCTCGAAGACGGCAACAATCCGCCGCTGCGGGTATTTGAGCCGGAGCGCCTGGAGCGTCTCGCGAACTGCCGTCGGATGGTGGGCGAAGTCGTCCAGCACCAGAACGCCGTTCACCTCTCCCCGTTCTTCCTGCCGGCGCTTGACTCCCTGGAAAGCGGCGAGCGCCTCGCGGACTCGCGCGGAATCGAGTCCGAGTTCTCGCGCCTCGATCCAGACAGCAAGTGCGTTCAAGGCATTATGGCGGCCCGGAATCTTCAGTCGAAGAGTGTCGCAGGGAGTGCTGGAACCCTTCTTCAGGATGTCGAATTCCATCGAGCCGTCGCCCACCGCACGAATCGATCCGAGCCGATAGTCCGCGTCCGCCCCAGAATTCGTCGTGCCGGACGAATAGGTGATGACGGGAACCTGCGCATGAACCGCCATCCTTGCGAGATTCGGATCGTCGACGCATAAAATCAGCCGTCCCTTCGAACGAATCCGTGCGAGCAGGCCAGTGAAGGCGCGCTCGACCGCTGCAAAATCCGGATAGATGTCGGCGTGATCGTACTCCATCGAAGTAAAAATCACGTCATCGGGAAGGTAATGATTGAACTTCGGAACCTTGTCCCAGAAGGCCGTGTCGTACTCGTCGCCCTCCAGCACGAACGGAGTTCCCGCTTCGAGCGACTCGACATGGAAGCTGAACGGCAGGTCCTGGGGCACGCCGCCAATGAAAAAGTTGGGTTTGCGATCAAGCCGGTGAAGGACGAACGCCATCAGGCTCGAGGTTGTCGTCTTGCCGTGCGTCCCGGCGGCCACGATATTTCGCGTGTTCACCAGCAGCAGCTTTTCCATCGCCTCCGGAAGCGAGGTGTAGGCGTAGCCGCCGTTCATGGCCGCAACCGCCTCCGGATTGTCCGAGCGAATGACATTGCCGATCACCACCAGATCCGGTTTCGAACCCGATGACATGAGGTTCTCGGCCCTGTAACCGGAACAAAGAATCACGCCTGCCGAGGCAAGCACGTCGCTCATCGGAGGATAGACATTCTGGTCGCTGCCGGTGACCTTGATCCCGCGGCGCCGGAGAAAAGCTGCAAACGAACCCATGAGGGTTCCGCAGACGCCGACGATGTGCACGTGCTCAAGCTGATCGAAACGAGGAAGCATTCCCCCTAGTTTCACTGGAGAGAGGAAAAGCGGTCAATTCCCAAATCAGCGATGGCTGCCTGATGGAACAAAGGACGAAGCTGCCGGATGCCCACATTGTCGCGCCCAAAATGGACGCGATTGGTCAGCAGCAGGAACGCCCAGCCCGATTGCCGGTCCACCCAGAGAGAAGTGCCGGTAAACCCGAGGTGCCCCACGACTCCGCGCCTTGCCGCGAGGATCGGCCCTGCCGAGGAACTCTCTCCTGAAGGAATATCCCAGCCCATCGTCCGAGGATCGCCCGTGGATGGGGTCACGCGCGCGAAGACCACGTCCGCGATGGCGTCAGAAAACAGTCGCCCGGTGAAGACCGCATTCACGATTTCGATCACCTGCTCGGCCGTGCCGAAAAGGCCGGCATGACCGGCCACTCCGCCCATGCTCCAGCAGTTTTCGTCATGCACCTCGCCCTGCATCACCCCGCCACGCCACTCGCTCGATTCGGTCGCAGCACAACGATCGTCGGCAGGCTGTTGCATGGAAGGATGGCGATGCACCGGCCGAAACCGTGCGCCGAAGCCCAGCTCATCCCAGGCGTGATCCAGTCGCATGCCGGTCACCTGCTCCACGATGAATCCCAGCGCGAGAAATGAGACGTCGGAATACAGCGTTCGTCGGCCGGGTTCGGTTTCAGGAAGCTGGCGAAGCACTTCCGCGCGCATGAACTCCGAGCGCTGACGAATCGAGGCGTGTGACAGCTTCGCGCCGAAGCGCTCCCGAAGGACCTGCCAGAATGGCGACCAGGCCTGGAATCCGGCAGTGTGCGAGAGCAGATGCCAGAGCTCGATGCCGCTCCACTCTTCCGGTGCCTCGAGAATGGAACGAACCGGAGTGGTCCAGTCGAGGAGTCCGCGTTCGACCAGCCGAGCGGCCAAGGTCGCAGTCACGAGCGGTTTCGTGAGCGAAGCGAGGTCAAAAACCGTATTCCACTCCAGCGGCTCGCGACTCGGATCCGTGCGACGATCTCCGACCACCGAAACCCACGGCAGGCCGTGATGATTTCCCTGAACGTTCCAGACAGCGGCAATGGCTCCGGGCGTCCATTTTTCGCGAATGGCCTGCTCGAGAACCTCATGGGTCCTCTCGAATCCGCCAGCCAGCTTGGAATGATCGATCGAGGTCTTCAAATCACCGCCTGCTCATGGAGCAACGCGCCCGTGCTGAAGCGCCCGGCCGCAAACACGCTCGCATCGACCGTTTCGTAACGGTTGCGGACGATCTTTTCTGCGAGTGCCAATCCTGCCGCGTAGCTGTGCATGGCTCCATGTCCCGAGAACGAATGCGCTTCAAAAATCCGGCCAGCCGAATCCAGGCTCGATCCACTGACTTCACCGATGATCGCCGACTCATCCGGCGAAACCTCGTAGAGTCCGGCCCAACCGGTCAGGTGCTTGAGCCGCTCGAACTTCGTCGACCTCTCGTACAAGGACGGCCAGATGAACTCCTCGAAGAAGCTCTCGCCGTCGTAGTGATAGTTCACGCCCGCCGGTTCTCCGGTTTGCGCGAATCCCGCCAGCCCGTTCGATGCCTCCGGATGGAAGTAGACGCCGGAAGGATCCACCATCATGCCGTAGGGCGTGAGATCAACATCGCGGCAGTCAAAGATGCAGACCTGACGGCGCACGGGATGCGAAGGACACGCATAACCGAGGATCTTGGCGATTTGCGGCGCCCAAGGCCCCGCGCAATTAATCACGCGCCGTGCCTCATAGTTGACGCCAGTCCATGGCAGCCCTTCCATCTCAGGCCTGCCTGCGAACACCGAAAGTTTCGCTTCATGAAAGGCCGGAGAGTGCAGCTGACGAGCACTCACGCGAATTCCAGACCCCTGGCCCATCGACTCGGCTCCAGCCACCCAGGTGCGGTCCTCGAAAACCACGCCGAGCTCACGAGCCTTGGCACGATAATGATTCTTGAGCAGGTTCGGATTCACGAGGCCGTCGCGCGGAGCGAAAACCGCGCCGGCAAGATCATCGGTCTTGTCGATGAACGGAACGCGGCGACGAAGCTCGGCCACATCCCAGGCCTCGACTTCCCATCCCATCTTCTGCTGCAGCTCGCGCGCCTTCAGCGCAGCAGGGAGATTCTCGGGCGTTTTGAGCCAGAGGTAGCCGCATGGGCGGTAGCCCACCTCATCCGCAACCGATGCAAAATAATTGATCGAGACGCGAGACATCTCGATGTTCGGCGCCTGCCCGAAGGTGGCGCGCACGCCGCCCGCGTTCAGCTCCGAGGAGCTCAGCGATCCTTCGAGGTCGAAATCCACGACGCGAATTCCACGCTCGCCCATTCGGGCCAGATGCATGGCCACGGAGCTGCCGATCAGTCCGGCGCCGATGATGAGCGTTTCGACTTTTTGAACAGATGCCGAGTGGAGTGACATGCCGCCCGACTACCACATGAGCGTGGTGTAAGTCTCCGCGATGATCTTGGGCTGGCCCGCCTCTTCGGCGACATACAGGATCTTGGTTCCACGCGAGCGATGACCCCAGCCTCCGCCCTTGAGCTTCGACTGGTAGTTCTGGGTGAACGTGATCATCGAGTACTTCGGGTGCGAGTAGTATCGAACGTCCTCGGGACCGATCCGAATCGAGGCATAGCGCGAGGTCAGGGCGCCTTTGTAGGATCTCCACTGGTCTCGGTTCATTCCCTGGGCAGAGAAGTCGGAATGATAGAACTGGATGTATTTCGAGACGTCACGGCTCTCCCACGCCTCGATCCACTGGTTGAAGACCGCCTTCATCCGATCGTCCTGGCCGGGCTTGAGGTACTTATCCGTCAGTTCCGGAAAAATGAGGATCGGCGTCAGCCCCAGGCGGACATAGGGCTCGATTTCGCGGATCTGCTCATTTTCGACCACCACGCAGCCTTCGCTGTCGTAGTTCTCCTTGAGGCGCTCCGGAGTGTCCGTAGCATGCAGCATGATGTCGAAGCCGGTGCGACCCGCCATCTGGTCATAGGTATTCGGATAATTCAGGTAGAAGGCCATCGCTCCGAATTTCGGCTTGAGGCTCGGCGGACGAAGCAGCGACTTGAACGTGTAGATTCCCTCGGGGGTCTTGAGGTCACCCTCTTCCTCCTTGTCGCCTTTCACCTTGCCGAGGGTGGTGTGGTAGGTCTTGATCGGAAAGTAGGCGCCATCGCGGTACTCCGTCACCTGAAGCGTGTTCGTGGTCTTGTCGACGAGGATTGCCGTCGTCGCGGGCTTCTGGGTTGCCGCGGCTGTAGTCCGAATTCGGTCCTGGTGCTTTGCCGCCTTGGCCTGCTTCGGCGAGGCGCGCTGCTTGCGCCGAGCCTCGGCTGGAGTCGAGAGCAGAGTGCCGGCAATCAGGACCACCGCCGCTGCCCAGCCAAAAATGCGAGACCTTCCATGGAGTTGCATGGAAGAGATTCTATTCAGGATAGGGATTTACGGTCAAGGACCGGACGAAAGCGAAAGCTCCAGACCCGACCCAAGGCTTCGATGACGATCCTACGATTCATCTTCGATTTTCCAACCTTGCGGTCTTCGAAGACGATCGGGAATTCCACGAAACGGAAGCCGCGACGGAAGGCCCGGTACTTGAGCTCGATCTGGAAGGAGTAGCCATCGGAACGGAGGGAGCCCAGCTCCACCGACTCGAGGACCTTCCGGCGCCAGCCGTTGAAGCCGCCCGTAAAGTCGCGAATGTTCGCCCCGAGAATCAGACGCGAATAGAGGCTGCCGCCTCGACTGAGGATCTTTCGACCCAGACCCCAATTCACCGTTCCGCCGCCCGGCACATACCGAGAGCCAATGACGAAATCGTGGCTGTCGAGCAGCTGAAGCATCGTCGGAAGGTACTTGGGGTCGTGAGAGAAATCGGCATCCATCTCAATGATGGACTCGAAACCCTGCTCCAGCCCCCAGCGGAAGCCGGCGACGTAAGCGGTTCCCAGGCCCATTTTC
>JBIIXZ010000145.1:0-7142 GCA_044347055.1 Bdellovibrionia bacterium | reverse complement strand
GTGGCCTGAATGTTCAAATTGACCCGCTCCTCACCCTTGGAGTTGGAAGCAATCAGCAGCGCGCCGATCACCGCCTCACCAAGCTGCACCGCAGAGGCACCACGAAGCCCGTGCAATCGTGCCATCGACTGGACCAAATCATGGGCCTGAATGGCCACGCCTCGGATACTGCCCTGAGAGGACAGGCACTTCACCCACTGGTTGCTCGCATGACTCGGAATCTTCTGCATGGATACCTGTCCTAACACAGCGGCTGAGAGGCCGCATTCTCACGATGCTCAAGGTTCGCGCAAAGCACTGATCTCCTCCGGGACGAGGCACTTTTTGAGCTGCTCGATTGCCTCGACGGAGAGGGGCTCCGCCTCGAAATCGCTCGCGCGCTCCACGACCGTGCCGGCAAACACTCGTGCTCCCCGGGCACTGTCACCCTTCACCTTGCCGATGATGGCACCCTGGAAAGAGTTGACCCACTCTTCCCAGCTGAGGAGGTTCGCACCCGGAGTGACCGAAGCGTCTTTCTGGCAACCGGTTGCCGCGAAGGCAGCCTCCGTTCCCGCAGTCAGGAATTGCCGGTTGATGCTCTGCTTCGAAAACTCACCCACCATCTTGCCGACGGAGCTGGTGTTGCCCCAGCTGGCCAATTTTTCCGGAATGAAGCCCTGGCTCCTTCCCCAAATGCTGTCCAAGCCCCGGCTGGCCAGTGCAGTGGTCAGAATCCGCACGGCATGTTCCCGCGGGGCAGTCGACGTATACGCAAAATTCTCTGAAAAATGCGAAGGGTCCCAGTCACCCTTGAGGCCAGCTTCCAGAAATTCGCGACCCGCTGCCATTGTCTGCACCGAAGCATCGGTCGCAAGGACAGTCCCGGAAAATGCCGTCGATCGGACGCCTGCCTTGACGACTGCTGCCTTGGCCACGTTATTCTTCAGCAGCGCCACCCCCGCCTTTTTCATTCCAGACTTCAACGCGGCCTTCACCACTGTTGCTGCACCAACCGATGCAACGGTCGTCGCCACGTCGAACGCGAACTCACCGGCCACCCACGCCAGTTCCCGGTGGGTTCTCGCGTCGATTCCCTGCGAGATGACTCCTGATGCCGCCTTGTCTGCGCCGATATAATCGCGTTTTCCTCGCAGATTCACGCAATCAGCTACGTCAAAACGCGATGATGAAAACGGAGCAGTCACTTCGAGATGATTCGCGTTGAATCCTCTCGTTTTCTTTTTCTGGACGAGTGGCTCGGCCAAACCGATCGACTGACGCTGGCACTGCAGCCTCACCCACGTCAGATCCAGGTCAATCAAGGTGGAGTTGACCTCCTCCTCGCTGACCGATTTTCGATCTGCCTCGATCCGTTTTTGAAGCTCTCCCAGCTTTCCGAGCTTTTTCAGGTACTCTCCCTGCTCGCGCCTGATGGCCCCCGGGCTGCGGACAAGCTCCTCATAAGTGGCGAGTCCCAGCTTTTGAGCCATTCCCTTGCCAAGTTCCAGATCGACGCCGTCACGATACGCATTTGCCCGCTCACGGTCCGCTCTCTCGGCGAGCCTGCGCCTCTCTCGAAAGGCATACGAAGAGGCGGAGACTTCCGGAAGCTCCAGAAGCCTGTTTTCGAGAAACGTGCCCGGAACACGATCCACGAGTGAACTCCACGTTCTTTCGGCGAGCTCCCTCTTTTCAGGATCCGGCGAACTCAAGTCCGCTTGGAGCTCTTGAACCCTCTCCTCCTGCTCCAACCGGCCCCTGGCAAAGAACCTCGAAAAACTGTCGAGTCCCCGGGCACTTTCCTTCAGCCGCCCATTCTTTGCGGTCTTTGAGAGCGCAGCCACTTCGCCCCGCAGCTTCTCCATCGTCTCGACATGGCTCGGAAGGATGGCCATTTCTCCGCCTTGAGATCCCAGCATCGGCTCATAAAAACCCAGCATCGAATCGAGGAGCACCAGGCTCAATCCGCCTTTTTCATCTCCCGGAGCGGCAATTTCCTGGTACTTTTTCATTCGCATTTGAAGTCGATCCATCGATGGGTTCAGGTTTCCAGACGATTGGACGTCCTTCATCTGGTCGAGTCGCGCAATCGTCAGGTCGGTCCTGGCAAGACGCCGAAGCAGGGCGGGGATTTCCCTGCCTCGTTCCTTCGCAGGAATCTTCTTCAAGCTCTGGTAAGCGTCGTCCAGAAAGGCGCGCGCCTTGACCTCGAACTCCTCGGCCACGCTTCGGTTGGACGCCGCCGCGATGGCCACTCGAATGGCAGTCTCGGCAAGCATTCTTCCCGCCTCCGACTGCCGGTAGGCATTCAAGATCCGATCAGATCCGGATGCAGAAACGTGAGAGGCAAGGCTGCTCCTCGTCTCGTCAAAAAGTTCGCGAAGACGAAACTCGAACTCCACTCCTCCGACGCCAGGATTGGCTTCGATCCAAAGACGCAATGACTCAAATCTGTCCTGGATCTTCTTTTCTTCCAGCTCGAGGGTCGCAAGCGCCCGAACGCGTGGCGGGGTCTTCTTCTCCACGCACTCCACCATCTTCTGCTCGGTCTGCTCAACGGCCGAGGGCAGGGGCTCGGCCAGCTTCGGGGCAGATGCCTCCTCCGCCAGCGTCGCCTGAGACACCACGATCAGGATAATTGCCAGCTTCCAGATGAGCCCCCCAAGACGAACCATCACTCCTCTACTGTAACAGTCTGTAACGCCGATGAAATGTGTCCGGAATGACAGACCTGCAGGGCCGGCAGTCGGGACTGTTCGAGAGCGCTGAACTCAGACCCCTATTTTTGACCCTGATGCATCACTCCTGTGGAAGTCCCAGCGCCGCATCCAGGGCGGCTTCTGCATTCCAGTAGTCGAGCTGGGCATCAATTCTCCGAGTGGCGGCATCACCCGTGGTCTGCTCGCGCAGCTGCACGAAAATCAGATTGGAGTCACCGAGGGCAAACCGAGAGCGCTCGCCCTTTTCCAGCCCCAGCGCCATCTCATATTCCTGATCCGCAAACTGAACTCGGGCTCGCGCCAACTCCAGGGCGCTTCGAGAATCCCGGATCTCCATGGCAATCCGATCCGCTGCCAGTGTCGCCTGGCTGGCGATGCGTCCCTCGGTGGCTCCTGCACTCTGGATCCTGCCGCGTGCGCCTCGAAACGGTATCGGAATCTCCAGCAGGACCGCCGCCTCGGCCTCGGTCTTCGAGAGCTCCACGGGACCCGCCCCCATGTCCCTCGCCACGGCCATGCTGAGATCCACGCGCGGCAAAAACTGATTCCTCGCCAGCCGGAATTCACGATCATTCTGCTCGCGCTGGCCCTGGATTCTTCGAAGATCCGGCCTGCGCAGGAGCGCCTGATCGATGAACTCCTGCAGCTGGGCATCAGTCTTGATCCGGCCTTCAGGGAGCGGCGGAAATCCCTCCGGCAGACGCGACCGATCCGGAATCATCGGTGTCCCCGATGAATTTCGAAGAAAAAGCGAGAGCTCCAGCTCGGCCCGCTGAAGCAGGCGCTCCGCGGATTGAAGCTGCGTCCGACGCTGAAGCACTCCCCTGAAATTGTCATTCACGTCAAACTGTGAAGCATCGCCTCGCTTGAGCTGCTCTCGAAGCTGCTGGTCCCGGCGTTCAGCGATCTCAAGAAGCTGCTTTGCCACGCGCAGCTTGGCGCCCGCAGCCAGCCATTCCCAATAACGCTGGCGAGCGGATCTCACGGACTCCACGAACTGCTGCTGGAGACCGGCGCGGGCAATTTCCACCCCGATTTCTGAGCGCTCGATCCGCACTCTCCGCGAGTCGGTCGCTCCGTCACGCAGCAATGGGACGGAAAGCCCGCCCCGAATCTCGCCGCCGTCGAGTGTCTGTTGCTTGCCATCGTAGACCGGAAAGCTCCCCACGCCCCTCCGATATCCGCCCAACAAGGAAATTCCCCACACTGAAGTGGGCTGCTCGAGAACGAGATCGACGGTTCTCGAGGGGTAGTAGCTCTCCCAGTCCCAGCCCGCGCGACCGCGAAGCTGGAGATCAAAGACGCCCTTGGAGGAAAGCAGCTCGCCCTCTGCTGCAACGACATCCTGCCTTCCTGCTTCGACGAGCGGATACTTCGCACGAACGGCCTGGAGCAATTCCTCCGGAGTCAGCGCACGTTCAGGCGCCGTAACAGCAAGCGCTTCACCCACAACGAGCAGTGTCACGACAACGAACCATCGCGACCTCATTTTTTCGTCTCTCCCTGGGCATTCGGACTGCTCTTCTGGCTCGGTGGAAACCCATTGAACTGGCGCCAGAGCTCGTAACCCACTCGCACGGTGTCCAGAAGCACCCACGCGTTGGCGCGCACGCCCTGCCTGAGATAAAGCGATGAGGGCCACTGATCAGTAGAATCCGCGGAATCATCCGGCACGATCAGGACGCGAAAACGGCCTTCTCCATTGTCTAGAGGATCGACGAATGCCACCTTGCCCGCGAATGTTCCCACGGCAACCGAAGGCCACCCGCTGAACTGCACTGCGGGCCATCCCTCGAACTGGATGCGAGCCTTTCTTCCGGGATAAACCAACGGAACATCATTTCCGGAAATCCAGACTTCGATGGCCCGTTGATCGGTCTGCGGAATCAGGATTCCGAGCGTATCGCCGGTCTTGAATACGGGCCCTCCCTCGGGAACCAGGATCCGTTGAATGATTCCATCGCGGGGCGCGACAACCGTCTGGGCCCCCTGGCGCGAGAGCCTGACCTGCATTCGTGCCACTTCTCCGGCAGCAGCACCCCGATCGGCCATCAGTCGGTTGGCCTCGATTTCGGCAAGCTCCACGGCCCGCTTCGAGCTCAATCCCTGTTCGAAGAGTGACCTCTGGCGCTCCAGATTGCTTTTCGACGCAGCAAGAGCAGACTCGAGAGAGCGCAGTCGAGCCTGCGATGCGCTGAGCTCGTCACGGAGGCGATCCATGATCTGCGGATCAATGTCGCTGACGTTCACGAGCGGATCGCCTTGTTTCACTTGGGCGCCTTCCAGAACGTGCCATTTCGAAATTCGTCCATCGACCGGAGCATCGATGGTCTGCGAACGCTCGCTTGGAACGTAAGCCACGACTTTGCCCGTGCCGAACGCGCTCTGCTGCCACGGGAGCAACGCCATCGACAGAATGAATACTCCCATGACCGCAACCACGAAGATGGCTAGGCTTCTCCAGGAATCCCGGTTCAAGACTCGCCTTGAAGAGGAGAACTCCTGCCACGAGCGATCCGAGCTCCACCTATGCATGGCTCAATCTCCCTTCCGAAAGGACCAGCTTCAGGTCGAATTCGCGCGCAAGCTCGTCGGTTGCAAAATCCGGCTCCGCAAGCACGACGACCGTGCAATCGCCCAGGGCCTGAAAAAAACCCCTGAGGAGCTCCGACGTACTCGCTCCAGGCACCGGACTCTGAAGCCAATCTGAGTTTTTATCGAGGATCACCAGGCCAGGCCTGCCAAGCACTGCACGGGCCAGCATCAGCTTGCGCGCCTGCGAATACGTGAGAGGAGCTCCGCGGATATTCAGCCGAGTCATCAAACCCTCGCGCAGCCCTGCCACTGTCGAGTCGAGTTTTACCGCTCGGAGCGCACGATCAAAATCATGGAGTCCGGCATCGGAATTACCCAGAAGCAGGTTCTCCTCGATGGTTCCATCGATCAGCTCAAGCTCTCCCACGAGCCGGACTCGCCTCCGCATCTCGAGCGGTGCCAGGTACCGAAGATCCTGGCCCTGCAAAAGCACCTGGCCCGAGTCCGGCCGAATGGAGCCAAAAAACAGGCCTGCAAGCAGGCTCTTGCCGGATCCCCCCGAACCAACGATCAGCACCTTGCTTCCACGAGGGATGTCGATCGTGATGTCATGGAGATGTCGAGCGGAGTCGGGATCTCGGAGCGAAACCCCGTTGAGACCAACACTCCAGGCCCCATCGTCATCCTCCACTTTTCGCCCCTCTGAGCTCTCGACAGGAAGATCAAGGATTCCCTCGATCTTGTTCAGACCTGCGACGACGTCATAAAAAGCCTCGAACTGCTTGCCCATTTTGGAAATACTGTAGAGCACCCCAGTCACGATCAGCTCTGCCGCCACCAGCTGCCCGAGCGAAAGTTCCTTGCGGATCACCAACCAGCCGCCGAATCCGAGCAGGATTCCGCTGGCAAGGACCTGAAGAACGAGGGTTCCGAGCGTCTGTGAAAAAATCTTTCTGAAATGCCTTTCGCGCGCGTTCAACCACACCGATGCCATGCGATCTGCGCGCTCCACCGCCTGCCGATTTCCATCGATGGAATTCAAGCTGCGGGGAATCCGCGCCATCTCTTCGAGCCATGCGGCCATTTCGTACTTGGCTGATGACTCCTGAATCGCCGATTTGACCGCACCGCTGCCAAGAATGAAGCAGACGAAGGCGAGACTTGCGACGAGGAGCCCCCCAAAGGCAAGCAGGAAGGGATGATAGAAAGCGAGGAGCACCAGTCCGATTCCAGCTTGAAGCACAAGCCCCACTCCCTCGAGCAGAAGAAATGCCAACGCTTTTTGGACCAGGAAGATGTCGAAGAACCTGTTGACGGTTTCCTGCACGTTCACGCTTCGATGCGTTTCCGAGCGAAGATTCGGAAGCCGTGAAGCAATCAGCAGCGAAAAACGAACGAAAATCCGTCTCTGAAGCATCTCCGCAGCGAGAGTCTGCATCAGTTTGAGGATTGCCGATGCGCCCATGCAGGCGACCACCACAAGGGTCAGCACGAGAATCGGCTGAAGGACACTTCCAAAGGCCACCGTGTTGACGAGAGACTGAATGGCCACGGGCAGCGCTAGCGACAGAAGTCCTACTCCGCAGGCATGCGCAAGAATGATCCAGACGCTTTCGCGTTCCGTGCTCAAAAACTGCCAGACTGGAGCCAAGGGGCTCTTTCCGTTACCGGTGATCGTCGCCATTGGGCACAGAGTACTTCACAACTCGGCACGCGAACATTCGAGATTCTCAATCATTTCATTCCAAAAAGCGCTGCAGGACACCCGATGGAGACACGCGCTCACTATAAGAAATCTAATGAAAACAACGCTTTAGAATATAGATGATGCTGATCTTAGTTGTTCTTAGGTGCGGCGCGTCAACACGAGAGGTACACCCAGCTCAGGAGAACAAACATGAAAAA
>JBIIXZ010000144.1:0-7155 GCA_044347055.1 Bdellovibrionia bacterium | reverse complement strand
GGGTAAAGGCGAGCGTGCTGAGCTTCAGGTGCCTGGCCATGCGGCGACGATCTTCGAGCGTCAGGTACACATAGCCGTACCCATCGCGCGAAACGCAGCAGCGTCCTGTGCCCTGGCACTGGAACCGGATTCCCCCCGAGTAGAACTTTTTCTTCGTTGCTCTTGCCATCATCACTTCCTCGGAAATTTTGCCTGGTAGGCCGCAATCGACCTCAGGATGATCTCGTGGGCAACTGCCGCATCAGCGAATCCGGAAATCGAAACGGACTTGCCCTCAAGCTCGGAGTAGCGCTCGAAGAAATGGTCGAGCTCGATTCGGTAGCTCTTCGGAAGGTCCTCGACCTCGCGAATGTGCGACACCGTCACATCCTTGGTGGCAATGGCGATGATCTTGTCGTCAGGAAGCCCCTGATCGATCATGTGCATGACGCCAATCACTCGCGCATCGATCAGGCAGCCCGGAAAAAGCTCGGCCTGTGTCATCACGAGAATATCCAGCGGATCACCATCTTCGGCGAAGGTCTGTGGAATGATTCCGTAGTTCACCGGGTAGTGCATCGAACCGTAGAGGAGGCGATCCAGCTTCACGATTCCGGATTTCTTGTCGACTTCGAACTTGGATCGCGAGCCCTGAGGGATCTCGATGATCGCCTGGAGCTCGTGCGGAATTTTTTCGCCTGGAGACAGATCGTGCCAGAGGTGAAGTGCCATGGGCGCGAGAGTAGGGGCTGATCCCAGCTGAGGTCAATCGAGCTTTTTTCTGCCGTGAATCATGGAGGCGATCAGATTTTCGCGATTCAACCAGCTGGCGCGGAGCACCCCCGAGAGATGTGCCGCCGCCAAAAGGATCAACCCATGGCTCAGGAGCTCGTGAAGTTCTTCGAGCCATTCTTCTCCAAAGAAGCGATCGAGGCCCAGCATCCAACCCGTGACGCCGAGGGCGAGAATGCAGCCCAGCATTCCACTCATGACCACCAGGGCGAGCGGAGGGTGATTCAGATAACGCGGCGTCTGATTTTGAAGGTATTGCGACAGGTGCGAGAAAAACTGCCCGCGAGGCGGCCAGGATTTCAGCATCTCGCCGAAACGGGCGTTCCGAGACCCGATGAATCCCCAGATCACGCGCAGGGCCACCAGCACGCAGGCCGCGTACCCGAGCCACAGATGCCAGTCGCCACCATCCTCAAGTACCCAACGATTCAGGATGACGATGGCAACGAGGCTCCAATGCGTGATGCGGACCCACGGGTCCCAGAACGGAACCTTCATCTCAGCGGACGTGCGACTTCACGATGTCGCCGGTTTTGGTGTCGAAGTAGATCTCGACCTTCTTGCCTTCCTTGTTCTTGCCGTAGATCTCGTAGCAGTTGCCGTCGACCTTGAACTTCTTGATGGTGTAGCCCTGCGACTCGAGACGCTTCTTCATCTCGGCTTCAGGAATCCATTCGGACTGGGGGTGGGCCGTGCAGTCGGCCCCTGCGAAAGCGGACGGAGCCGCGAGTGCAACATGGAGCGAGACGATCGAGAGGACGAATGAAAGCAGCTTCATGGGAAGTCTCCTTGCCTCCCACCTTAACGCCGACGCCGGGTCGGCGTCACGCTCAGGCCTTGTTCTGAGGATCGTCGTTCTGGCGTTCTTCGATGCGACCGCTCTGGTCCTTGCCCTCGAGACCTTTCTTGAAGGCGGCCATGCCCTGGCCCAGCGCGGAACCCAGCTCGGGCAGACGGCGGTGACCGAAAAGCAGAACAACGACGGCGAGAATGATCAGGTGCCCCAGGCTCAGTCCAAACATGCGATGAGCCATAGCATTGCCGTCAAGTTCCTGTCCAGAAGCGGCAAATCCGGGACAAATGGTCCCGGGCAGGCGCGCCGCGGCCGTTCGGTCCTTCACTCCTGCCTTGCGGTCGGAGCCGGGCTCTGTTGCACTCTAGGAATGACCCGTAAACTCGTCCTCGCCCTGGCCCTGATCTCCAGCACCACTGCGCTTGCCACCACGTGGAATCGCAACATGCAGAACCTTTTCCAGTCGTTGCAGGAACTTCTCGTCCTCACGGTCGATGATGCGAAGTTCAATGACCCGAAGAACACGGCCCGCATCGAAAGCGCTGCCGAAGCGATGATGAAGGGCGCGCACGATGTGAGCAAAATGCGCGGAAAATCGCCCGACCTCGATCCAAGCGTGGGCATCTTCACGGCGCTGCTGCAGGATGAATCACGCCGCGGCTACGAGGCCTACAAGTCTGGGCACAAGGAATACGCCCGCTCGATCTTCAAGAACATGGCAAGCGCCTGCGTGGCCTGCCATTCGCGAACGGCCGCCGGCTCACGGCTTCAGTGGGATTTCAGCACGGGCTTTGCCCAGGGCCTCTCGCAGTACCAGCAGGCCGAACTCCTGGCGGCAGGTCGCTCGTTCGACGCCGCACTGAGTGCCCTGGAGAAGGTCCTGACCGACTCCGACATGGCCAAAAAACGTCCTTACGACTGGAACCGCGCGCTTCGCTTTGCCCTGGCCATCAGCATCCGCATTGAGCGCGACCCCGCCAAGGCGCTTGCGCTCCTCGAAAAGACCTCTAAAACTGCGGGAATTCCTCAGTTCTCGAAGCTCGACATGCAGGACTGGATGCGCTCGCTGACGGCCTGGAAGGCTGAAAAGGGCGCCGGTGCCGCCGAACCGTCGACCGAGGAAGGCCTGAACAAGGAGGCCAAGCGCCTGCTCGGCCTTGCCAAGGCCGCCCAGCGCTATCCGATGGACCGCGCCGGCGACATTCATTATCTCCGCGCCACCTCGCTCCTGCACCAGCAGCTTCAGGTTGCACCGGCAGGCGAAAAAAGCGGCGAAGCCATGCTCCTGCTCGGCCTGTCCTACGAAGTGCTCCGCGATTTCGAGCTCTGGAACCTCAACGAAGTGTATTTCGAGGCCTGCATCAACCGCGTGCCGCACACAGAAACCTCGGAAACCTGTTACCGGAAGCTCGAAGAGAGCGTGATCGCCGGCTACACGGGCTCGGCAGGAACCGACATTCCGGGCGGTGCCCAGAAAAAGCTCGAATCACTCCGGAAAATGGCGTCGGCTCCTGCCATTGGCAAGAAAGTGCAGTAAAGAGGGGCCATGCTGCCCCTCGTGAAGCTCCTGATTGCCGCCTCGGTCATTACCGGCTCATCCTGGCTTGCGGGTAGAAACCCGAAGCTCGCCGGCTGGATCATTGCCCTGCCGATTTCCTCGATGATTGCCCTGCTTTTTGCGCAGGCCGAACACCGAGACACGGGCAAATCGGTCGAGTTCGCCCGGAGCATCCTCGTCAGCGTGCCGCTTTCGCTCGTGTTCTTCGTTCCGTTCCTGCTGGCCGACAAGCTGAAGTTCGGTTTTGCCGGCCTTTACGGATCCGGGGTGGCGCTTCTGACGATCGCCTACTTCGTCCAGCGCTGGGTGATGCCATGAGCCTGATGTCTCGTGCCCTGGAATGGTCGGAACGCGCACATGCCGGGCAGACCCGCAAAGATGGCATCGCATCGTATCTCGTGCATCCGCTTGCGGTAGCCTCGCTGGTACTGCGCTTCGGCGGCTCGCAGGAGCAGGCCGCGGCGGCACTCCTTCACGACACTCTCGGACTTTCTGGAATCTCACTCGATTCGATTCGCGCCGAGTTCGGCGAAAAGGTGGCCGCGCTCGTCGATGCGTTTGTCGACCCGCAGCTGCCGTCCGATATTCCGGCTGAAATCCTCGCCAAATATCCGTGGGAAACCGCGAAAAAAGCCTATCTGGCAAAGCTTCAGTCGCTCGATGCCGAAGCCCTGCTCGTCATCGGGTGCGAGGAGTTCCATGAGCTGACCGAGCTTGCCTCGGAGCTCCGCTCCGCGCCGCCGGCAGAGGTCTGGAAACGGCGCCCGGCCCATCCGATGAACTACGGCTGGTATTACAAGGAGATCCTGAAGGTGATCACGGCGAAGCTTGCCTCGGGCCCGTCGCGCATCCTGGTCGCCGAATACGCGCTCGAGCTGCGACAGCTCCAGGGACGCGTTTTCGAGGGCGCCTAGAACCAGCCCAGCACTTCTTTCTTGGTGACCTTGCCCATCGCGTTTCGAGGAAGGTCGGAGACGGCCCTCCAGAGGCGAGGCACCTTGTAGGCCGCAAGCCTTTCGCGAAGCCAGGGCTCCAGCACCTCCAGTCGGGCCCCGTCGCGCAGGATGACCGCCGCGGCGACGCGCTCACCCCATTCCGGATCCGGCACTCCCACGACGCAGACATCCGACACACTCGGATGAAGCCGAAGCTCGGCTTCGATCTCGAGCGCCGAAACCTTGTAGCCCCCCGTCTTGAGGATATCGACCGAGTTCCTGCCCAGAATCTTCCAGTACCCATCCGGCGAGACCTCGCCGGCATCACCGGTCCTGAAGAATCCGTCCTCGGTGAAGGAGTCGGTGGTCGCCTCGGGCCTTCCAAAGTACTCGAGGAAAACCGACGGCCCCCGGACCTGGATCTCGCCATCCTGAAGCCGCACCTCGGAGCCGGGCAGTGGCCTGCCCACGGTTCCCGGTCGACGCTCGCCCTCGAGGGGGTTCGAGAGCGCCATTCCGATCTCGGTCATCCCGTAACGCTCGAGCAGCGTGTGGCCGGTGATCTCGCGCCATTTTTCCAACACCGGAACCGGAAGCGCGGCTGACCCCGAGACCATCAGCCGCAATCGCCGGGCGCCCGCGGAGTACCGCCTCTGGTCCTCGGGTGCGGCCTGGGCATGGGCTTCGATCAGCTTGGAGTAGATCGTCGGGACGGCCATGAAGACGGTGGGAAGCTTTCCGTCGCGCCCTGAGCAGAACCGCTCCCAGATGGCTCGAGCGTCAAATTTCTGAAAAAGTTCGATCGATGCCCCTGCCGCCAGCGCACAACAGAGGACATTGATGATGCCGTGGGTGTGATGGAGCGGTAGCACATGAAGCGCGAAATCATTGGAGTTCCAGCCCCACTGTTCAAGTAACACGTGAACTTGTGCCAGAAGATTGGCGTGGGTTGTGACCGCTCCCTTGGGTTTTCCGGTCGTTCCGCTCGTGTACAGGATCTGCGCGCGACGCTCGAGCGGCACTCGGGGCAGCTCAGTTGACGCGCGCGAGGGTGATGGCGTGAGCTCATCCAGGCCGATGAAAAGGACTTCGGGCAGGCGCGCGGCCAGCTCGGCAGCAAAGGCCCCGAAGGCGCTCCGATCAAAAAGCACCGCCGAGCACTGCGAATCACGAATCGTGTACTCCAGCTCCGGAATCGGGTGGGTCGTACACAGCGGAACGGTGACGCCGCCGGCTCGCCAGACCCCCCACTGCGCGGCCACGTAATCGAGCGAGGATGGAATCCAGTAAGCCACGCGTCGCTCCGATAAGTCCTGAGCGTCGAGCCTTTCGAGCAGGGCGCGAGCAACGCGGTTTGCGGCAACCTCGAGTTCCGATGCCGAATGCGGCCCCCGAAAATCCCAAAGCGTTCCGGGACGATGATCGGGGGCGGGGGCCCAGGCGGGAGGAGTGGCGGTAAGAGACGGCATGGGTGCTCCTTATCGTAGTTTTCGAAAATGGTCGCCGTGGCGACCGCCAACAATCTGACGGCTTTATTTATTAAAGCCGCCCATGGGTCCTCCGATGAGTCGAGGGAAGGGGATGAAGTGGAATGAGCTCCCAATTTCTTGAACGAGCACTGAAGTCGCGGTTCCTCCAGTTCACGCTGGGGAACGACGACTACTGCATTCCGCTGACGTTGGTGCGCGAGGTCGTGCCGATGCCCCGGATCACCCCCATTCCGCTGATGCCGACCTATTTCGTCGGCCTCGGAAACCTGCGTGGACGGGCGCTACCGATCGTCGATCTGCGCATCAAGCTCGGAATCACTGCCCGAGAGCAGCCCGAGCAGGCCGTGATCATTTGCAACATGGAGAACATGGCACTCGGCCTTCTGGTGGACTGCATCCACTCCGTTTTCGCGCCGAGCCCCGAGCAGTTCATCGAGGCCCCTCGTGCCGGCAGGGTTGCCACTCCGGAATTCATCGAAGGCCTCTTCAACCTGCGGGAGAAGATGGTCCTCGTCATCAACCCTGAACGAGTCCTGAACGCGGAGGAAAGGGCGACGGCAACAGCCGCCCAGGCAAGCGCAGCATGATGACTCCACGAACCCCAAAATGGCTTCGAACCGCGACGGCAGTGCTGGTCATTGCATCGATCGGCGCGACCATCTGGCTCGGGTTCCACTTCAGCCACGAGCAGCGCATTCAGGCCAACCGGGGCCAGCTCGAAGTTCGTGCCACCGAACTTGCCGAACGCCTGAATTCGAGGATTGCCCAGGAGATCCGGGGGCTGTCGAACCTTGCCAAGAACAAGCTTGCCGGGGGTCCGAAGAAGGAGACCGGTGAGACCCTCGCACTCTACACGTCAATCAGCGACTTTTTTGAGCGCGTATCGGTCATCGATGCGCAGGGCAAGCTCGTGGCGTCGTCGACTTTCGACCAGTCCGAGTACGAGGACTTCTCCGGCGAAGGCTGGTTCAAGCAGGTCATCCGTGATGGCTCGATTGCTCGAAGCAACGCTCTCGGGACCGAGGTGAAGAACGCCGTCCTGACCGTGGCCATTCCCGTTCTGTCCGTGCGGTCCAACGGGCCGGGCCTGGTGGCGGGCCAGATTGCCATCAAGAAGCTGGAATCGCTGCTCCAATCCGAGTCACGCCATAACGAGAAGATCCAAATCTTCACCGAACCCTTTGTCACGAAGCCCAATCAGGCGGGATTCTCGTCCGAGCTTTTTGGTGCCCTGGCTCGGCGTGCGGGTGGGGCACACCAGGACCATTCCGGACTCTGGGGATACTCGCCGGTCGGATCGGGTGCGAATCTCGAGTGGATGATGCTCGTCTCGGCGCCTGCCATGGCCGCCGCGCTTCCTCTCTGGAACTGGGGAGTGATCGCCGGAACCTGTGTTGCCACGCTGCTAATCTTCTTGTTCTCGAACAGCTCGGTGATCTCGAACTACCGCTCGCGATTCGACAAGGTGCTGGAAGAGGTGCAGGCGATGGAGGAGTCGGCCCACCGCCAGCACGATACGAGCTTCAGGCACATGGAGAACATCACCGCCTGCACGAAAAAGGTGCAGCAGCTCGGAACGCCGTTTCAGTCTCTACAGTCGACTCACCA
>JBIIXZ010000143.1:0-7163 GCA_044347055.1 Bdellovibrionia bacterium | reverse complement strand
GCCTTGAGGACGGCGAAACGTTCGCGTGGAGAAAGCGACGAATCGTCCAGGAGCTTCTGCCCCTCCTTCGAAAGGTCCTCGGCGTATTCGTACATGGCAAGCTGGGCAAGGTTGTCCTTTCCATAGGGATAGGGAACCTTCTCGTTTTTTTCGGTCGTTACCTTCGCGTCTGCAGCCGTTTTCGCAAACCCCTTCCAGGAGTCATCGGGTTTGCCCTCGAAGAATTCGCGATTGCGCTTGAGCCTGTCGAGGAAATCCTTCGTCCTGGGAGCGAACGAGGCCGCTTCCGCCTTTTCAGTCGCTGCCCGCCGTTCGACCATGAGCGAGGCAAGCTGCTCGAAGGAGAGCTCGGATTTCGCCCCTGAGTCGGCCGGTGCATCCTCCGCACCCAGCACCACGGGGGACGGGAGCGCAAGCGTGAGCGCGAGGATCGCGCAGATCAGACGTGAAGGAAGTGTGGGGCGCATGCTCATCCGACGACTCATCGGCATTTTTCGGGCGCTACTTGAGACCCTGGGACATCGGAATTCAAGTTTTCCGGCGTATTGCCGATAAGTCGGTGATGACTTCCATGCCCGGTAATCGCCTTGTCACGTGGTCGCTGATCGGTCTGCTCTCAGCATGCGCAGGGGCTCCGTCCCGTCCAGGCGGAGTGGTCATGCCCAGCCGTGATCCTGCTGCTGCGGGAGCGCTGGTGGCTAAGACACTCCTGGGCGCGGTGCTGGGAGAAGGACGCCCCATGTACGAACGGGGCATCCAGGATTTGCTGCTTCATGCGGGAGCGACCTCCGTCTCGCAGGAAGCCCACCTGATGGCGAGGCACATTCGATATGGAATCGCGTCGGTGACCCGGGCGGATCTTGAGGCGGACGCCGCACTGAAGGCCATCCTGCTGAAGGACGTCGGCCAGCTGGATGCCCAGGACCTCAAAGTGCTGCATTCATGGGCCGAGAGGCGAATGAGCCGACTTGTCGGCTCTGCCGACACGGATCGTTCCGCGAAGATTGCGCGAGAGACCAAGAGCCTGCTTCAGCGCGAGCTCCTGCCCCTCAGCGAGAACAAGATGAATCTGCGCTTTGCAGTGCTGGATTTCATCGACTTTGCACCGCCCAAGTTCCTGGACGGCTCCGCGGATCCAGAGGCCGTGCTGTCGGCGATTCGCGCTGCGCGCCTTTCGGAGCTGCCGGAAGAGCAGGCCATCGGAGTTCTGCGGACGATGGACGCCATGCTGTCCTATCATGGGCCTCAATGGGATGGGGCACGTGCCGCTTCGAAACTTCGGGCCATGCCGTCGGAGATGCTGGCTCAGGTGCGGACGAGCTATCGCGAAGCCCTGACGACGGGAGACGCGGAGCCCAATCTTGTCGCGCTGGCAGGAAAGCTGGCTCCCACTCCCCAGCTCGACGGCGAGCTGAAATTTGTGGCGAAGCGTGACGAGCTGCTTCGGCTGATCGATCGATTTCGATGGATCACCTCGAATCCGGTGCGTGCCACCGAGCAGGCACAGCAACGAATGATCAGCCAGATCGACTACCTGATCCGAATCGGCGACAAGAAGGCTGCTCGGGCCATGGTCCATCGCCAGTTCCTGCAGGTCGAGACTTCCACTCTGTACGTCCGAAAGTTCAGGTCCATGGTGGCCGAGGCGGTGGCCACGAAAGGATCTTCGGCGGAAATCCGCCGCCTCGAGCAGCTGGTCTCGCAGCAGGAGCGCATCCTCGGTGGTTCTTTCGAGGAATACCGCGCGCTGCGCTCGCATCTGCTGGATCTCAGTTCGGGGCGCGGAACGTGCGACTCGAGCTGCATCAAGATGGCCTCGGAGATCGAGGAATCCGTTGGGATGACGGCAGTGAACAGGCAGGCCTTCGTCGTGAGCTTCGAAGGCATGTCGCGTCCCACGCTTCAGGAGGTGACGGACACCTTTTTCTCGAGCCTGCCTGCGCAGGAGGCTGCGCTCCGGGGAGCCGTATTTCAGGAGATGCGGAATACGTTGATGACCCTGTCGTCCAGCGTCCTCATGCTCAAGGAATTCCAGAGGATCGCGGCAAAGGTGCCGGCGCTGCATTCGAAGCTGAAGTGGACTCGCGGCGTCCTGTCTTTTCTTTATGACAGTCGGGCAAGGACCATCCACTTTCCGCAGCTGAGCCGAATCCTGCGCGCACAGGGCGGGGTCCGCGAGCAGATCCAGATGCTCGAACAGATGGCCCTGCCGCCGAACGAGGATCTTCTCGTGACTTTCGCTCGTCGCATGGACCAGGACTACCGTGACGCGTGGAAGGCGTTGAAGCAGGAGGCCAAGGGGCGGTTTGACTCCGGAAACGACGGCGCGGAACAGGGATCCAGCCTCTTCGGACGGATGATGGCCGCCGAAAAGGACGCAGCCGACCTGGGAGGAATCAGCTCGCATTTCGACCACAGTCCGGCAGTGAAGCTCGGGGCGCTCGTCGTGGCCGGCTACGGCGGATATGCCTGGCACCAGCATGGCAAGGAGTCGGAAAAGCAGGTGAAGGAACTCGAGGGTGAGCTCGAGGTTCTGGGCACGGAACTCTGCCAGATGCAGCAAGGCCAGGACTGCTCCGGCCCTTGACGAATCGTCCTGGTCGGGACAGAACACGGCCACCGTGGATCATTCGGTGAACGAGCATTTTTCGAGCTACTCGGGGTATCTGCAGCAGGTTTTCGGTGCGCGGACCTACAAGGTCACGGTCTCGAGCGGCCTGACCTGCCCGACCCGCGACGGCACGCTCGGAAAGAAGGCCTGCGCTTTCTGCGATCTTCGAGGCTCGAGCTCCTATTTCGGCAAGCAGGGACGCGGCAAATCGATCACCGACCAGCTCAATCAGCGGCTTCCGGAGATCCGCAAGCGATTTGCCTCGCAGAAATTCCTGGCCTATTTCCAGAGCTACACGAACACCTATACGGACGATTCGAGCTACCTCGAGGAAATCTACGAGGCGGCTCTTTCGCACCCGGAGATTTCGGGCTTGTGCATCGGAACCCGGCCGGACTGCCTGACCGACGAGACGCTGGAGCTTCTGGAGCGCCTTGCTCGCAGAAAGTATCTCTCGCTCGAGCTGGGCGTGCAGAGCTTTGAGGATGCCACGCTTCAGTGGCTGGAGCGTGGCCACGACGGGCAGTGCTCGATTGATGCGATGAAGCGCCTCCGCGAGCGTGCGCCTTCCGTCCACGTCTGTGCCCACCTGATTTTCGGAAGCCCCACGGATTCGCCTGAGTCACCCGAGATCGCGGCGAGGCTGCTCAATTCCTCAGGAGTGAAGGGGGTCAAGCTGCACCAGCTCATGGTCCTCGAGCACACCGAACTCGCACGTCGCTGGAAAGAGGAAGCGCAGTTTCCGGTACTGTCTCTCGAGGAGTACACGGGACAGGTCGCCCGATTCCTCGAGCACCTCGATCCCAAAATCTACATTGAGAGGCTCTTTGCCCTGTCCTCGCATCGCGACGAGCTGATTGCTCCGAAGTGGAGCAGCGAACGCTGGGAGCCGCACAATTTCATGCGGCAATGGTTCGCGGACCGTGGCATTCGCCAGGGATCGCGATTTTCCTGATTACTTCTTCTTGCCCTTGACCGGCTTGGCCGCGGACTTCGCTGGAGCAGCAGCCGCCTTGAGCGAAGCCTGCAGTTCTTCGAGGGCCTTGCCCTGTTCAGTGAGGCCAGTGCCCAGCTGGGCGAGGAGCCCCTTGTTCTGCTCGGCATCGCTTTTGATCGCACTGAGCTGGCTTTCGAGAGCCGCGACTCGGTTCTTCAGCTCGGCTTCGCTCGTCTTCAGGGCATCCACCTGCTGCTGCAGGGCCTGCTGACCGGGGCAGCTCGGCATGCTCAGGCCCATCAGGAGGAAGGATGCTGCGATCACGGGTGCAACGAATTTGGTGCTCATGAGCAAAAGTTTGCGCCAAAACGCCGGCCGCATCAATCAGAACATCAGTTTTTTGTTGGCGATGTTGGTGAGGATGGCCACTCCGAGCATGGACGTGATCAGCGCGCTACCCCCATAGCTGAGAAACGGCAGAGGTACCCCGACGACTGGAAGGAGGCCCATGACCATCGCCATGTTCACGAACGTGTGCCAGAAATAGATCATGCAGATTCCGAGCGATACCAGCATCGCGAACTTGTCGTTGGAGGTGTAGGCCACCGACAGCCCCTGGGTCAGAAAGACCAGATAGATTGCCAGCAGGATGGTGCAGCCGATGAAGCCGTGCTCTTCGCTGAAGACCGCAAAGATGAAGTCCGTATGGTGCTCCGGCAGGAAGTTCAGCTGGCTCTGCGTGCCTTTTTTATAGCCCTTGCCCACGAGCTGGCCGGAACCGATTGCCACCTGCGACTGGCGGCGGTTGTAGTTCGATCCACGCATGTCCGAGGACGGATCCACGAACGAAATGAGGCGCTGCCTCTGGTAGTCCTTGAGGCCGAACTGATACACCATCGGCGCTGTCAGGGCTCCGCAGATGGCGATCACTGCGAGCGTTCGAGTCCGCACGCCCAGAAAGAGCAGCATGCTGCAGAAGGTGAAGATGAGGATCAGCGCAGTGCCCAGGTCCGGCTGGAGAATGATGAGACCGACTGGCACGGCAAGCAGCAGCCCGGGCAGGATCAGATCCCGAAAACCATAGCCCCCGACGGTTCGATCCGATTCGAAGTACTTGGCCATGCAGAGTACCATCGAGATCTTCATGAATTCCGATGGCTGGATGCGGAGGTTTCCGAAGCCCACCCAGCGCTTGGCGCCCAAGGTCGACTTGCCGGCCACCAGCACCAGCACGAGCAGGATGATGTTGGCGAAGTAGATGATGTACGCCACTCGCGACAGGAGCGAGTAGTGGAAAAGCAGGACGACCGCCGTCATGCAGAGGCCGATGGCAAACCAGATGAGCTGCGTCTTGTAGAGCCCGAAGGACTTGTCCTGGGCGCCCGAGGCGCTGATGAGATTCCAGATCCCGATTCCAAAGAGGATGGTCTGGAGAATCAGCAGGTTCCAGTTGAACTTTCGGAGGTCCTCTTCAGCCATTCCGACTCGGGGTCGGAAGTCTTCCATATCCATGCTGGTGTACTGCATGATCAGTCCTCCGTGCTCTTGATCTGCGGCTGTGGGGCGACCGGCTCCTCATCGTCCTCCTGCATCGAGGAGTTCTGGATTCCCGGAACGACGTCCTCGTCCTCGAGATCGGCGCGAATCGGAAAGACTCCGATCGTGCCCGCCTTGCCCTGGCCGTCGAGGGCCTTTTCTCCGTATTTTTCAGGAAAATACTTTTCGAGGTAGGTCTTGATCACCGCACGGGCAATCGGGGCCGCTCCCGAGGAGCCATGGCAGGCATGCTCGGCGATCACGGCCACGGCAATCTTCGGGTCATGCATGGGCGCGAAGCCTGCAAACATGCCGTGGTGCCTCTGGCGGAATTTCATGTTCTCGCACTTCTGGTAAATCTTGTTGGCCGCGAGGCTCATGACCTGGACCGTTCCGGTCTTTCCGACAAAATCCATTCCAGGCAGCCGCTGGGCGTAGGCGGTGCCGTTGGGAGTATTCACCACCCCCCAGAGGCCCTTCTGGATCAGCTCGTAGGTCTTCGGGTCAAGTCGGGTCTGGTCCAGGATTTCCGGACGGAAGTCCTTCACCAGCTCTCCATCCACGGTCGTGATCTTCTTGATCAGGAAGGGGCGGTAGAACGTTCCGCCATTGGCGATGGAGGCGTAAGTATTGGCGAGCTGCAGTGCTGTCGTGAGGACGTAGCTCTGGCCGATCGCCACCGAGAGCGTTTCGCCCGCAGTCCATTCCTGGCCGATGCGCTTCATTTTCCAGGCCTCGGTGGGAATCAGTCCCGAAGTCTCGCGCGGCAGGTTGATGTCCGTCTTCTTGCCCAGGCCGAGGTGGAACGCCCAGCTGGCGATGTCATCGACGCTCTTGAGCTTCTGGGCAACGCGATAAAAGAAGACGTCACACGACTTCGTGATCGCGTTCACGACGTCGACTTCGCCGTGACCTTCCTTCTTCCAGCAGTGATAGACGCGGTTGCCGAGCCGGAGCGAGCCGCTGCAATGAAACTTCGTGTGCTCATCGATGACCTTTTCCTGGAGGCCCGCGATGGCCGTGATCGTCTTGAAGACCGAACCCGGCGAGTAGTGGTCCATGATCGTCTTGTCGCGAAGCGGCTTGTTTTCGTTTTCGAGGAGGCGCTTCCAGAGCTCCGCGGGGATTCCGCGCGAGAACTCGGTCGGATCAAAGGACGGACGCGAGAGCATCGCCAGGATCTCTCCCGTGTTCGGGTCAATGGCCACCACCGAGCCGACCTTCTCGCCAAAGGCCTTGGCGGCCGCAGCCTGCAGATCCTGATCCACCGTCAACGTCAGGTTCTTGCCCGGAATGGCGCTTTTACCCTGGTTTTCGGCAAGGAAGCGGCCACGGTACTTCTCGAGCTTTCGCCTTCCGAGGGCGTCGACTTCGACCCATTCCTCGCCATCCTCGCCGCGCAGGATGTCTTCCATTTTCTGCTCGAGCCCGAACTTGCCGATGCTGTCGCCGAGCTTGTAGCGCCGGGTCGTGACGGACTTCTGGAGCATCGGAAGCTCGGTTGCGTTGACCTCGCCGATATAGCCCAGCATGTGCGAGGCGAGGTCGCCGTAGACGTTCGTTCGCTTGATCTCCATCTCGACCGAGACGCCCGGCATGGCGATCTGCCAGGACTTGAGCTCGGCAACTTCGTCGCGGGAGAGGTCGGTCTTGATCTTGATCGGAAGATAAGCGGGCTGGTGCTTGGCGCGATTGAGGATCTTTCGAATCTCCGCAGGAGGCATCTTCGTGATCCTCGAGACGATCGCAGTCGTCTCCTCGATCCTTTTGGATTCCTTGAGGTACTGCGGGATGACTTCGAGATCGAAGGCCGGGCGATTGTCGAGCAGCAGCTTTCCGGTGCGATCAAAGATCATGCCTCGAGGTGCGGCGATTTTGACGCGCTTGATCCGGTTTTCCTCAGAGGCCACCTTGAGGCTGTCGCCCTGGAGAATCTGCAGGTTCAGGAGCTGGAGCAGCAGGATGCTGAACGCAATGACAAGGCCGGCGTTCAGGTACTTGAACCGGTCCTGGTACTCTCGGACTTGCTGTTCCTGACCTAAGAACGCCATCGCCTAGATTCCTTCATTCTCCACGAGC
>JBIIXZ010000142.1:0-7208 GCA_044347055.1 Bdellovibrionia bacterium | reverse complement strand
GGAGCGAAAGTCCGTCCTGACACACTGGAGTCCGCCGGAATTCTGCCGATACGTCAGTGAAGAGGTGCGCTGGATGCTGGTGCCAGGAGCCTGGAGATAGCATGAGACTCATCGGACAGGTCCGCAGGTTTGTCGCAATGCTTCCGCTGCTCCTTGCGGCGAGCCTCTCGTCACTGGCTGCAGAGCCGGCCTACTACGATGAGATTCGCGACGAGAATGGCAAGCTTCGCCCCGGATACGCCGAAATCCTGCCTTTTTACGAGAAGTTGAGCGAGCCTGACAAGAGGCGGTTCCTCGAGGTCACTCGAGCGGACTTCCAGGGCGATAACGCCCTTGACCCTCTGCCCAGGCTCATCTCCGAATCCGATTACGAGGTGCTTCGTCGCGGAGTGGAGCAGCGGGGCAGGGCGCTTCAGCTCTTTCTGCGGGACTATTATTCGGGTCGGTCGGACCGAATCGATCGGATCATGCCGCGTGAAGTGCTTGATCGGATCGTGGATCGATCGATGGAGTCGGGCTACCGGGGGCTGGTCAATCCTGATGCCATCGCATTTCCATACGGGCCCGACATCATCCGCGACGCTCGTGGAACCTGGCGAATGGTCGAGGACAACCCCGGGTTCATTGGGGGCCCCGGAGACCTCATCCATGCGCGAGAAACCCTGCTCAAGCGAATGCCGGGCTATCAGTCGGCGCTTGATGCGGCAGATGATCCTGCCCAGTTCTATCGGCAGCTCGTGGCTCGCTATCGGGAGCAGGCACGGCCCCGTGATGGAAGAATCGTGCTGTACATGGTGCCGCCGTATCCCGACAACGAGGACAAGCGCATCGAGAAGATTTTCAGCGCGCTGGGAGTGGATATCGTCACTCCTCACACGAAGAAGAAGCTCATAGTCACGGATCGAGGATCGTTTCTTGAGACGGTGAATGAGAATGGAAGCCGCAGGCGCGAACCGGTGGGATACCTCGTCCTGAATGGGGAACATCATTTCGTGGATTTCACCCATGCGGCTGCCTACGAAAGAGCGATGCTCAGCGAGGCAAAGGATCAGCTCTCCGAGGATTCGCTGAATCCGAGGGTACGACGGCTGATCGAAGATGCCTTGGTTGCCGAGCCTGAGACCGGACGAGTGGATTTCAAGCGCCTTCGGAAGGCCATCAATCAATCGCACTTTGTCAATGAAGTGGATTCGACTCGACGCTACCAGGCGCGTGGACTGACCCAGGCGATCCTCTCCGGCCGATTGCCGTCGAACTATTCACCCGGTGTCGACTTCATCGGCGACAAGGAGTTCTACGTTTATGTCGAGAAGATCGTGCGCGAGTACCTGGGCGAGGAGCCGATCCTGAAGAACATTCCGACCGAGAGGTTCGGTATTCCGGACTCGGGTGGTCGGATCGTTGCGGACGAGAAGCTCATGGACCGTGTTTTCTCGAACCCAAAGAAATACGTCATCAAGGCCGTGGACGGACGCGGTGGCGATTCCGTCTGGGTCGGACCAAGCATTCCCGAAAAGGACTTCCTTGCGGTGCGCGCGAAGATCCTCGCGGAACCTGAGCGCTTCATCGTCCAGGAGTACACGCATTTGTCAGTGCTTGATGGCAAGATTGTTGATCTTCGTATGATCTCCGCCGTCGACTCGAAGGGCGTACTGGTTTCGCCCACTCCGTGGGGCAGGGCCCTTCCGATGGGTGGAGATGGAAAGGTGAACCTCAGCTCGAACGGGCGAGAGGTGGCAATCGTCGTGGTTCGCACGAAGCCCGGAGGCGCTCCCCGCGCCGGCACCGGCCAGGGCGGACGCTGCATCGAGGCATTCGGGGCTCTCGCTCCCGCCAGTGTTCCGCGTTAGCTTCGCTTCCGCTTGAGTTCATGCCGGCCGGCCCTTAAATTGTCGGGATGCTCGACCTCATCAGCCGCGCCACAGCGATGGAACTTGTCGGTACTGCCTTGTTCCTTCTGGCGATCATCCACACTTTCTCGGTGAAGTACTTTCAGCACCTTGCCACGAAGTATCCGGAAGGCTCCGTGGGAGAGAATTTCTACCACCTCGTGGGCGAAGTGGAGATCGTGTTCGGGCTCTGGGCGGGGCTCTTTCTGGCCTACATCGTGCTGATCCAGGGCACGACACCGGCCATCCAGTACCTCGAGGCCCGAAATTTCACCGAGCCCGGCTTCGTCTTCGTCATCATGGCGATCTGCGCCACCCGGCCCGTGCTGCAGGTGGCTGGCGGACTGATTGAGCTTTTCTCGAAGCTCCTGCCCGTGAATCGCTCGGTAGCGTTTTTTGCTTCGGCCCTCGTGCTCGGACCCCTGCTCGGCAGCTTCATCACCGAGCCTGCGGCGATGACGGTGACGGCCCTCCTGCTGCTCGAGCGCATCTACTCGCGAACCGACAGCCTGAAGCTCAAGTACGCAGCGCTCGGACTGCTTTTCGTGAACGTCTCGATCGGAGGCACGTTGACGCCTTTTGCGGCTCCGCCCGTGCTGATGGTTGCAGGCACCTGGAATTGGGATCTCTCGTTCATGCTGGCCCAGTTTGGATGGAAGGCGGCACTTGCGGTGACGCTCTCCACGGCGGTCGTCACCTGGAGATTTCGGCGCGAGCTTTCGAAGATCCCTCACGAGCGTTCTACCGAGAATCGCGTGCGAATTCCTTTCTGGGTGATCGCGCTTCATCTGATCTTTCTGGCGCTCGTGGTCCTTTCGGCGCATCACATGGTGGTGTTCTTCGGGCTGTTCCTGTTCTTTCTTGGCGTCGTGACGGTCACCCGCGAGTACCAGGACTCGGTTCGTCTTCGCGAAGGACTGCTCGTGGCCTTCTTCCTCGGCGGCTTGGTCGTATTGGGGGGAGTGCAGCGCTGGTGGCTTGAGCCCCTCCTCACCCAGCTTTCCTCCACTTCGCTTTTTATCGGGGCCACGGGGTTGACAGCGATCACCGACAACGCCGCCCTGACTTTTCTGGGTGCGCAGGTGCCGGGTCTCAGCGATCTGTCGAAGTACGCCCTGGTTGCCGGAGCCGTCACTGGAGGCGGACTGACGGTCATCGCGAATGCTCCGAACCCGGCCGGTTATGGCATCCTGAACTCGTCTTTTGGCGAAGAGGGTATTAGTCCGCTCGCTCTCTTCGGGGCGGCATTGCCTCCGACGATTCTGGCAGGGATTTGTTTCTGGTTCTTGTGACCTGAGAAAGCACAAAGGGCCAGCCCTTGCGGGCCGGCCCTTCTGCTTTTGATGGTTGCGGGGGCAGGATTTGAACCTACGACCTTTGGGTTATGAGCCCAACGAGCTACCGGGCTGCTCCACCCCGCGTCAGTACAAGTTCGCTTGGTGTAAGCTAGAGCTGGTTCTTCCGTCAACCCAGATTTACTCTGAATCCATGAAATCGCCGATTTTGTCTCGAGTGCTGCATCACCGACGCTGGTCCATTCCCGCCTCTCTTGCCTTGGTGGCTCTGGCAGGGCTGCTCGTGTTCCGAGTGTTTCCGCTGCAGCTGATGGACGCATCCGATCGCTTCAAATTGTGGCGGGCAGGACTGGGCTCGATGGAGTCAGTGGCCGGAGATCGTGGCGTCGAGTGGCAATCTTCGGAATGTGTCCACCGTGAGGCGGAAGCTCGGACTCCGTGCACCTGCGTGGTCTTCGTGCACGGCATGGGAGATTCCGTGGTGACGTGGCGAAAGATCCTGACCAAGCGCGACTGGCTGGCGCGAGTGCAGCAGCCCGTGAAGCTGATCGCCTGGGACCTTCCGGGCCACGGCAAGACGCCGGAGCCCGTCAATAATCCGGATGGCGAGCTGCAACTGCGGGCGCAGCTCATGGCTCAGCGACTGCTTGGAGCGACGCAGGAGCGGGGCTGTGGGCCTGACACGGTCTGGGTGGGCAACAGCCTCGGCGGGTGGGTCTCGACCTGGGTGGCGCTCAAGCGCCCGGACCAGGTAAAGGGGCTCGTGCTTGCTGCTCCTGCCGGAATGACCGGCCAACGAGTATCCTCGGTAGGCGCAGAAATTCTGGCACAGCCCACGGTGGAGTCGCTGAAGGCGTTTCGCCAGCAGGCCTACGCCAAGCAGCAGCCCGAGCTGCCCACGTGGGTCTGGAGGGCGGCTGTCGAACGGGTGAAGAAAAGTCCGGTGAAGCGAGTTCGTGCGGCACAGCAGCCCGAAGATGATCTCGATCAGCCGGTTCGGAAGATCTCGGTTCCGACGCGCGTGATCTGGGGAAAGCAGGATCAGATCCTGCCCCTCGAAAAGAGTTCGGGATTCCGCAATATTCCCGCCGCTTCACTCGTCAAATGGACCGAAGTACAGGATTGCGGACACCTTCCTCAAAAAGAGTGTCCGGACCCGCTCATCGATGCGATCGTCGAAGCGATCCACGCTCAGTGAAATTAATCGCGCGTGCGCGGCTTGCGTGGTCCGCGGCTGGTGCCGCTGAACCCACCGGACTTTCCGCCGAAAGGCTTGGCGCTGCGCGGACCGCGGCTGGCGCTACTGAAGCCACCACGCTTTTCACCGAAAGGCTTGGCGCTGCGCGGACCGCGAGGGGCACGCCCCTCTGGTGCGCCCTCGTACGCACGCGGCATCGGGCCGCGAGAGGTGCGCGCGCGAGGAGCCGCTCCTTCGCCACCGAAAGCAGCAGCGCGAGGACCACGCGTTCCCGGCGCAGGACGGGCGCCACGAGCTGATTTCGGCTGGTAATCTCCCCAGGCGGATTTCGGGGCCGGCCTCGAAGAAGGACGGGAGGCGGGGCGCGAAGCAGGTCCGGAGCCTTCGCCACGCGGCGAAATTCCCGAGCTGACCCGCGCTCGCGGGCGCTTGGCGCCTGCAGGCGTGATCGCTGCGCGAGTCTCGCGGCGCTCGCGACGGGCTGCTGCTTCTGCGTCCTTCTCGACGGCGTTCTGGATCGAGCGCATGCCGAGCTCCGGCTGCTCGAAGATCGCACGAATCTGCGAGGCTTCGAGGCGGCGATATTCGCCGGTGTCGAGCTCGCCGAGCGTGATCTGGCCGATTCCCGTGCGCACGAGGCGATCAAACAGGAATCCGCGAGTTTCGAGCAGGGTCTTCAGTTCGGTTGCAGCGGATCCGCGCATCACGACCTGGACCTTCGACTTGTTCTCGAGCTTTTCGTCGATGCGGACGACCTCAGGGCGCACGAGGTGGCCCTTCTCGGTCTTCATGCCGCGGCTGATGCGCTTGAGCATCTCAGCGTCGGGGTGTCCCTTGACCTTGATCGAGTAGACCTGGAGCAGGTCCTTCGACTTGGCGATCTTCTGTGCCATCTCCCCGTCATTGGTCATCAGCACGAGGCCTTCGCTTTCGAAGTCGAGCTTGCCGATGGGATAGATGCGGGCCTGGACGCGCGTGAAGTAGTCGGCGAGGGCCGGGCGTCCCTGGGGGTCGGTCATCGCGCAGATGACGTTCTTGGGCTTGTAGAAGGCGAGGTAGACCGGGGCTTCGGTCTCGGTGATCAGCTTGCCTTCGACCTTGATGGCGTCCTTCCCCCATTCGGCCTGGTCACCGAGCTTGGCGGTGACGCCGTTGATGGTGACTGCGCCCTCGAGGATCAGCTCCTCGGCCTTGCGGCGCGATGCGATCCCCGCGCGCGCCAAAATCTTTTGAACTCGTTCCAATGCCATAAAAAAAGCCCCAAACTTTTGGTTTGGGGCTTCTTAACGCATTGTGCAATCGATTGCCTTAGATTTCTGCGGGCGATTCCGATGCCGGAGTTTCGCCGAGGTCCAGGACTTCGGGCAGGTCGGTGGCCATCGACTCGGAAGCTGCTATCGACTTCGCAGGCTTCTGTTCCGGCTTCTCGAGGAGAAGCGTCAGATCGTCCGGAATTTCGCGACCTTCGGCCTTGGCCAGCGCCACGGCCTTCTCGATGGCCTTCTGCTCCTCGAGGTACGGCGTGGTAGTCGAAATCGACGAAACCTTGGCCTTGATCTCCTGGAGGATCACTTCGTCCTCGCGGGGATTGTAGGCCAGACGGGTCGGATCGGTGGTCATCTGGTTCACGAGCTCGCGCATCTTCACGACGCGGGGATCCTCGTCCTTGCTCGACTGCGAGGCCGGAACCATCGACTCGATTTCCTGCAGCGGCGGCAGGGCCGAGAGGGCCTTCAGGCCGAAGAGCTCGAGGAAGTCCTTCGAGGTGCTGTAGAGCATCGGGCGTCCCGGGAGCTCGGAGCGACCGGAGATCTCAATGAGCTTCTTGTCGAGCAGGCCGCGCACGAAGTGCGAGGAGTCGACGCCGCGGACGCGGTCGATCTCGTCCTTCAGCACTGGCTGGCGGTACGCGATGATCGCGAGCGTCTCCATGGCGCCGCTCGACAGGCGCTGCGTGCTGACCTTGGCGAGCTTCTTTGCCAGGGCCGCGCGTCCGACCTTCGTGCGGAGCTGGAAACCCCCAGCGACTTCCACGAGCTCGATGCCGTGCCAGGGCTTGTTGTAGCGGGCGCGGATCGAGGTCAGTGCTTCCTGGATCAGCGAGAACTGCGGCTTTTCGGCTTCTTCCGAAGCGGTCAGGAGTTCCTGGAGCTTCTGGGCCGAGACCGGCTTGTCGAGCATGAAGAGCAGGGCTTCGATGCAGGATTCCATTTCCTGGACATCGAGGTTGCCGTTCTCATCCGGCTGCGGAAGGGCGGCGAGCAGCTCGGGATCAATCTCCTCGAGATCGGCTTCTTCCGCCATCTGCTTCGCGAGCGCTTCGTCTTCGGCAATCTGCGCGGCGAGGAGCTGGGCGGCTTCTTCCTGCGCCCGCATTTCGGCTGCGGCAGTGTCTTCGGCGAGCGAGTCTTCTTCGGCCTTCAGGGCCGAAGCGAGGCGCTCCAGCTGGCCGTCGGTCTCTTCGATCGATGCGAATTCAAGAGGGGCGAGCTCTTCGTTCTCGTGGTCAGCAGGTTCGTCGGTGGACTCCAGCGCATCTGCGGTTGGAATCTGTTCTGCGGTTTCGAGAGCTTCGACGTCGGAGTCTTCTGATTCAGCGGTTTCGAGCGCTTCGACGTCGGAGTCTTCTGATTCAGCGGTTTCGAGCGCTTCGACGTCGGTGTCTTCTGATTCAGCAGTTTCGAGCGCTTCGACGTCGGTGTCTTCTGATTCAGCAGTTTCGAGCGCTTCGACGTCGGAGTCTTCTGATTCGGCGGTCTCGGCGAAAACGGCAGGATCAAATTCCTGGTTCTGCGCGTCGGCTACCGAGAGGGTCTGGATGCCGTA
>JBIIXZ010000141.1:0-7324 GCA_044347055.1 Bdellovibrionia bacterium | reverse complement strand
CGTAGGTCGGTGCTCCCGGGCAGTTCGGCGCACCGCCGGCTACCGTGCTGAGCACGCCGGTGCTCAGGGTCTTTCCGAGCGCAGTCACTTCATATTGCACGCAGGCATAGTTGCCGCTGAAGTTGGAATAGCTCGAAGCACTGATCTGGCCTGCGGCGCGGGCGGAGATGCGCACGACCAGGAGATTGTCCGTATCGACGGATGCAGAAGTGAAGGTCGGATTCGATCCGCCTTCGCCCGTCAGGTTGAAGTCAAAGCTGTAGGCCGGAACTGCCGGAGTGACGACCACGCCACCGCCGCCGGTGCCCGGATCCGTCCATCCTCCACCCCAGTCCGGCGGCGTGCCCGTCGGATAAACATAGGGAGTTCCGCCAGTAGAGGTGCCCGGGCTGTCCGTATTCACCGTGCGATAAGCCTCGCCACCGCATCCCGATGCCAGAAGCATCAGGCCCAGGGCGCTCCACGAAGCGACGGATTTACGTTCGAAGGTCTTCATAACTTCCTCGTCTCTCCCCGGTTGTTGTGCAACCCCGGGGCCAAGCCTGGCGGGTTGCGCTCATCTTCCGCATGAAAAGGGCAAGTTGCTGTTTCTCAAGGCCTAAACAGGGCTGTTTTTGCATGGGTTTCGGGGCAGGTGGGCTTGGGGATGGCAGTTGCCGCGAAATGAGCCGGCGACACCTGTCAAAAGTTTTGTCACTTTTACAGGCCTTCCGTATGCTGGAAAGCAGGCGGAATCCGCGGATGCGAGTCGAAGATCTACGATCACTCTCCCAGATAGGTCAGGCCCTGTGGGTCGACCCCGTCCTATCGCGGCAGCGCACAGCCGAAACTCTTCAGGCTGTCGGACTGCTCCAGCTTGCCGACGAGCGCATCATCGAGCGCGCGAGCAGCGCGCTCCTGGCTCGTGCGAGAAGTGAGCGCGAGCTGATTGCTCCCGCGCTGCTGTCCGATCCGTTTTTCAGGCTGATGCCCGAAGAACGTCTCCTGCTCGTCGCGCTCCACCAGGAACGGTGGAGCTATCGTCGCATTGCGCGCGTGATGAACTGGCCCGAGGAAGAAGTGGCGACACGGGCCTGGAAGCTGAGGGTTCATCTGGCCTCCCAACGGGTGGATCCCCGAAAACCTCTGGCTTCCCTCGGAGCCGCGGGCGCACCTGCCAGAAGGGCCAGCTGCCCGGAGTTCGATCCTTTGAATCCCTGGACCCAGCGGTTCTTCGATGAGGAGCACGCGCCTCGAGAGCGCCTGTTCATCCAGAACCATCTCATGGCTTGCGATGACTGCAGGAGCGCGCTTGGTCGGTGCCGAGATCTTTACTACCTGGTGGAATCCATGATTCCGCGAACTCCGGACGATGATTCGGCCAACACCGCCCAGCTTCAGCGACTCCAGCGGGAGTTCCTGAAGGTTCGAGGACTGGTACGTTCCGAAGTTTCCTGGCGACAGGCGCTCGGCTCCTACCTGCGCAGGATCGAGTCGCAGCTCCTGATCGCGGGCGTGCTCACCTGGATTGCCTGGAAGCTGCTGACCTGATCACTGGAGGCGACGTGGCGGCGCCAGGCGCAGCAGCGAGTGCTCGTCGACATTGACCGTGAAGCTCCAGAGCGTGCGCACCTTGCGGTCATCTGAAATCAGCTCCCGCGGAGGATTGGGAAATTTGCCGATCTTCTGCGCGGAAGCGATCACCACCTCATTGAGGCGCTCGACCGGAGAGCGCTCGCGGAATTCCACTCCGATCAGGTTTCCCTGCTCATCGAGCACGAGGTCGGCCACGACCGTGTAGTCACCGGGCGAGAGCGCACGGGTGAAGCGCGAGTTTCTGACCAGGTTCTGCCAGACGGGCGCGAGCGATCCATACATCCGTGAATAGAACGAGTAGTGGATGCTCTGCACGGTATTCAGCAGGTTCTCGGCGCCTTCGGCCAATCGATCATCGTCGAGCCGCTGGGCCTCGCCCTGAACGCCACGGGCGAAGTTGGGTCGTGCCGCCCCTCCCGGGCCAGCATCCCTCAGGGCCTCCCGGAGCGCGCGCGACTGGAGCTGGGAGAGGTCCGCAATTCCGCCGCTGCGGGCGCGTGTCTCCTTTTCGACTCGCCGGTTTCGATCCGAAAAGTAGCGGGCATCCTCCGGGGGAGGCTCATCCTGGGCGCTTCGGTTCGGCTTCGAGAGCAGAAGCTTGCGGTTCAAGGAGTCGGTCCGGGGATTCAGCGGCTCCATCTCCACAACAAGCGGCGGTGGCGTGGCGGAGATGCGGGGCTGCCACAAGGTCGCCACGCGGGCCAACCCGAAAAACGTCACATGCAGCAGGAGTGCGGCCAGCAGGGCCAGGGATCTCCGGTCCACCTTTGTATCCAAGCCCGTCCGCCGGGCAAGCTCAAGCGGAATTGCCGGGCGCCCGAAACGACTATGATGGATTCCCGCATCAGAGATCCGCAAATCCTGTTCCGCGGCCGGGGGGGCGAGCCCGGACGCTTCGAGAAGCGCTGGTCCATCGTGGTCCAGGGGCCCAGGGCCGAGGAGGCGGGCGCCTGGTTTCCTCGTGACGAGCTGGGCCAGGGGGAGTGGCTCTGGGTCTGGAAGTGGTCTCCTCATTATGAGCCCGAGTTTACAGGGAGCGGAGAGTGGGCGTTCAGTGGCCTGCCGCCACGGCTCCAAAAGGACGGCAGCTGGGTCTTTGAGGGCTCGGCCCCGGATCTTGCGTGGCTGATGCCGGATGGAACCCGTCTTTCGGTGATCGAGGAGGACGCGCGCGGGGTGCTTCGCGTCCTGGAGTCCTCCGGAGAAGTGTCGCTCTTTGCGCTTCAGCGTTCACGGGGGGACAAGGGTTCCGACAAGCACGTCGTGAGCCGCGGAAAGTCCAAGATGCATCCTCGGGCTTCGGCAGCGAGTCCTCGCGAACACTCCTCATGGAGAAATCTTCTCGGGCAGGACGGACCTGAAGTTGCTGCAGTCGGGCTCCTGCCGGTGTACCTGCTGGCTTCGGAAATTC
Source organism: Bdellovibrionia bacterium (assembly GCA_044347055.1). Lineage (GTDB taxonomy): Bacteria > Bdellovibrionota > UBA1018 > UBA1018 > UBA1018 > CAIOHW01. Next base: position 4,338 of record JBIIXZ010000141.1, on the reverse strand, counting down.
TCGTGGATCCGGAAGTCATCGCCGAGCAGGGCATGCGGCGAGTGGCATCACTGATCCTGTCCTGCCTCGGTGGAAATGAGTTCGAGATCCGCCGAACGGGACAGGGCGCATTTCGGGTGTCCAGGCCCGGATCCTCCGAGAAGACCGACAGCGAGCTGGAGGAGATCGCTTCCGAGTCGCCGTCGATTTCGTGGTCGATGCGCGGGCCAGCTGCATCGGCGATTCCGCCGGAGGTTCGAACCCGGATCACCCGGATTCTGCAGAGCCTGGCTGAACGCCTGTCCACTGAAGCAGCGGAACCAGGATCGCCGGGCTGAACTTGCCCTGCAGTGCGCGACCACTGCCGGAAGACTCGAGCCGCGCCAGCGTTTGTCGAAGAGTGCTGCGCTTTGCTTTGAGCCCTGGAGATGCCTCGGTTTCGAGCAGTTCCGCCAGCGAGAGGAGCTGCGAACGGGTGGAGAGCTGTTCGTCGCGGAGCTGGTGCACGCCCGTGCCGTCCATGAATTCGTGATGCTCGCGGATGAGCTTCTGCACTTCGGGTGATCCCGATGGAATGGATTCCGGCAGGAGATCTTGCACGATGCTCGCGCCTTTTTCTACGTGCGTTGTCGGGGAGTCCTCCGGTCGGCACTCCGTCCGTCCCACGTCGTGCAGGAGGGCAGCCAGCGCCACGAGCGGCGCCTCGGTCGGATCATGGTCGTGGAACGAGAGCAGCAGAAGCACCGATAGAAGGGCCACGCGTGGCGCATGCTCGATCTCCGGAAACTGCTCGGCAAGCAGCAGGAGCGACCGAGCCACCCGGGATTCATGCGAGTGGCATGCTCCGAGAAGCTCCAGAAGAAGCGGGGTGAACCGCTCGTAGGCCTCATCCTGCTCGTCGAGGCTGCGGGCGCCGAAGAGCAGGGCGAGTATCCGTCGTGACTCTTCCGCCAGCGACGCCGCTTCTCGAGGATCGACCAGCAGCGCGATCAGCCGGGATGCCTCGGGTGTCCGTGCGCGGGATGCCCCCGAAAAGTCGCGCAGCTTCTCCTGCTCCTCCGCCCGAAGCCACGCCCCCGACAAACCCCGTCGGCGGTAGAGTCGTGCATCGTCCGGAAACAGCAGGTCTCCGGCGCTCCTCCATTTGATCCGGTGGCGATTGGCTTCGAAGTACAGGTACACGTCGAACGGCAGGGGGCGACCGGAGGCGAGCGCCTCGAGACGTACCGGAAGGAATCCCGCCATGTCGTCGTTGCTGGCGCTCATGCTGCTTTCTTGGCCGTGGTTCGTGGAGCTCCGACTCCGCCGGAGATGAGCTCCTCGATGCGAGCGTCACGCTCGGCGAGTTCGCGTTCAAGCCAGGCAACCTTGCGAAGCGCGTGATCCGCGAGCGAAGCTCTTTCGTCCACGCCTGCGCTTTGCAGCGGGGGCAGCGGTTGTTCGCGTTCACCGCCCTCCTGGTTGCGGCGAGTAGGGATTTCCGAAACCAGGTGCATCGACAGGGGTTCGATCCAGAAATTGCGAAGCTCTCCCGGGTGCTGCTGTGCAGGAGCGGATTTCAGCAGCCCCGCTACGATTTCGACCTCGGTCATGTCCGCGATCGGATGGATCCGCAGGAAGTCGGCGTGTTGAAGCAGGACCTGCCTGAAGTCCGAAGGAGACGCGTCGCCGGGCTCGGGCCAGAAATCCCGGAGGATCATTTTCGAGGTGTTGGCGTTCTGCTGGAAACAAAGCCGCATGGCGAGCACGTCGGAATCCATCGCGATTTCGAAATACGCTCGAATCCTGCCGGCATGGATCTGCGTGAGCCAGTCGCCACGTGCCAGTGCGCGCCCCTGCTCGAAGGCCAGATTCCACAGCGACAGGGTGATCAACTGGATGGCGGGAAGCCGCCCCTTCCAAGGTTCTGATCGGAGCGCGGGAAGCGTGATGAGCGAATCAATCGTTGATCCCGGAGGATGGCTTCCGAGCCAGTCCTCGAAATATTTGATCGAGCGCGGCTCGAGCAACGGCCTGATGCCGGAGCGGAGCTTTTCGTCCAGCAGCGCGCGGGCGAAGCGCCACCGCTCGAGCTGGCTGGTCGAGGAGAAGTCGAGCAGGAGCATCCTGTGGAAGGGCGTGGTGGCGCCAATTTCGTGGCGCTCGATCGGAGAGCCGAAGTAGCCGGCGACGGTCGGGCCTGATGTGCGCGTCAGACCGTAAAAACCCTCCGCACGAATCCAGCCCAGATAATGCTGCCACGGAAGCAGGACGAGCTGGGCGGCACGCTTGTCGAGGTGTTCGATCAGCTGTGATTCAGTGGTTTTTCCCGGCAGGATCGTGACCGGGCCCAGGGTACGCAGTAGGGCCCAGGTCCTGTGGAGCGATGCCTGCCGCTCACGGCCCAGTGATGGATCCGGGACGACCACGATCGATGCTTTCGAGTTGTAGGTGGTGCTGCGGTTCACGATGGATAAATCCTCGAATTCTTTTCGGCTTCGAGCATTCTCAGCTTGAGACATCGGAGGGATGCCGTATCCTTGAAGAGCGATGCAACGCCCGGGAACCACTCTTCGTCATCGCGTTTTCACTTTCATCGGAATGCTGATCCTGCTTTGCGTCCTGGGATCGGCCTGGACCCTTTTCAGGGTCGGCGGAGTGAGCCAGGCGCTTGACGGCCTTCGCTCGGGCTGGATTCCACTGGCGAGGTCTCTGGGCCAGCTCTCCACGCAGGCCCAGGCTTACCAGCGCGAGCTGGAGCGCTCGCTCGGATATTCGCAGTGGAGTGCTCTCCAGGGGCGATCGGATGGCGATGCCAATCCGTTCCACGACGCCCCCGCTGCCTCGAATTTCACGGTCCCGCGCTGGATCGGCGAATCCATCCGTGAAGAGATCAAGCGCACCCGCTCGCAGCTCGAGAAGCTGGAGGCATCCGAGCTCTCGGACGTTCGGAGCCAGTTCGAAAAGGCGCTCCAGAAGCTGGAGCAGGGACTGGAACGAGTCGAGGCGAGAAGCGAGGTGCTTGCATCGGCCCTGAACTCGGGAAGCATCCAGAAGGCATCGGAGGAGTACCCTCGGTGGAATCGCGACCTCGTTGCCTGGAGCCAGGGAGCTGGTCGGATGGGCTCCGAATGGGACCGCCTCTCTCGAGAAGTTTTCCAGAAGACCCAGGCTCGTATTGATGTGCTGCGGACCGGGCTCCAGCTTTCGCTGCTGTCGATGGTGATGCTGTCCTTCGTGCTGCTCTGGTTTGCTGAGCGCGCGCTCGGACCGCTGAGCCGTCTTTCGCAGCTGGCGCGAGAGATCAAGCGTCGCGGACTGCGGCGCGAGGACAAGGATCTTCTTGCGGAGTTTCCTATCCAGCGCAGCGACGAGGTGAGCGACCTCGCGCGTGAGTTCCATTCGATGGCGACCGCGCTGCTCGAGCGTGAGCGCGTCGTCCATGACCAGAATGCAATGCTCGAGACGCAGAATCGCGAGCTGCGCGAGCTGGGACGCCTTCGTGAAAGGCTGCGCGAGGCCGAAAGCCTCGCCGCCATCGGCAGGCTTTCGGCGCAGGTGGCCCACGAGGTTCGAAATCCGCTGCATTCCATCGGACTCGAAGCCGAGCTTGCCATCGAGCGTGCCCAGGCCGCAGGCGACCCGACTCTCCGGCAGTCGCTGCAGTCGATCCTCGAGTCGGTGGAGCGACTCGGCAGCATCACCGACAACTACCTGCGCTTTTCAAAGACCTCATCAGGCCGTCGCAGCCGCTTTGATCTCGGTGAGGCGCTTGAAACCGTTCTCGCGACCTATGCACCGGCCTGTGAGCGGCAGGCAGTCCGTGTCGACTGGCGTCGTCCGGAAAGTGCGTCTCTGGAAATCGACGGCGATCGCGATGGAATCGAACAGGCGCTGGGCAATCTCATGAGCAATGCCCTCCAGGCCCTGGACTCGGTCCAGAATCCCCGAATCGAATGGTCGCTTGGATCGACCGAGCAGGGAACGATCTGGGTGCGCATTCGTGACAATGGAGCCGGACTGCCGGATGAAATCCAGGCGCGGCTCTTTGCGCCATTTTCCACGACCAAGGCCCAGGGCACCGGACTGGGGCTTTCCTGGGTCAAGCGCGTGGTGGACGAGCATGCTGGACGGATCGACGTCGAAGCTCGCGGCGTGAAGGGCGACGAATTTTCGGGAGCGAGCTTCCTGCTCGTCTTTCCGGGCACCGAGGAGCCCCTCTTCGCTGGCCCGTCCGGCGCCGTGGCGGAGGCGAACGCGAACGCATGAAGAAGATCCTCGTCGTTGATGATGATGTCCACGGACTCGAGAGCACGCGCAGGATCCTGGAGTTCGCAGGCTACGAGGTGCTGACGGCGAATGACGGACAGGCGGCGCTCG
>JBIIXZ010000140.1:0-7341 GCA_044347055.1 Bdellovibrionia bacterium | reverse complement strand
AAAATTTCGGAGTATCCACTAGCCACGACCAAGTGAAGGCACTGGCCACCGACTGGCTCGGAAACACTTATTCTGTCGGTCAGGCCTCGAGCTCCTTCAGCCTCACCTTGAAGTCCGGCACCTCGGTTTTCCTGCCTGACCAAGCTGCACCACAGCCCTTCTTCATCAAACACGATGCGGACGGTAAAGCCCTCTGGGCCATTGGGGCTCAAAGGAACTCTTCGAATACCGGAGAACACTTCTCTCCGAGTGCGATCACCGTGGATCGCTCAGGACGCGTCTGGGTCGCTGGAACGTTGTCCGGTCAATGGAGTCTCCCGGGTCAGGACTCTAATCCGATACCGCTGCAGTCGATGAGCTCCGAGGCTGCCTTCATCGGAGTGATGAATCCTCGGGGAGAATTTCTCCAAGCCTTGGTATTCAACGGTACAGGTCCAACTCGCGCAACGGCGATCGCGGTAGATACCGAGGGCTCAGGATACGTCACCGGTACTTTTTCGGGCAGCCTCGAGTGGAATATTGAAGGAGTCACCTACCAAGCCACGTCGGCAAACCTGGCCTCTTGGATAGCCAAGCTGACTCCTGAAGGAGAGCTCATCTGGGTGACTCCAGTCGTCGCGACCAATCCAGGAATCGTCGAGACCAGCGCCATCGCGGTTTCAGGACCCCGTGCCGACCATGATGTCGTGGTTGCCGGATCATTTTCAGGGTCTCTTCCGGCAACTCTCGGAAGCCTGACGGCTCAAGGATCTGAAGACATCCTGGTCCTGCGGCTCGAGCGCAGCAGCGGCCTGTTCATAGAAGCTTTGAGCGCGGGAGGCTCCTTGCTGGATCGCGCGCGAAGCGTTGCGTTGGATGATCTCGGAAACGCTTACATCTCGGGTGACTTCAAGAGCACTCCTGCCTATTTCGGGACGACGGAGATCGCACTCTCCAGCGCCGGAAGCCAAAATGGCTTCATCGCAAAATTAGCTCCAACCGGGGGTTTTGCGTGGATCACTCGACTCGGAGGAAACACGGGCATTCACTCCGTTTCATCAGTCGCTGTCGGTCATGAGGATCGTATTCTCGTCTCCGGACATTTCACGGATACGCCGAGCCTTACTTCGCACACGCCTACAGACAACGGACCTGCGGCACCAGGAATTGCAGTGCCGCTGCCCTTTGCCGCTGGAAACACCGACTCCTTCCTTGCTCGGCTCGACTCAGGAACCGGAGTACCCCTCTGGACCCGCAAACTCGGAGGCACCGGATCAGACGAGTCCCTCGCGCTTTCTATCGATCCGGCCGGGGGCGTCTGGTGGGGCGGCACCATGAGTTCCAGTTTTACGGTCGATGGCAAGACACTCTCGAGCCCGGGCTCAATGGACGCGTGGATCGCCCAGGCCGGCTCGGCCTCCGGAGCTACACCCTCGGTGGACGTGACCGGACTGGATGTCAACGCTCAGGGTGCTGCCACCTTCACGCTGAGCTTTTCGAGCAGCACTTGCCAATACGCTCCGCTCATCGTTCCCGACCTCGACACTCTTCCGAACCCTCCGGCAACTTGGACTGCGTGTCCCGCCGCTGGCAACACCGTCTCGCTCACGGTCAGTTCAGGAGACCAGGGGCTGATCTGGTTCCGTCCCGGTGAAGAAATGCCGCATTTTCCGGTACCGAGGATCCTGCCGAGGATTCCGTTTGAGGAGCCATCAGGACCAGCGTTCTATCTCTCCGATTCGGCCGCAACCGGCACTGGCACGACCAAGTTGTTCCACTTGACCCAGACCCTCGCTCCACAGACGCTTCATCTCCACGGCCCGGCGGGAGTGATGATCACCTCCATAGCGATCGTTACCGGATCTCCTCCGACGCCATCTGAGACCCTTTTCTGTCCGAGTGTAGCAGTGCCGCCGATTGCCTGTACCTTGTCGGAAGACGTTTCAAGCCTCGCTGGCATCGAGATCCTGACGATGACGGCAACCAACGCCGAAGGTACTTCAGAAACCTTCTCCATCCAGGTCTGTCGAGCAGCGGGGTGCAGTTCGGTTCCCCCCTCGACCATCGATCCAGAGCTCGCTGCCAACGGCATGCTTTCTCTCACGCTTTCTGGCGCCTCCCCGGGCGAGGTGTTCTACCGCGTCTATTTCCGGCCACAGGGCGATGGTGCCCAGGTGCAACGATACGAGGCCGGATTTTCGATCATGCAGTCGACACCCCCGGTGCTCACGCTCGCTGAGCCGCTCTGCACGAATGGCCAGTTCGAGTTCGGGGTGAGCGTCTGCCAAACTGGAGAGGTCAACTGCTCTGATCCTCAGTGGAGCACCACGATCACACGGTCAGGAGCCCCGAATTTCTGTCCTTCAGGCTGGCTGAACTGCTCGATCCTCGACGCGGTCGATGGGTCTGGCCTACCCACGCGCTGGCAAACCGGCTGCGGAGCAACGGTCGATAGCCAGATGCCGCCCTTTCCTGAAGTCGTGGTGCCCTCGGGAAAATCCTGGAAACTCGCAGCGGAATCCGAAGGCAGCACTCGATCGGAATTTCTGCGCCGTCTCCACGTTGAGGGCGAGGTGCAGGTCACGAACTCTGCCACGCTCTCGATCATGGGCCCCGGTGCGAGCCCGCGCCTGACCCTGAGCAAGACCGGCGGCGAAGCACAGCTCAAGGTGGCCGCGCCCGATCCGGCTGGGGGACCGCCACGACTGACCATTGCCCACGGTGCCGTCGTCATCGATGCTGAGGCCACACTTCTTCTGGAAGGCGAAGGCTCTGAACCGTCCGCAGAATTCAGCGACACGGACATTCACGCGGGTGAGATCAATGAAAATAACCACTCGGGAGGAATTCGCGGGCCCGGAAAACTCTTCCTCACGAGCGGAAACCCGGCGAAGACGATGTCCATTCAAGGAAATTTTCCGGAGCGGGTGCAGATTGGGAATGCCTCGGTCTCTTTGAGCGGCCGCACCGACATTCAGTTCTCTCCTGCTGCACGCTGGGTTTCCGTACCCGGCATTGAAAGCATGGTCGATCGGCAGCTCGAGGTGCTCGGCCCGCAATCGAGGCTCGATCTTGGAAACTCGCTTCTCGTGGTTCCGGGAAGCACCTCGATTCACGACGGTGCCTCGTTCGTGATGAATCAAGCTGGAGCAAGACTGGTCTCGCTTGGAAATAAATTCCGGACGGCGGTATCGCTTCCGGGCGAACTTCCTGTTCTGAACATCGCGGGCTCATCCCGGGAGTTCACCGCCGGTCAGATCGACGTACTCACCTCTCGGTTTTGGGTTTCTCAAGTTAGCGGACTACCCGTCGAAAGTCCGGATACCTTCCTTCAGCTGGGTGCTGGGCACGTCACACGGGTCCATCCAGAAGTGTCAGTGATGTACTTCGAGAACTCGGAGGCCGCCGGAAGGACGACATCTCCTGCATTGGCCACTTTCCAAGTCCTCCGAGGAGTCGCCTCGCCCCACTCTCTTTTGCTGATGATCTTCGGTGGAGCTAGCGCGCCTCATGCGTGGCTGGAACCAACCACCACCTTTGTCCCTCCGACCGAATTCACTCAGGCATCGTACGGCTCCGGTAACACGGACTCCAGTAATGAGGAGCTATGCGAGCTGGTGGAGGGTGAATTTAACTCCGCCTCCGGTGATTGTGCAGGGCCGTTGGCAAGTGAACAGACGTCCTGTCAGGGCCCGGACACATGGACCGGCGATGATTTCTCGGGCTATTGTAATGTATCGTACCCGGACCCTTCTCCCACACCTTCGGACACACCGACGCCGCTGGATTGATGCAATGGCTGGACGGGTAATCCATGCGATTCGGCAAAAGTCGGGATGAGAAGCTCCAGACTCCACTTCATGCGCATGAAGTGCTCACGCGAAGACTGAAAACCAGACCAGGCAGCCCTCGTCCTGAGAGGCTCCGGTTTAAGACTGTACCCGAAGCCCGCTCCTCAGTTCGCGGCGGTCGTCAACAATGGCTGATCCATGCCGTAAGAAACACCAGAATCCTGACGAAAACCGACCAGTCGCCATCTGAGGGATTCAAGTTTTCTCGCGGCATTCCGATGAGAACAACAGTGTTTGTGTCTGTTGTTTTTCATAGGATCACCTCCTTTCCTTCGGGAAAGGAGGTCGTTCCATCAACTCTGCCTGGTCTGGCAGGGCAGGCTCACAGCAAGTTCGATACCGGAAATCTCCTGGAAAACGGCCACGAGAGTTGTCCGAATTCACGACAGCCCGACTGAATGGGCGATCTCGCATAATGTCTCACCGGCGGTGGCGTTCGAAGGCGCTATGCATCTAAACCCGCCACTCGAGCTCCGACGTAGAAGCTGCCCTACCCCATCAACCGCGCCAGCCTCGCCTCATCCGGCGTGGCGATGATCGTCTTGTTGTTCGTGTACGAAGCCTCGGTCGAGTCCTTGATGCGCTTCACGTATTTCTTGAACGTGTAGTCGACCTCGGTTTTTCCCCAGCCCTTGCCACCACTCCAGAAAATGCACAGCGCGGCCGCATCGAGGAGCGTTTCGAGCGGAATGGTCTTGCCCGTAGGAACCGGAATCACGACGTGCGCTCCGGGCCGCCCGCGCACATGCATCCAGAGATCATTGCCGCGCGCGATCCGAAACGACAGCTCGAGGTTTTCGTCGCGCGACTTGCCGACCAGAATCGGAAATCCGTCCTTCGAGATGAAGACCTTGCCCTGCCACGCTGCAGGCACGGAGGCTTTCAGTGCGACGCCGTCGCCGAGCGTGCCGAAAACTGCCGCACCTGCGGTGCCTGCAGAACCGCGACTGCCAGCCCCTGCTCCGACGCCGGAACCGCCAAAGCCGTTGCCACCCAGGCCCGAAGCACCACCGCCTCCAGCACCCGCCCCGGCAATTCCTGCCATGCGCTCGAAATCGACCAGCGCACGCCAGTCGCCCTCCGAAATTTCGCGCTTCGGATCGAGCCTCTGCAACCGCTCTCGTGCGGACTCGAGCCGCGACTCCGCTTCTTCGCGCCGGCGCTTGCGACGACGTGCGAGCTGGAAGAATTTTTCCAAAAGCTGCCGCGGCTCCAATGCCCCTTCCTGCTGCTTTCCGGTGCTGACTGGAACGCGCACTTCGCCGAGCTGCCAGAATCCGCCCACGGGCTCCGGAAGCGCGTACAACCACGCCTTCAATGTCTCGCCGTACAACGCCCAATCGGGCTCCTTTTCGGCAGCGGCCATCGCCTCCTCGGATTGCCGCACGCTCTTCGACAGAGCCTTCGAGAGCTCCGAGATCGCACGCCGCGCGCGTTCCACTCGCAGCCGGAATGCCTCGAGGCACAAAGCCCGCTCGACGGCGCGATGATAGTCAAACGGCGCCTCAAAAAATTCCTCGCGCACCGAAAGCGATGCCGGCACCTCGCGCGCCTCGGGCCAGGACCACACGGAAACCTGTTTTGCCGCCTCACGAATCGTCCTCGACCGCGCGATGATCTCCAGCGTCGCCGAGTCCACGAGCAGCGCCTCCGGCAAGGCCGGAATCAGCACCACCACCAGAAACATGCCCGGAAACTCGAGCACCAGCATGCGCTCGCGCTCGACGGCGCGCACGCGCACGAGGCGTGCTCCCTTGAGGTGCTTGGCCAGCGCCTGGTCAAACGGAGAGCGCGTCGCCGCCTGCGCGTGCTTCGGGCCCTTTCCTTCCGCCAAAGAGACTGAACACGCGCGCGGACGAACGGAGAGAAAAAGCGCGAAATCGCGACGACGACTCTGCAGCCGAAGCACCCACTCGCTCTTCAGGTATCCGTCTGGAAACTCGGGACGTTCCGGAATGATCAGGCGCTCGACATGCGCCCCCGCGCATTCGCGCTCGAGAAGCGAAGCCAGGCGCGCCATCTCGAGATGATTGAGCAACGGAAACACGAACGCCCCCACTCTGCCGCGAAGGAGTTCGCGGCCACCACGCTGCCCGAACCTCGATCAGATCCGAAACTGAACGCCGATGCCGATCAGCTCGCGCGACAGCTCGCCGCGGATGCCAATGGGCACTCCGGTCTGGCGCTCGATATCGAGAATGCCGCCCACGCCGAAGCGCGGGAGGAGCTGGAACTGATCGCCGAGGCGCTCGCTCGTCACGTTTCCACCCAGGCCGCCGAGCGCGTAAAACGCCCAGTCGCCATTCAGGGTGAAATCCCAGCGCAGGTGCGTGCTGAACAGAAGAGCCGATCCGCCGCCGGTCGTGTACGGTCCCGCCTGCACTTCGACGAAGACCTGGTTGTTGATGTCGGGTGCAAAACCCTGGTGCATGATTTTCTTCGCAATCGCGCCCTGCAAAGCAAATCCGGCAGAATTGTTGATGATGCCGACGCCCGGAATCACCGCAGCAGTCCACTCATGCTCGGCCAGGGGCCACTTCCAGTCCTCGTAGCCCGCTCCGTAAGGTTCGGCAGCCGCAATGGATCCGGGAGATTTGGGCGACGGCGTCGAGGCCGCAGGGGCCGCGGACGAGACGGTGCGCTGCGCTCTTTTTGCCGGAACCACCGTGCTCGGAGCATCCACGACCCGCGCCGCAGGAACTTCAGCCGATGCGCCAGATGCCAGTGCAACCAGGGACAGAACTACCGCCGGAGCCAGGCTCGAAACCAAACGAGTGGAGGTCATCATGACTCCAAACTAACCCAGCCGCTCGAGCCTCTCCAAAAGGTTTTTGAGGAGCGAACCCGTCACTCCCCACACGCGGTAGGGCTCCTCCAGAAAAACATCGATGGGATACCGGATGGATCCGCGCGCCACATGCTCGCGACGGTAGCTCTCCTGGAGACGCGAGAGCGGAACCCAGAACGACTCATCGATTTCATGCTCGTTCAGGACCAGCGAGAGCTCCTCGATCGAGGGGCGCAGAACGGCAACGACCGGAGTCACCAGGTAATTCGTGATGGTCCACATTTCCGGAAGCGTTCCGAGAACCTCGACGTGTTCCGGCTCCAGACCCACCTCTTCGCGGGCTTCACGAATGGCCGTAGCCACTGGCGAATCATCCTCAGCGTCACGCCCGCCCCCCGGGAAGGCCATCTGGCCCTTGTGGGTTTCCACTTTTTCAGTGCGGCGGGTGAGGAGCACCTGCGGCTCCTCGTCGGAGGCCGAGAAACCCCAGACGATCAACACCGCAGCAGGAATTCCCTGGGCAGCTGCGGGATGCGGAAGCGAATACGGAAGCTCCAGCCGCGATGCCGAGGCAAGCCGCGATCGGAATTCATTCCGTCCCGCTCGATTCATTTGGCGATTCATTTGGAGCGAAGGTCGATGCCGTAGCGCTGCGCCTTGCGATACAGCGTCACCCGGTCGATTCCGAGGATCTCGGAAGCCTTGGACTTGTTGTACTTTGCG
>JBIIXZ010000139.1:0-7370 GCA_044347055.1 Bdellovibrionia bacterium | reverse complement strand
TCCGCAGGTACGGCACCCGCGACTTCTGGTCGCTCACCCGCCATACGTTCCTGAGACAGGAAACCCGCGATTACGTTCCGAAGATCATTGCCGCGGCGATTGTGGCAAAAAATCGCACGCAATTCGGCTTTCCTGCTTCGGGCGCCGCCCCGCACGAGGGCCAGGCCGTGGCCGGGGATGGCGAACTCGTGAACTTGAACGCCAAGCCATCGGATGATGATCCGGATTCGGGCAGGGTGGCGGAAGCCCCTCGGGACTCCATCGCGAAGCTTCTGGCCGAAGAGGCGCCTGAAGACGATCTGGTCGAGAACGAAGCTGAGCTGGGCGCTCCGAGTCCGGTCATGGCGGTCCAGGAGGTCGTCGAGCAGGCTCGACCCGTGCCAACCCCGCACGTCAGCAAGACGGGCGAGGTCTCCGGCGAGGAGCTGGTCGAGTTTGAGCTGCAAAGCCCGGCTGATCTGCTGAAAATTGCTCGAGCCGCCGGCCTGTCGTACCAGACGCTCAAAAGCCTCAATCCCGAGATTCTTCGGTGGTGCACGCCGCCGTCAGTCGCATCGTACAGGATCCGTCTACCGGTATCCGCAAAGGACCGATTCCTCGCCTCGTACAACTCGAAGGCCTTTCCGCGAAAGGTCGACTTCCTGGCGTATCGCATTCGCAAGGGCGAAACCCTGAACACGGTGGCGCGGCGCTTCGGCATCCGGGTAGAGCCGATGACCGACCTCAATGGCGTCTCTCCTTATGCTTTGCTGCGCGCAGGATCCAAGATCTACCTGCCGATTCCGGATGACCGGTCCCGGAGCCTGGCTTCGCTCGAGGTGCGAGATCCTCCGGAGCGTCGCAAATACCGTCGCCAGAATCGAAAGCAGGCCAACAAATACCGGGTCTCCATGAAGAATCGCGAGCTTTCCCGGAGCCTGAATTCCCGCTCCAATCGCGCTTTCAACTGAGCTTCTGGGCTTGCCTCGGCTGCTTTTCGGGTCCTATAACTGGCCTGAATGGCAGGTCTCATCGTCCAGAAATACGGCGGAACTTCCGTCGGAAGTCCCGAGCGGATTCAAGCGGTCGCTGATCGAATCGCCCTCGCTCGTGAGCGGGGCCATCCGCTCGTCGTGGTCGTCTCGGCCATGGGGCATACCACCGACGAACTGATCGACCTCGCTCATCGGGTGTCGAAGTCCCCGCCTCATCGAGAAATGGACATGTTGCTGACCGCCGGAGAGCGGATCTCGATGGCGCTCCTGAGCATGGCACTCGCCGATCGCAAGGTGCCGGCGCTCTCCTTCACGGGTTCGCAGACCGGAATCATCACCAATGGTGCCCACCGACGGGCGCGCATTCGCAGGATCCTCGGCGATCGCGTCCGCGACGCCGTGGCATCGGGCCATGTGGCCATCGTCGCTGGTTTTCAGGGAGTGAGCGAGGCCCGCGAGATCACCACGCTCGGTCGCGGTGGGTCCGATACGACGGCTGTTGCCTTGGCTGCCGCCTTGAAGGCCGAGAGCTGCGAAATCTACACGGACGTCGATGGCGTCTACAGCGCTGATCCGCGCAGGGTCGGGCAGGCGAGGCTCTGGAGAGAGCTTCCGCATGACCTCATGGTGGAGCTCGCGACTCGCGGTGCGGGAGTGCTGCATCCTCGAAGCGTGGAGCTGGCGCGGCAATTTGCCGTACCCCTCTGGGTCAAGAACAGCTTGATCAGCGGATGGACCGAAGCAGGAACCAGGATCGTGGACCGGGAGACGATTCGTATGAGCAATCAGCAGGGAATGGAAGAGATGCGCGTGGTGGGAGTGACCTCCGACTCCGCGAAGGTCTGGCTCAAGGTGGGGCTCTCTCGGCCGAGCGTTCTGGCTTCGCTGTTCACCGTTGCAGCAGAGCAATCGCTCCAGCTGGTTGCCGCGCAATTCATCGAGGGGCAGTTTCGGGCCTTCATCGAGCAGGAAAGCGTCTCGGAGTGGAAGAAGGTCTTGTCAAACCTGGCCGCGCAGGGTTTCGTTTCGTCATTCGAAGTCTGCGAGGATTGGGTTCCGGTGTCGGTCGTGGGAGACCGGTTTTCACAGGATGGAACTGCGCTCCAGCAGGTTTGCGAGGAGCTCGCGTCGGTGGGAATCGATGTCGGAACCGGAAGCGGTTCAGCCCTGGCGATCACGCTGGCCGTGCCCCGGAACCGGGCGGATGAGGCTGTTTCAGCCCTCCATGCTGCATTGGTGGAAGGTCGATCCAAGAAAGGAAATCCATGAGCACCCGTAAGGTCATCATTGGCGAAGGTTGGGCTGCACTGGCTTCTCTGGTCTCGGCGCTCGAAACGCGCACGGACGGCGATTTGATTTTCTGGGTTCCAGGAAGTGGAGGTCGGGTTCTCTCGGCTACACCTTCGATCGAGGGCGAAGCGGCGGCGGGCGCTCTGGAACACATGGCCTCCGTGCTCGGCGTGGATCTTGGGGATCGCATTCCGGGAGTGAGCTTTCTCCGGGAGTTTCGCAACAAGTCTTTTCGCGAGCCGGTGTGGAACAAGGGCGCGGACATCGAGGCGCAGCGCGAGCGTCGTCAAGCTGAGCTGTGGAAGGCCGAGAATGCCCTCATGCCGCTCTCGGAAGTTCGCTGGTCGCGTTCCTTGGTGGAGATCGAGGAGGAGTTCCGCGAGAAATTGCTCGCCCATCCTGCGATCCAGCGCCGCGAAGGCGTTCCGGTGGAAGGCATTGAAATGATCGATGGCCACGCTGTGGCCGTCCTCTTCGGTTCGGGCGAAAAGCTCGAGGCCGATGAGTTTGTCTATGCGGATCGCTGGTCGCGTCTGGCTGCGCTGTCGGGTCTGCCCAAGCCGCTGTCCTGGAATCGCTCGCGTGAGCCGATGGGCGTGCTCCAGGTCGTCTTCACGCACCACGAAGCAGTTCGTCCTGAAGTTCATGAGGCCTTTTTCACCACGATGAATCGTGATGCGGGCGAGACCGAAGATCGACACGTGGTCGGGCACTTCTATCGTGAGGGACGTGAAAGCATCTGGTCGACCGTGATCTCTCCCGAAGAGGGCGAGGATAATCACGCCATCGCGAAAAAGCTCCGCCGCATCAAGCAGGCGCTCGACAAGATGTTCAGCCAGACCGAGTGGTCAGCAGCTGCATTTGAAAAGACCGTCAAGAATGAGCAGGTTCGTTACGAAGAGGCGATTGTCTCGGGTCATGGCGAGGCTCCGAAAAAGCCCCATCATGCGGGCAAAGGACATCATCACGATCAGTCACTCGAGTTCATCACCGATAGCTATGGAGTGGCCTCGGCGCTGGAGCAGGTGTTTGGCGTGAAGTTCGAAGCCGCGCAACCGGCAGTCGTGGCCGATGCTCCTGAAAACGAGGGCCTGACTCCGAGTGTCCAGGCGGAGATCCGGGCGTGACCGTTTTCTCGCAGCGCTGATGCCGCCGACACGAGGGTGGCTCCTGTCGTGAGGACATCATCCACGAGGATGATTCTTTGGTGAGATTCGACACCGATCGAGTGGTCGACGCTCCACCCCTGCTGCCGCGCCCATCGTTCGCGACCCCGAAGAGAGGCCTGCCGCGAAGCCTGTCTGGAGGGATGAGGCCCGGGCTTCAGTAGAGGAACTACTGGCATTCGAATTCCCTTTTTCTGGCAGCTCCGTGAGAGGACCTGCGCCGCGCGAAGCGCTGGAGAGTGAGATAGCCGCCATGCTCTCGAAAATCGCTGGGGAATCGGGACCAGGATGTCGCCGTTTCTTTCAGCCCACTCGGCATCGCTGAGCGGCGTTGGCTCCTGCTCGAGCAGCAGTCGATCAAGTCGTGGCGTGGGCCGTGATTTCCAGCTGAGAAAGATCCGATAAGTCGTGCCGACCAGAAGCCAGCGAGCTCGCAAGGACTCGAACGGCGCCTGTGCAGGAAGCGAAGCCGCCGGATGGATCCGTCGTGCGCAGACGTCGCAAGGCGAGGCGTAAAATGGTGGTGTGGGTGACTCACAGATCGAGCAGCGACTCAGGACAAGCATGTCGCGCGAGCAGAGCAAGTGGCGCGCCTACCAGGTGACCCCCGGCATGAGCTGGCTGTCGAGGCCGGAGCTGGTGTTCTGGGTGATCGGGGTGAAGGTGGCGCTGACCGTGTCGTAAACCCAGATATTGCTCGACGACGGCGTGCTTCCGGAGATCGGACGATAGCCCTGGAACGCGATGTAGCGATCGCTCACGCTGAACTCCGGTGCGTAGACATCCTGCCCGGAGTCAGTGGTCGAGGTGAGTGCGCTTTCGTTGAGGCTGGATGCACTTGAGGTCCACAGGTTGTAAGAGGCGGTCGAGCTGCCGCCGCCACTGAGAGGACGGAGCGAAATGTAAACGATCGTGGCTCCGTCATTGGAGTAGCGGGGCTGGCGACGGTCATTTCCGGACGACGTATCACTGCTGAAGGATGCGGCCGTGCTGGTCGCGAGAGTGTATTTCCATAGGTTGTAGGATGCGCTCGTGACCTGGCCGATTTTGCTCCTGGAGGCGTAGATGAGGGTGGCTCCATTTGGAGAAAATGCCGGTTCTCGAGAGTCATGGTTCGAGACGGTCTCCGTGGTCCGTGCCGTGGCTCCAGTTCCAGTCGAGGTCATGGTCCAGATGTTGAACGAGGAGCTGGTGTTGCCCCCGCCGCTGACGGCCTGGCGCGACGCAAAAGCGATGGTGGCGGAGTCCGGAGAGATGGCCGGATCGAGGCTGTCCTGGCCCGCGGTCGAGTTCGTGGTCAGCGCCGTCCACTGGCTGCCATCCGGACTGACCTTCCAAAGATTGGAGCAGGGGTTGTCTGCGTCCGCCGGATTGCCGTTCAGGTTTCGAGTGGAGACGGCCACCCAGTAACTGCCGTTCGGGGCAAGACGGGGGGCTTCGACGAGATCCTTGGCTGCCCAGCCGAGGCTCAGGGTCGAGTCGAGCGTGCGGGATGCGCCGTCGATGCGCGCCTTCCACACTCGACCTTCGGAGTTGGCGGTGCCGTTCCAGCTGCCGTTCAGGGCTGAGAACGAAATCCAATGCAGGAACACGTTCGGTACTTCCTCAGCTCCCGAGGTCACGGCGATGCTGATGTAAACGGTTGCGGTGCCTCCGGAGTTGGTGGCCTGAATGGCGTATGCCGCACTCGCCGACAGCGTGTTCGGTGTTCCGGAGATCGCGCAGGTCGAGCTGATGGAAAGTCCTGCGGGTAGAGCCGGACTGCTCGAGCAGCTGGTGACGGTTCCACCGGAATTGACCGGTATCAGGGTCGAGATGGCCTGATCCTTCGTGAAGATAAAGGGGCCGCCGTTGTAGGTGAGGGCCGGAAGCACGTCGACGATGGCAATCGAGACCGCGGCGGCTGTCGATTGGCCGGTGCTGTTGGTTGCCGTTATCGTGATGGGCGTCGTGCTGGTGACCACCGTTGCCGTGCCGGAGATCACTCCCGAAGTGGTGTTGAGGCTGAGGCCGGTCGGCAGGCTTCCGGTAAGTGAGAAGCTTGCGACATGAGAGGCAGTCGGGGTGAGCGTCACGCTGGAGTTCTTCGTGATCGAGTACGGGCTTCCCGCGTAGCTGAGTGTCGGTGTCGGGGCGTTGACCGTGAGAGTGACGGTCGCGCTGGTGCTGCCTCCGGAGTTCAGGGCCGTGATGCTGTGGACCACGGCCGGGTTTTGAGTTGAGGTAGCAGTTCCGCTGATGACACCGTTTGTGCTGTTGAAGCTCAGCCCTGCAGGAAGTGCAGGCGTGATGGAGTAGCTCGTGATCGCCCCGCCGCTGCTCGATGGAGTGTTGTCGGTGATTCGTGTTCCGGTAAGGTAGGTCGGTGCTGGGTCGAAGTAGCTCAGGCTTGCCGGAGCAGCGTCGTTGACGGTGATGTTCAGAGTCTCGGTGGCTGTCTGACCGGTGCTGTTCGTTGCGGTCACCAGGAACGGTGTGGCGACCATGAGCTCCGTGGCAGTGCCCGAAATTGCTCCCGTGCTCGTATTGAAGCTGAGTCCATTCGGAAGGCGTCCACTGATGGCAAACGAAGAGACGTTCGATGCAGTAGCGGTGACGCTCGAGACGGCGATGCCCTTGGTAAATGCGAATGGATTTCCGGAATAGCTCAGGGTGGGTGCTGGGGCGTTGACTGTGATTGTGAGCGTGGCACTCGTGGAGCCGCCGGAGTTCAGGGCCGTGATCGTATGGATGACCGTGGGGTTTTGGGTGGCAGTCGGTGTTCCACTGATGACACCTGTCGTGGTGTTGAGGCTCAGTCCTTCCGGCAGGCTCGGGCTGATGGAGTAGCTCAGGATCGTGCCGCCGCTGATGGTCGGGGTGTTGTTCGCGATTGCAGTCGAAACCGTGTAGGTGGCGCTTGGAGCCGAGTAGCTGAGGCTCGACGGAGCGACATCGTTGACGGTGAGGTTGAAAGTGGTCGAAGCCGTCTGGCCGGTGCTGTTGGTGACCGTCACCGAGTAGGGCGTGGCGACCAGAAGTTCGGTTGGGGTTCCGGTGATGGCACCGGTGGAGGTGTTGAAGCTCAGTCCAATCGGAAGGGTGCCGCCCAGCGCAAAGGAATCGCCGTTATTGAACGTCGCGCTCAGCGTGTAGGCTGTGCCATTGCTCAGAGTGAAGGGGCTTCCCGAGTAGGCAATCGTCGGAGCCGGAGCGTTCACAGTCAAGGTGACGGTGCCGGTAGTACTTCCTCCAGAGTTGGCGGCAGTGATGGTGTGAATCACTGCCGGATTCTGAGTCGCCGTTGCCGTTCCGCTGATGACGCCGTTCGTGGTGTTGAAGCTCAGACCTGCAGGCAGTGCCGGGGTAACGGAGTAGCTGGTGATGGATCCGCCGCCGCTCGAAGGAGTGTTGTCCGTGATTCGAATTCCAGTGGTGTAGGTCGGAGCCGACTCAAAGTAAGTCAGTCCGCTCGGAGCCGCATCGTTTACAGTGATACTGATTGTTGAACTGGCCGTTTGACCGGTGCTGTTAGTGGCTGTGACGACGAAAGGCGTGGCTGCCATGAGCTCGGTCGCTGTTCCAGAAATCGCCCCAGTGCTCGTGTTGAAGCTGAGTCCGTTCGGAAGGCGTCCAGTGATAGCCAGACTGGAGACGTTCTCCGCCGTTGCAGTCATCGTGACGGACTCACCCCGGGTCAGCGTAAAACTTGATGCCGAGTAGGCCAACGTCGGAGCCGGTGCATTCACGGTCAGGGTGACCGCTCCTGTTGTGGAACCGCCGGAGTTCAGAGCTGTGATGGTGTGAATCACGCCAGGGTTCTGGGTGGCCGTCGGTGTTCCACTGATGACGCCCGTGGTGCTGTTGAGGCTCAATCCTGCCGGCAGGCTTGGGCTGATGGAGTAGCTCAGGAGCGAGCCGCCGCTGATCGTCGGGGTGTTCTCCGAGATTGCAGTCGAAA
>JBIIXZ010000138.1:0-7375 GCA_044347055.1 Bdellovibrionia bacterium | reverse complement strand
CCATGGAAAGGACATATTGAGTGAGCGCCCAGCGGTCATCCGTCGAGAGGCTCGAGAACACGGGCATCTGATTCAGGCCCTGGGTCAGGGTTTTGAAGATTGCGGTTGCCTTGTGGCCATTCTTCCAGCCCTCTGCCGCGGTGAGATTTCGCGGCTTCGGATTCAGGCCAGCTCCGGCCGGCCCATCGCCCCTGCCCTGTGCCCCATGGCATGCCACGCACTGCTGCTCGTACAGGGTCTTGCCCTTGGCGACCAGCTCAGGAGTGGAGATCCAGGGCTTCTTGAACTGTGACTTCCCGGATGCCGCGACCAGCGGACCCTTGACGTAGACGTCTCCCCGGAAAAGCAGGTCGGTGGCAGTCAAGGCGAT
This sequence comes from Bdellovibrionia bacterium, assembly GCA_044347055.1. GTDB lineage: Bacteria > Bdellovibrionota > UBA1018 > UBA1018 > UBA1018 > CAIOHW01. The sequence continues at coordinate 7,005 of JBIIXZ010000138.1, read as the reverse complement.
GAATATGGCCAGGAAAAGAAAGGACGTCACGAAGATCAGTCCGTTTTCCTTGCGGTCATACTTCAGGCCCATGAACACCAGGCCAACGAGCGATGCCTTCACGACCGCGATCAGAAGGGCGATCGTGAAGTTGAGTTTGCCGAAATCAATTCCAGCAACCCAGACCGTGATTCCAGTCAGGATCAGGAGAGCCACACCGACCGCTACCGCCGTGCGTTCGGGAAGGATGAAGTGATGGTGCTCGTGCCCTTCGTGCTGATGCTTGTCGTTGTGATCAGACATTTTTCAAATCCCTTTCGCGTAGTCGATCAGCCCACCAGGTACATCAGCGGGAAGAGGAAAATCCAAACCATGTCCACGAAGTGCCAGTAGAATCCTACCAGCTCCACGGGGGTGTAGAACGCCGGCGAAAACTCGTTGCGCATCGTACGGATCGCCAGCCACACCATGAGCCCCATTCCCACGATGACGTGGAAGGCATGAATTCCGGTCATGATGAAGTACAGCGAGAAGAAGAGCGGAGCCTTCGGATGCGTGATCTCCGTGTTGGTGAAAAGCCCACCTGGCAGAATGCCGTGATGGATCTTGCCGGAATATTCAAAGTACTTCACGACAAGGAATCCGCAGGAAAGCAAGAAGGTCAGCCCCAGGTGAAGCAGGATTTTGCCCTTCTGGCCCTTCTGGGATGCGATGACGGCCAGCACCATCGTCAGGGAGCTCGTGATCAGGATGATCGTGTTGGTCAGCCCCAGATTCACTGCAAGATGCTTCGACGCCTCGTGAAACATCTCCGGATACATGGCCCGGAACATGGCATAGGCCACGAAGAGTCCGCCGAACATGAGCACTTCCGTGACCATGAACAGCCACATGCCCTGTTTCGAAGCCTCAAATTCATCTCCCGCACTCTTGTAGTGATGTGCGTGCTGATAACCGCCTGTCGTGATGTGAGTCGATGACATTGATATTTATTCCTTATTGAGGGATGAACCGCTCACCATTGACGGACTGGCGTCAGGCCGGCTTCCGCCTTGTACTCATACGGCCAAGTCGTCACCACCGGCTCCACGAGGAAGTTCTCGTGCGGAGGCGGCGAAGGAGACTGCCATTCGAGCGTGAGAGCGCTCCAAGGATTGTCGCCCGCTTTCTCGCCGAGCTTGAGTGAACGCCACAGATTGATGGCGGCCCAGAAGAATCCGATTGCCAGGAACCAGGACCCCACGGTCGACAGCAGGTTCAGCGTCGAAAACTCCGGCAGGTAGTCGTGATAGCGCCGGGGCATGCCCTGCGCGCCCACGATGAACTGCGGGAAGAACGTGATGTTGAAGCCCGCAATGATCCACCAGAACGAGATGCGGGCCCCCTTCTCGAGGTACATCTTGCCCGTCATTTTCGGGAACCAGTAGTGCAGCCCTGCGAGGAGGCCCATCAGGGCACCGCCCACCATGACGTAGTGGAAGTGCGCGATGACGAAGTAGGTATCCGTCAGGTGGACGTCGATGGCCAGGGTCGCAAGGAACACGCCGGTCAATCCACCGATGGTAAAGAGCTGGAGGAAACCCAGCGCGTAAAGCATCGGCGCATTGAGACGGATCGAGCCTTTGTACATCGTGCCCACCCAGCTGAACACCTTCACTCCGGTAGGAACGGCGACGAGCATGGTCAGGAGCGAGAATACGAAGTTCGCCAATTCACCCTGTCCCGAGACGAAAAGGTGATGGCCCCAAACGATGAAGGAGATCAGCGCGATGCCGAACGACGAGTACGCGATAGCCTTGTAGCCGAAAATCGGCTTGCGACTGAACACCGGAATGACTTCCGAGATCACTCCCATGGGCGGAAGAATCATGATGTACACGGCCGGATGTGAATAGAACCAGAAGAAGTGCTGGAAGAGCACCGGATCTCCACCAATCTTCGGGTCAAAAATACCGACCTGAAAAACGCGCTCGAAGATCAACAGCAGCAGGGTGATCGCAAGAACCGGAGTGGCCAGCATCTGAATGATGCTGGTGGCATAAGATGCCCAAATGAAAAGCGGCAGACGCGCCCACGACAGTCCGGGCGCACGCAGCTTGTGAATGGTCACGATGAAGTTCAATCCGGTCAGGATCGACGAGAAGCCCATGATGAAGGCTCCGAAAATGACGGAGATCACGGCTCCGCTCGTGCGGATCGAATAAGGCGTGTAGAACGTCCATCCGGTATCGGCGCCGCCCATGAACAAGGCCGAGGTCGCGAAAAGCGCGCCGAACACGTAGATGTAGTAGGACGCCAGATTGAGACGCGGAAACGCCACATCCTTTGCACCGAGCATCATGGGCAGGACGAAGTTGCCCAGCGCCGCCGGAATCGCCGGAATGATGACCATGAAGACCATGATCGCGCCGTGGTAGGTGAACACCTTGTTGTAGGTGTTCGGATCAATCAAGGTCTGTCCCGGAAACATGAGCTCGAGACGGATCAGCAGCGCAAAGAGTCCGCCAATCAGGAAGTAGCTCAGGATCGTGAAGAGATACATCAGGCCGATGCGCTTGTGATCCAGCGTCTTCAGCCAGGACATGATCCCATGGGAGTGGTTCAGGTAGTTGTCGCCGTGTGCAGCTGCGGTATGAGCCATGGTCTTGCTCCTTACTTGAGAGACTTGATGTAAGCGATCAGGGCATTCAATTCAGCCCCGGAGACCTGACCTTTGAAGGTCGGCATCACAGGATTGAAGCCTTTCTTGATTTTCGCCATCGGGTTTTCAATGGATTCACGAATGTAATTGTCGTCAGCCAGGACCTTCGCACCGGAGGCCAGATCCACATGGCTTCCAAACACGCCCTTGAGGGTGGGACCCATGCCGCCCTTCGAGCTTCCATCCGGAGAGTGACATGCCACGCAGCCCTTGGCTGCGAACTGAGCCCTGCCCTGCTCCACCAATGTCAGCTGTGGCTGCATCGCAGGAATGGCAGCGGCAGCGGAAGCAACCGTCTTGTCGGTCTGAACGGAAGCGGAATCTCCCGCTTTCGGAATCCCGTCGGCGAGGATCTTCTTGCCACGCTTCCAGTTTTCCCAATCCTCCGAATCCAGCGCGATGACCTGGGCCAGCATCTGAGAGTGGGCGGCGCCGCAGTACTCGGTACAGAACACCTGGTGCTTGCCCGGAACGGTGGCTTCGAACCACACACTGGAATACATGCCGGGCACCACGTCCTGCTTCACACGGAAGTTCGGAATGAAAAAACTGTGGAGCACGTCGGTCGAGGTCATCACCAGCTTCACCGGCTGGTTCACTGGCACGTACACTTCGTTGATGGTGCTGCGACCGTCTTCATACTGGAATTGCCAGAGCCACTGCTTTCCGATCACGCGGATTTCCATGGCGTTCGAAGGAGCCGAGATCATCCGGTCGTAGACGGCATAGCCCCAGACGAAAATGACCATGAGAAGGACGAAAGGAATGAACGTCCACAGGCCTTCGAGCAGGTGGTGGTCGGCGATGTACTTCGTCTTCACGCCCGGCTTGGCCCGGTATTCCTTGACGAAGTAGAGCATCGCTCCGACGACCAGCACGAAAAAGAAGACACTCAGGCCGACCAGGAAGTTGTACAGGGAGTCCCACTGGGTGGCCACTTCGGTGGCGCGGATCGGGAGTCCCGGGGTGTTGGCAAACGCAGCTCCTGCGGAAAACAGGATCGCTGTCATCGCTACCGCAGTCATCAGACCGGCCGTTGATTTGCTGTTCATTGTTTTCGTCTCCACTCTATACTGCATTCCCTGTTGCCGATCATGCCCGAGCCTTGAGCTGGCGCCGCCAGAACAGCCCCAGCATGACCATCATCGTCAACGCCGTGATCAAGCCGGCAACCCTCATCACGTTGAAAAGGTAAACGGAGTAGGATCGCAGACTTGGATCGTAGCGATAACAAAAAAGAAGAAAGCGGTCGACCACAGAACCGACTTTTCCATCCGCAGCTTCCACAAGCGCGAGGCGCAGGTCACGCGGCTTGAACTCGATTCCGTACAAGATCCGCGAGAGCTGACCCTCGGGCGTCAACACGAAGAGTGCGGCGCTATGAGCGTACTGCTTTTCCTTCTCGTCGTAATTGTAGCCGAAGCCCAATTCAAAGGCGAGTTGCTTGATTTGACTCTCTTTTCCGGTCAGAAGGTGCCATCCACCTTCAGTTTCAGTCCTGCCATAGCTGGCAAGATAGGCGGCCTTCTTCTTGGCGGCGAGCTCCGCCCCCTCCCTGGGGTCGATGCTGACGGCAACGATTTCAAACTGGTTGCCCGGAACCCAGTCCATCTTCTTCAAGGTGTCGGTCAGGCCGTTCAGAAGGAAATTACAAAGATTGGGGCACTCGTAATACACCATGGCCACGACCACGGGACGCCCCCTCGAAAAATACGTGCTCAAGGGAACTTCGACACCCTCTTCGTTGGTAAACGTCAGGGATTGAATGGGAATGCGGTTGCCCAGCTTCTCGGTAATGCCGGCGGACTGCAGCTCCTGAGGAATGCCGGAAGAAACCGAGGGCGACGCCACGGGCGCGGGCTCTGCCCTCGAGTACACGGAAAAACCACTCATCTGGACCGCGCTCCAGAGCGCGACAGTCAAAAGAAGCTGAACCATGGGTAATGCCCTTTCGGTATCACTGCGCAAAGATTTCTCGAATGATTTTCTTGCGGTACTCGAAGATCTGCTCGACGTCTCGTCGCACCCAGGCTCCGCCGACCGCTTCTCCAACGAAGAAGAATGGAACGCGGTAAAGCACCCGATCCTCGATCAGGACCCCACCCTGGAACTCCTCGAACCGATGCGTGTGGTGCCACTTCCGGTAAGGACCCCGAAGCTGGGTGTCCACAAAGGATTTGCCGGGCTCCCAGGATTCGATCAGCGTACGCCACTTTACCGGAACCCCATGAATGCGAAGCCGGTAATCGATCAGGCTTCCCGCCTGGATCTTCTCATCCGAAGGAGTCAGGACCTGAAATTGGAGAAACGGAGGGGTGATTCGCTCGAGATTGTGGGCGGACGAAAAGAACTCAAACACCTTCGGCAACGGCGCCGGAATCCATTGACGCATCACCAGAACCTGATCGGCGGGCGACGCCACCAGATCCTGGAGAGCCTCCTTCAGGCTGGAGTATTGAAACGAAAAGCCAAGCGCCTCGAGCTTCTTCGGCAGCACCCGCTGGCTGGACAAAACCGCTTGGGCCATTCCTCCGAGGGCCACCCGAAGCGCGGCTCCCGGCGTCTTCAAGAGCGCCGGCTTTCCCACGACCGAAGCGAGGGTCTTCGTAAACTCGGCATTCGTGACCGGATCGGGCCCCACGCCATTCACTGCTCCACGGAGCGAAGGCTGCGAGAGGGCGAACACAAAGACTCGTACCAGATCATGAAGGTGGATCCAGCTCATCCACTGACGGCCGCTTCCGAGCGCTCCGCCCACTCCCCATTTGAAAATCGGAAGCATCTCTTTCAAGGCTCCCCCGCCCTCTCCCAGAACAATCCCGATTCGAACTTGGACCGGTCGAACCTGCTCAGGAAGGCCCTCAACGGCAGCGGACTCCCACTCGCGGCAGACACCCGCAAGAAAGTCCACGGCGGTGGCCCCCGGGTCCGTGCTGCCTGGAGCTGCTGCCGAGCTCTCGGTCAGCTCCTCATCACCGCGATCACCGTAAATCCCGACGGCTGCGGCAGAGACAAAGGTGCGCACACCTGAACCGTGTTTCCGAATTCCTTCCACCAGGTGAGCCGTACCTCGCACTCGAGAATCGAGGATTGCCTGCTTGCGCTCAGCATTCCAACGGCCACCGGCAATGCTTTCTCCGGCGAGGTGAATCACGGCTTCGACACCCTGAAAGGCCTCTGCGGGTGGAACTCCCTGATCGGCGTCCCATGCAAAGAGCTTGGCAGGAAACGGGAGCATTCCTTCATGCTGAGACGGGCTTCTCGTGAGCACATGCAGCTGATGCCCCTGCCGCGCGAGATGAACTCCGAGTTCCTGCCCCACGAATCCCGTTCCACCGGTTACCAGAATTTTCATGACCCCTTTTTACCAGAGATTTGCTACTTCACGCAGACACATCATGAGGAACTTGTTCCAAGTCTACCGAGAGCTCGCCAAGAGCGGCATTGTTGCTCTGGTACTGATCAGCGTCCTGGGAGGATACCTGTGCGGGCATCGGTTTGAGCTGCCGCTGGACTGGATGCACCTCGGAATCACCCTGGCAGGGATCTTTCTGCTTGCGGCAGGCTCATCGGCGCTGAACCAGGTTCAGGAGATGACTATCGACGCGCTGATGCCCCGCACGGCCAAGCGTCCCCTCCCGAGCGGGAGAATCTCCACCACTCACGCAGTCCTATTTTGCACCGCGACCATCGCTGGCGGACTCACCCTGCTGGCCTGGCTAGGGAGCGGCCTCGCCTGGCTAGGCCTGGCAGCAGTGATTTCTTACAACGGGCTCTACACACTGTGGTGGAAACGCCACTGGGCGTTTGCGGCCGTTCCGGGAGCCCTCCCGGGAGCGCTGCCCATTCTGATGGGCTATGCCGCAGCCTCAGGAGAAGTCTGGACCCGAGGAGGCCTCTACCTTTTCTTTGTCCTCTTCTACTGGCAGATGCCGCACTTCTGGTCTTTGGCGATCCGCTTCCGCGAGGATTATTCGGTGGGAGGATTCCCCACGCTGCCGGTAGCCAAGGGCGTGGCGCAGACGCGATTCCACACGACCGTGTGGAGCTTTTCCTACGTCGCTCTCGGCCTCTCCGCCCCATTCTTTCTGCAAACAGGGTGGCTGTATTTTTCGATTTCGCTGCTCACGGGCATCAAGGTCCTCTGGGAGCTTCGAAAATACCTCCAAGCCACTGACGCGGATACGGTGGGAGATGCCTCGGCGGCAACCCGGCACTGGCTTCCGTTCTTTCTCTGGGTCAACTTCAGCCTGATCTTTTATATTTTCGGCGCAGTGGTGGATCTCTGGAGCGTCTATCTGATCGCGTACTTCCGCTGAAAAGGA
>JBIIXZ010000137.1:0-7383 GCA_044347055.1 Bdellovibrionia bacterium | reverse complement strand
CCTGAAGCGCGTACTCCGGCAGGGCGATGAGCCAGCTGACCAGGATCGCTCCGATGAGCGAAAGCGACTTGGCCCGCAGGTGTCCATACCATGCTGCAGTCATGAAAATATTCGAGAGAATCAGCAGAAAAACGGTGCGGACAGTGGTCCAGCTGGAATCAGCCATTGATGGATTGCGGAGCTTAGTCGCGCGCTGCGACATTGCAATACCCTCGTGCAAAAATAAATGTGTGCGTGAGATTTGCAATTCCCTGACACCTGTTTACACTGCGGGAATCAAAGTGTGGTTCTTTTGACAGTTGTCACGCAGTTGGAAACCTAGGGGGGGAAGTTCCATGTCGTTGTCACGGAAGATATCTATTGTCGCGCTGGCGCTGCAGGCTTTTGCAGCAAGCGCATTCGCCGCGGATTTCATGCCCGGTGAAGTCATCGTCAAGTATCGCGAAGGCGTGGTTCGTCCGCGCGCCGCGATGAACCTGCTCTATGAAGCCGCGGGCGTTCGCGCTGTGCGCTATTTCAAGGGCTCCATGAAGGGCATGGAAAAGGTCATCCTCGACGAGACCGTCAAGGTGCAGGATGCCATCGCCGAGTTCGAAAAGAACCCGATGGTCGAATACGCACAGCCCAACTACATCATTCGTATTTCTCCTCAGGAAGTCGCTCCTGCGCAGGGAATTCCCTGCATTCCGGGATTCGATATTCCTGGCTGCGACCCCGATGCGAAGCTTCCATGTCTTTTCCCCGGAATTCCATTTCCTCCGGGCTGTGAAGACGGTGGTGGCGGCACGCCGGGAGATCCAGGAAATCCCCCGGGCAAGAACAAGCCCGAGCTCCTTCCTCCTCCGGCTGAAGTGATTCCGCCGGTGGCTGACCCGAACCTCGCGAAGGCCTACGGCATTGGCAAGGTCGGAGCTGACAAGGCTTGGGAGATTCACAAGGGAACCAAGGACATGGTCGTGGCGGTGATTGACACCGGTATCGACTACAACCACGAAGACCTTGCCTTCAACGTCTGGCGCAATCCGAACCCGACCAAGGGCGACGTCGTGGGCTACAACTTCATTCACAATGACGGACTTCCGTTTGATGACCAGGGCCACGGCACGCATTGCGCCGGATCGGTCGGCGCAGTGGGAGGAAACGGCGTCGGAGTTGCCGGGGTCACCCAGCGCGTCTCGATCATGGGCGTGAAGTTCCTGTCTGCTGAAGGCAGCGGCACGACCGAAGGCGCCATCAAGTCGATCGACTATGCCGTGGAAAACGGAGCGAAGGTCCTCAGCAACAGCTGGGGCGGTCCGATGGATGGCAACAACAGCGCCCTCCAGGACTCGATCCGACGCGCTGAAGCCAAGGGAGTGCTGTTCATCGCTGCCGCAGGCAACGATGGCAAGAACAACGACAACGCCAGCGGCGCCAGCTATCCGGCGGCTTTCGACAACGAGAACATCATCGCTGTCGCAGCCACGGACGACAAGGACGGCATGGCGTACTTCTCGAACTACGGCAAGGTCTCGACCGACGTGGGCGCTCCCGGCGTGAACGTCTACAGCCTGGCCCCGGGCAACAAGTACGCATCGATGTCCGGCACCTCGATGGCCTGCCCGCATGTCGCGGGTGCAGCTGCCCTGCTGTGGTCCAAGAACCCCAGCTGGGACTGGAAGAAGGTCAAGCAAGTGCTGATGGATACCTCAGACAAGGTGCCTTCGCTTGCAGGCAAGACGGTCACCGGTGGCCGAATCAACGTCCTGAGCGCACTGCAGGTCCAGTAACCTGATCAAGTGATCTCGACGGAATGAGCCGTAGCCTTCGGGCGCGGCGGCCACGGAATAGGCCAATCAACAGAGGGCCGGAGCATGACGCTCCGGCCCTCGCCCTTTTCGGGGGTCTCGCCCCGAGCAATGCGGCTCACGCCGCAGCGGTATCACGCGACTCTCGCCGCGCAGACGTGACTCGCGTCACGTCCCACAACCAGTGGCGCATCCATGCGCCCCAACCTTCGGCATCCATGCCGTCGGGTAAATCATCCCTGATGGATCAGCATCCCTCCACGCGCGCATCCTGCGCTTTGCGTCGAGATGCTCCGAAAGCCGTCCCTGGCCTTCGGTACTGCACTGTGAATCTTCCGTGATTCGATTTCGATTTCACCATTCCGTGGTGAAACCCTGTCCTGTTCTGGTTCCGCCGACGATCTGCTGAGGACGCACTTCCTGTGCATCACCAGGACAGTCGCTGGCGGCGGCCATTGCTAGAGGCGAAGTTTCGCCCCCAGGCTCTTGAAGTGGTGGCCGTCAATATGAAGCCGTTCCGTCTGCTCCTGCGTCTCTTTGCAGCCCACGCAGAGGGTTGCAGTGGGCCTCGCTTCGAGTCTCTTGAGGCTGATCTCGTCGTTGCAGGATTCGCAGAGACCAAACGCGCCAGCCTGGATGCGCTCGAGGGCCTCGTCGATCTTCTTGAGGAAGAGAGCCTCGCGGTTTCGCAGCCTCATCCTCATGGCGGTTTCATTGTCCGTGGAGGTGAGGTCGAGCTCGTCTGCAAGGTCATCCGACTTGAGGTTGAACTCTTCGTTCATCACCTTGCCGCTATACAAAAGCTCACGCTTCTGTCGGTTAAAGAGAGCCTTGAACTGATTGAGAGTCTTGGTTTCCATCACTGCACCTCCCGCGCTGATGTTAGTGCGAGCGATGGGCCAGTGTGCCAGTCGAGCCGGGGGATGGGTCTAAATGACTGTATTTAAAGGGATATGTCGAGCACGGGGGGCGGCGGAGGAGCGCCGCCCGGGAGGGGTGAAATTTTCACCAGAGCCAAAACGGCTCCAAGAGAGGTGAATCGGAAAGGCCTTCCGTGGCCTGATCGATTCAATTTCAACTGTGGGGTGAACTCACGCCCACTTGCGATTCATGGGTTCGCCGAGGCTCTTGCTCGTGCGGCCGGCGGCAGTCAGCACTTCCTTGCGCTCCTGCTCTTCCTTGCACGACACGCAGAGCGTGGCCGTCGGACGCGCCAGCAGGCGGTTATGTCCGATTTCTTCGCCACACTCATCGCAATCACCGAAGGTTCCTTCGTCGATGCGCTTGAGCGCTTCTTCGAGCTTCTTCAGGTAGAGCGCCTCACGATTGCGCAGGCGCATCCGCATCGACTGTTCGATGTCGGAAGTGGCCTGGTCGAGTTCGTCGAAGCGGTCATCCGAATTGACGCTGAAGTCCTCACGGACGACGCGGTCACTGAACAGGAGCGACTTCTTCTGTTCTTCGAAGAGCTTCTTGAACTTCTTCAGTGCGTCTTTCCTCATGCTTTTCCCCCTTTGATCTCACGGATCACCCATTGACTGATTGCCTGCAGCGTTTCCATGACCCCGTCTCCGCGATTGGCGACCGCCTCGAAGGCAGGGCGCTTCATCGCATTGAACGTGGCCTCGAGCTGCGCCACGGACACCGCACCGGGCACATCTCTTTTGTTGTACTGCAGGACCACTGGAAGCTTGTTGATGTCGTAGCCTTGATGGTCGAGGGCTTTCGCCAGCGCCTCAAAGCTCTCCACGTTGGCTTCCATTCGTTCCGCCTGGCTGTCGACGACAAACACCACGCCGTCGACTCCCTTCATGATGAACTGGCGGGACACTTCATAAAACGTCTGACCCGGAATCGTGTAGAGGTGGAAGCGCGTCTTGTAGCCGCTGACCTCGCCGACCGACAGGGGAAGAAAATCAAAGAACAGCGTGCGCTCGTTTTCGGTGCTCAGGTTGACGAGCTTTCCGCGGCGCTCCTGCTGCGTGTGTTCGTAGATGTACTGGACGTTGGTCGTCTTTCCGCAAAGACCCGCGCCGTAGTAGATGATCTTGCAGTTGATCTCTTTGGCCGCGTAATTGATGAAGCTCATGACGAGACCTCCACGCGATTCTGCAGCGCCTTGCCGATCGTCTGGCGATCGCTGTATTCGAGCGTGCCGCCGACCGGAATGCCGTGCGCGAGCTTGGTGACCTTCACGCCGAGCATCTTGACGAGCCTGCCGATGTACATTGCAGTCGCTTCGCCCTCGACGCTGGGGTTGGTGGCCAGGATGATTTCCTGGATGGCTCCTGCCTTCAGGCGCTCCAGTAGTTCCTGGATCTTCAGGTCATCCGGTCCGACGCCATCGAGTGGCGAGAGCGCGCCGTGAAGCACATGATACGAGCCCTGATGCGAGCCGGACTGTTCGATCGCCATGACGTCGGCCGGGCGTTCGACGACACAGACGAGACTTTTCTGTCGCTGCGGATCCGAACAGAGCCGGCACGGGCTGACGTCCGTGAACGTGAAGCAGGAATCGCAAAGGCCGATCTTGGTCTTCGCATCAAGCAGAGCCTCGGAGAGCGACTTCGCAAACTCCGCATCCTGCTTCAGGATGAAGTAGGCGAGGCGGGTGGCCGTCTTCTCGCCGATTCCCGGAAGCTTCGAGAGTTCGAAGATGAGCTTGGCGACCGGATCAGAACTACCGCGCATGGCCGCTCCTTTCTCCGTCTGCCGGAATGACTTCGATCGGGCTCAGCTCGCCGCCGAAAAGGGCCTGCGCTTCGCGAATCACCGGGTGGTTCGCAGCCGCGTCGCGTGCGCGCTCCTCATGTTCGCGGGCCTCGCGCTCCTTGCGTGCGGCGATGGTTTCCTTCTTGGCCAAGGGGTTGTCTTCTGCGGCCACTTCGATCCGGATCTGGGTCGTGGCGCTGAAGTACTCGCGCACGAACTGGAGCAGCGGCTCGAGGTTCTGCTTGTTCTGGAGCTGCTCGCGATAGAACGCTTCCGAAGGAATGCAGACGAGGTGGAGTTTGTTTTCCTGAGCGCTCGGCAGCGCTTCCGGATGCAGGTGCTCCATCACGCTCGCCAGGAAAGGGCGATTCTGGCGGATGTGCTGGATGAAGCCTTCGAAGGTTTTTGCGGGAGCCGGAGCGGCAGCGGGTGCAGGCGTAGCTGGCGAAGTGCTCTGATGCTTCGGCGTAGCAGCTTCAGTCGGCGCTGGAGCGAGAGCCGCGGTTTCCTGCAGCTTCGACGTCGGAGCTGCGTTCAGCGCGGGCGCTTGGCTTGGCGTCGGAGCTGCGTTCAACGAGGCGGTCGCGGCCTGCGCCGGAGCCGGTGCCGCCGAACGAATCGGTCCACCCGTTGTCGGAGCCGCACTCGAGCGAGCGGCGCCGGGGCCTGCACTTGGCGAACCCGTGCCGGCGCCCGAAGCGCTCGGTCCTGCCACGCCACCATCCGTCGACATCAGCGCTTCGGCCGACGCACACTTGATGAGCAGCACATCGAGCACGAGCTTCGGCTGCGGAGAACGGGCGATCCACTCGATGCCATGATGCAGGGCCTGGAAGATCAGCTCCAGCTCTTCCAGCTCACGAAGCGTGGCGAGCTGTTGAAGCTCCTGCCACTCGCTTTCCGAAAATTCTCCAGCGGCCTGCGCCGGAGCGCCGACCTTGGCGAGAATGACGCCGTGGAGGAATTCAATCAGGTGACGAGTCAGGAGCTTGAGGTCGTGCCCCTGGCGATAGGCCGCCTGGACACTCTCTAAAGCCGCCAGCGGATTTCGCGCCAGCACTTCTTTCAAAATCGCCGTCACGAGATGGCTTTCAATGAGCCCGATGCTCTCGCGTACCGACTGCACCGAAACCGTCTTGCCTGAAAAAGCGATGACCTGGTCGAGAAGCGAAAGCGCGTCGCGAAGTCCGCCTTCAGCAGCGCGGGCCACAAGCGCCAGCGCGCCCGGCTCGGCATCGAGGCCTTCGGCCTTCAAAACCTCGACGAGGCGTTCCTGAATCTGTACCTGGCTCACGCGCTTCAGATCAAAGCGCTGGCAGCGCGACAGGATCGTCGCGGGAATCTTGTGCGGCTCGGTCGTCGCCATGATGAAGAGCACGTGTGCCGGCGGTTCTTCGAGCGTCTTCAGCAGGGCATTGAAGGCGGCCGTGCTGAGCATGTGCACTTCGTCGATGATGTAGACCTTGCGCGAGCCGGCCGACGGCAGAAATTTCGCGTTCTCGCGGATCTCGCGAACATGGTCGACGCCGTTATTGGAGGCACCGTCGATCTCGATGACATCGACCGAGTTGCCGTGGGCGATTTCGGTGCACGACGAGCACTGGTCGCAGCAGCGGAGCCAGGTGCCATCCCACTTCACGTCGGGACAGCGCACGGCCTTGGCGATGATTCGGGCAATGGAGGTCTTTCCGATCCCGCGGGAACCGGTGAACAGGTAAGCCTGATGAATACGATTCGTGTGAATCGCGTTCATGAGCGTGCGCACCACGGGAGTCTGCCCGACAATGTCGGCAAACTGCGCGGGACGCCATTTTCTGGCTAGAACCACGTAAGACGACAAGCTTCCCCACCCCTTTTAAGAGGCCGCGAACATATAGTGGGGCAACGCAGGGCACAAGCAGAAAGGTCGGCAAGCGAGCGATTTTACTCAGGAATTACGCGCTGCGCTGGCGCGGTGTGCCAGTGCTGTTTTCACTCGGTTAATGGTGATCATGACCATGCCGGAATCAGAGTAGGCTCCGATTTCATTGGTCACTGAGTAGGTGATGGGAGTATCTCCCAGATTCGAGCCCACGGAGTAATTCTAGTTATCGAAGGCCACGTAGCATGAGCCTAAGCCCTGGCCATCATCGGTTATGAGAATCGTGACCACTCCGGACATGGTGGTGCTCCTCCCCCTGAAAACGAAGACAGCCGCCGGCTTCAGCCAGCGGCTGCCAAAGATCGTCAGTGCGAACCCGATCAGCTGCGCTTGGCAGCGGCGGCCGGATTCCCAGCCTGCTGGGAAGCGCAGGGTGATTTGATCTTCGGATTTTCGAGCTGCTTTTTCAGGTTCTCGAGGAACGCGGCGTTCAGTTTGCCGCTGCCGGAGACCGACTGAAAAATGGCGCTCGCGTCCGGTCCAGCGTGAAAAATGAGCTCGTTCAGGATCTGGGACTGGCCAGGAATCGTCAGCCCCTGCCGAGCCAGCGCATCCTTGATCACCGAAAAACGATTGGCAGGACAATAAATCTTGAGAGCGCGAACGACCGCGATCGCCGAAAGCTCATCCACGCCCTTCACATTGCTGGAGAGCGACTGAAAGTACGACTCGACTTCGCGGGTTCTTGGGCTCTGGAAGAAAATCTGGCTGACGAGATAGTTCCTGGCCGCAGCATCGAGGTCGCGACGCTGGAGCTCCGAGATCACTCCTTTGGCCAAGGCCGACTTGGCGTCGGGACTTGCCGTCATGCGAATGGACGCCATCTGCAGGCGCGCACGTTCGGCGTCGCCATTCACCAGTGATTTTGCCTCATCAATCATCTTCAGCTTTTCAGGATGCGAGCGCATTCCCAGAGCGTCGATCGCAGCCTCTCGAATGGAGGAGTTCGTCGAGCGGAGCTGG
>JBIIXZ010000135.1:0-7435 GCA_044347055.1 Bdellovibrionia bacterium | reverse complement strand
TTTTCTCCGGACCGGCATCACCGCGCTGGTTTTTCTCGCCATCCTGCTGGGTGCACGCCGCCCGCTTCTTCCGAAGCAGGGAATGACCCTGCTGGTCTTCAGAGGCTTGGCGGGTTTCGGCGGCATTTCCTGCCTGTTCTACGGAACCATGCACCTTCCGCTGGCCGTGGCCACGCTGTTGAACTGGTGCTCGCTCGTTTTTGTGATCCTGTTTTCGGGGGTTTTCCTCGGCGAAAAAATCTCGCTTCGAACTCTTCTCTGGATCGCGATCTCGGTCATAGGACTGGTGCTGCTGGTGGTTCCGGGGCTGAGCGAGGTAAGCGGGCGCGGGATTCATCTATCACCGTTCGCCATAGCGATCGGACTTCTGGGGGCGGTCTTTTCGGCCATGGCAATGACCGCCGTCCGCGCTGCTGCAATGAGATTTCCAGCGGAGCTGATCATTTTTCATTTCAGCGCCCTGGCAGCTCTACTGGCTTTCCCGATCGCGCTTCGGCAGCTGCCTGCGGCGAGCGCCCTCGGCGTCATTTTTTCATCGGCATCGACGCTCGGCTCGGTGCTGGTTCTCGGAGTCTCCGGCAGTGCCGCGCAGTATGCGATGACTCGCGGGTATGCCGTGGCATCGGCTGGAGTGGGCAGCGCTCTCAGCTTGTTGACTTCAGCCTATTCTGCGCTCATCGGATGGTATTTTTTTGACGAGCGGCTCTCTGGATTGCAGTGGATCGGTGTCCTGGTCCTTGCCGCCGGCGTGATGGGGGCCGGTTCGTCATCGCCTCGAGCCATTGCGTCGACGCCATCCCGCGGGCTCGCGCGAACTCCCGAAATCAGTTAGACTTTTTCTCAACGTGAAAAAGAACACCCGCTCGGTTTCCGCCGATCAGCCTGTCTGGTTCCAGCCTGAAGCGCCCCTGGGTTCGGCCGTCCGTCATGTGGCGGGGCTTTCGCCGCACTTCAATTGGGTGGGCATCTACATCCTGCGCGGCAAGTCGCTGGTTCTTGGACCATTCATCGGCGAGCCGACCGAGCATCGAAAAATTCCGGTGGGTCGTGGTGTTTGTGGAACCGCAGTAGCAGAAAATCGCGACATGAATATTCCCGACGTGACCGCGATCGGAAACTATCTGGCATGCAGCCTGTCGACGAGATCCGAGCTGGTCGTGCTGATTCGGGATCCTCGCGGAAAAGTTCTCGGACAAATTGATATCGACAGTCATGTTCCCGCAGCATTCGGAGAGCGGGAGGAAACCCTGGTGCGCCAGGTGGCGCAGGAGCTCGGTGAACGATGGCCTCGAGAGTGAAAAAACCCGAAAATTCGACCTTGGACGAGCTGCTCTTTTCGACGGCCGAACAAAAGCTCATTCGCCTGCTTTTGACGGAATCGACCACCGTTTTTCCGCTTCGACAGCTGGCCAATCGCCTGAAGGGAGTTCGCGGCGTCGGCGGTCCCGAGGGACTCAAGCAGATGCTCCAGAAGCTCAGTGCCGTCGGGTTCATCGACTGGGTCGACCATGAGCGTGCCATTCGCCTGCGCGATGACGAGGGTCGAGTGGAGTTGATGAAGATCGTTTCGGCAGTGTGCGATCTCGAAACGCTCCGCCAGTCGCTCGAGCCCATCTGCCCCCGCGGGTATCTCGTGGGCTCCAGAGTCGAGGGAAGGGGGACGACGGATTCCGACTACGAGATCGCGGTCGTGAGCGAGCAGCAGGAGGAGGTTCGTCGCATCGCGAGGGGACATCCGCTCGGCAAGAGGATCAAGGTCCATTTCCTCGACGCTGACGATTACCGCGATGAAATCCAGCAGTTTCCGCGCTATGTCACCCTCTGGGGTTCATCACTATGAAGAGCAAGCATTGGATCGTGGCCATCGTGCCCATCGTATCGATCATCCTGGATCAGTGGACCAAGGGAATCATCGTGGATCGCTTCCAGCTGGGTGAGTCGATTCCGGTCCTCTCCTCGTTCTTCAACATCACTTATGTCCGGAATACCGGTGCCGCCTTTGGATTCATGGCGACCGTGGACTCCTCTTTGCGCATTCCCTTTTTCCTGATTGTTCCGACCATCGCGCTCCTCGTCATCGCCTACCTTTTCAGGAAGCTTCCTGCCCATGACGTCAAGACTGCCTGGGCCCTGTCGCTCGTCATGGGCGGCGCGATCGGTAACCTGATTGATCGCGTGAAGTACGGTTACGTCGTCGACTTTCTCGACTTTCATTGGAAGTACCAGGCCCACTTTCCCGCCTTCAACGTGGCGGATTCCGCCATCTGCATCGGCGTCGGTCTCCTGATGCTCGACATCGCGGGACATGAAGAAAAGGAGCGGAATGTATCCTCTGCTGCTTAAGATCGGGCCCATTTCGATCCATACCTATGGACTGATGATTGCGTTCGGGTTCTTCGCGGCGATCGCGACGATCCGCAGGCTTTCGCCACGCGCCGGACTCAATCCCGACCAGATGGCGGACTTTGCCTTCTGGTTCCTGGTGGTTGGATTTCTGGGTGCGCGGGCCCTGTTCGTCATCACGCGGTGGCAGGACTTCGCGGGTGATCCACTGGCCATCTTCAAGATTTGGGAAGGGGGGCTCGTGTTTTTCGGGGGCCCTCTGGTCGGCATTCCCTTCGCGCTCTGGATGCTCAGGAAGAACGGCATCTCGGGCTGGAAAGGAATCGACGTGTTCCTGCCGGCTGTCGCCGTGGCGCATGCCTTCGGTCGAGTCGGATGCCTCGCTGCCGGATGCTGCTACGGCAGGCCTACGGAGCTGCCGTGGGGAATTCGCCTGAACTCCGATCTGGTGGACGCCGGGCATCGCGGAATATCGCTCCATCCGGTCCAGCTCTATGAATCGGCGGCATTGCTCGTCCTGTTTGCGGGGCTACTGTGGCTGTTTCCGCGCAGGAAGTTTGATGGCCAGGTCGGGCTGACGTATCTCTTCACGTATCCCATCCTGCGGTCGATCATCGAGGAGTTCCGCGGTGACTCCATTCGCGGTTACGTCGTCGATGGCGTGCTGTCGACCAGCCAGTTCATTTCGGTGCTGGTCTTCGTGGTTGCCCTGGTGTTCCTGGTCATTCGGCTGCGCGGCCTTCCAGTGGGCTCGTCCGGCAAGGGAGCCAAGGCTCGATGAACGGGGCTCTGCTGATCGCGATTCTCTCCTTTCTCCTCGGGTCGATTCCCTTCGGGCTGGTCTTCGCGCGGATTTTCGGAGGCGAGGACATCCGGAGAAAAGGCAGCGGAAATATCGGAGCAACGAACGTCTCGCGAGTGGTCGGCTTCTGGCCCGCCGGTTTCCTGACCTTTGTTTCGGATACCGGCAAGGGCGTGCTGGCAGTGCTCCTTTCCGGCGAGGCGGCAGCATCCTTCCTTCAGGGCTTCGCTGATTTTTCGAGCCTGGAGTGGAGACCTGGAACGCTCCTGCTGCAATGGATGGCGGCCGCCTTCGTCGTTCTCGGACATTGCTTTTCTCCGTGGCTTCGTTTTCGGGGGGGCAAGGGAGTGGCAACCGGGTTCGGCGCATTCCTGGTGCTCACGCCATGGGCATCGCTGGCCGGCATCGTGGCGTTTGTGATCACCTTCCTGAACACGCGAATCGGATCGCTTGCCAGTCTTTCGGGGCTCCTGCTCGTGATGGTCTCCTATTTCGTCCTTCCGGGTTTCGTCCTCGGAGCCCATCTCCTCTGGGGGGCCGTGATGGTGTTCATCGTGCTGGCCCGGCATGAGAAGAACCTCGATGCCCTTCTGGAAAGCCGTGAGAATCGTTTCGAATAAGGCCATCGCCGCGCTTGCCCTGGCTGCGTCCCTGGGGTCGTCGCCGAGGATGAGCCTTGCGGCGCCTGTTCACGCCGATTCGTCCCGCTCCTCATCGGTCTGTCGCGCTTTCGTCACTCTCTCGCCGGCACTCGCCCGGGTTGCGGAAGACCTCGTCGGAAGCGACGCCCTTTCGGCCAGGCTCAAGGGGGTTTCCGCCTTCTCGTCGCTTTCCTCCCGAGTTTCATTTCCTGCAGTGGCCAGCGCGGGGCGAATCGACACGGAGAAGGTCCTGTCTCTTGCTCCGGACTGCGCTTTCGTTGCGCGAGGGGTGCTGCCCACGGAAGTGGTCGAGCGTTTCGAGCGTATCGCCCGGAAGGCCTCTCGGAAAATTCGAATCATCACCGTCACGATGGACTCGCTCGCTCAGATTGCGCAGGGCTACGTGGCCATTGGTCGTGAGCTCGGAGTAGAGAATCGGGGCATGGAGCTGGCCCAGGCGTTTCGGGCGAAGATCGAGTCCTTTCGCGGACGCCTTCAGGGAGTTCGTGCGTTCATCCAGGTAGATGACCAGCCTCTCGTGGCCGTCGGAGGCACAAGGACTTTTTTGTCCGAAGTGTTCGAGCATCTCGGCGTGGTGAACGTCATGTCCGGCATTCGCGAAGCGTATCCTCGCGTCTCTGTGGAGAGCGTGGCGGCCGCTTCGCCGGATCGGATCTGGATCCTGGGCGAGCCCTCGGAAGCCTCACGCTTCGAGGCAATGGCATCTGCCTGGCGAACCCGGTTTCCTTCGTTGAAGGTCGTCAAGAGCGGCGGCGTGCGCGTGGTGCTTTCGCGTGAGCTCACTCTTCCGTCCATGTCGTTGGTGTCCGCAATGGAAAGGCTGGTGCAGGATGAAGGGCGCTAGATCCCTGCTCTTGCCCACTGCCTTGCTGGTGATCGTCTTTGCAGCCTCATTGGCATGGGGTTCGATCCAGTGGCAGGACATCATCACGCAGCCTTCGCTCCTCTGGGAGCTCCGGGGCGCGCGGGCTCTCCTGGCAATTGCGGTCGGCGGAGCGCTCGCTGTTTCCGGCGCTCTTCTCCAGGTGCTGTTTTCCAATCCGCTTTGCGAACCCTACACGCTCGGAATTTCCTCCGGCGCTGCACTGGGAGCGGTTCTCGCAGGATCGTTCGGGGCTCATTGGGTGATCGAGGGTGTCGCCCTGGGCTCACTGGGCGGTGCGGTACTCTTCATGCTGCCTCTGGCGATGCTGGCTTCGCGCCGTGAAGTGTCCGGGCAGTCGCTCCTGCTTGCCGGAGTGATGCTTGGATTTTTCGGCTCGAGCCTCGTGGCGCTGGTCATGGCGCTCAGTGCCTCATCCGGTGTCGCGCAGGCCCTCGTGTGGCTGCTCGGAGACTTGTCTCGGGCCAGCACGGCAGGATCACTCCTATCGATTGCGCTCACGATCCTCGCCACAGGATGGGTGCTGCGGCGCCATGCGGAGCTCGATACCCTGCTGCTCGGCGAGCGTCCCGCGCGCGCCGTCGGAGTCGAGGTCGACGGGCTCCGACGAGAAGTGCTTGCCATCAGTTCGCTTTTGGTTGCCGTGGGCGTGGCCACTTCAGGGATGATCGGCTTTGTGGGACTGATGGTTCCCCATCTGGTTCGCAGGCAGGTGGGTTCGCTTCATCTCAAGGTGCTTCCTCTCTGCGTGCTCTGGGGTGCGGTGACGGTTCTGGTCTCGGATCTCCTGGGGCGGATGCTCTTTGCTCCACGCGAAATTCCGGTGGGGGTGATCACGGCGCTCGTGGGCGCGCCCTTGTACTTCTTCTGGCTGAGGGGACGACCTCGCCATGGCTGAGCTCGAACTACTGAGGGCGGATCGGATTGGATGGTGCGTTCCCGGTTCCGAGCCTGGCGCAATCCTGGAGCAGTGCAGCTTGTCCCTGCAGGCGGGAAAATGGGTGACGCTCATCGGACCCAACGGCGCCGGCAAGTCGACCTTGCTCCAGCTTCTTGCCGGAACATTGGGCTTTCCGCGATCTCATTTTGGAGGAAGCCTCACCTGGCGTGGACAGGATTGGTGCTCGATGCGCCCTCGAGAGCGAGCGTCGCACATCGCCTACGTTTCAGCCGATTTGGATCCGGCATTTCCGGTGACCGTGGAAGAGGTCCTGGGCTCGGGGGTTTTTGCCTCGGGCAAGAGTGAAGCGATTGAACCGGCGCTCGAGTTTTGTGATCTTGCTGCGCTTCGATCGCGAAGCGTCGCCTCCCTGAGTGGAGGCGAAAGGCAGCGCGTGGCGCTGGCTCGGGCTCTGGTGCAGGGAGCAGAGGTGCTTTTTCTCGATGAGGCCCTCTCGAAAATGGACCTCGACTATCAGCTCGATCTGGGTGCCAAGCTTCATGCTCTCGTCTCGGGAGCCCGGGGTAGCTCGGTGTTTCGCCTCTCGAGCGTGGTGCTGGTCTCGCATGACCTCCACCTGTCGCTTCGATGGGCGAATCAGGCGTGGGTGCTCCATCAGGGACGGATGATCGCGTCCGGCGCCGTCCGGGACGCGTTGTCGGAGGATGTGCTGAAAATCATCTACCCGAAGGCCGCGCCGGGCCTCCTGCTTCAAAAGTAGAGTGTCACACCGGAGTTCATGCTCACGCGATCCTGCGGCACGAGGATGCGTTCGATCGCAAAGTCGAACGATAGTCGCGGAGCCACCCATCCGATGCCGTACCCAAATCCTCGCGACCTCAGCCGCAAATCCGGGTGCAGGATGTTTCGGAATGTTCCCATGCGAAGGTAGAGGTCCTTGAAGATCTGGAACTCTCCGCCTGCCTCGTAGGCGAGCGCCGGGTTATCGGAACGCTCGGACGAGCTGCCGAGGCGTGCGCGCGGGTCGGCATACAAGAGGACCTTTTCGGTGATCTTGAATTTGGTGCCAAGAATGACCTCGCGCTCGAGGCCCAGCTGAGACGTCTCCGACGAGGTCACGAGGTTCTCTCCGATTACCGCCAGCTGCAGCCAGTCCGCTGGAGCGATCGTCGTCGAGAGACTGAGATTGCGGCTGCTGTCGAACCGATCTTTCGCCTTGCTGTAATAAAGCTGGGCTCCCACTCCGACGGTCATTTTGGGATGAACTTTGCGTGAAGCGCCGAAGTGGAGCGCCGTCAGTTCATCTCGAACCGTGTAGGCGGCAGAGGCTTGGAACAGCTCGGAGCGCCCATCGAGCACGGAGACGCTATAGGCGCGGCCACGCCCCTCGCCCAAGGCCTTGAAGTTTCCAGACCAGCTATAGACCGGAAGGAACGAGGCAAACGAGGGATTCTGGAATACGGAGTCATTGAGGAGGGGGTTGGCATGTCCCGCCCCGCCCAGAGCGGTACTTCGAGGAGATCGGAACTCATTGGCTGTTGCTGGCAATGACGCCATAAAAACCAGTAAAATCAATGATATAACTGTTTTTCGGGTGCTATGCCGCATAGTGTTTACTTGGTGCGTCAAAATTTTCTTTACCGGTGAAGGGGCTCAGGCTAGTGTCCGGCCTCAAATGACGATGCGCAAGGAAAAGCTGGAAAGGCTGAAGACCGAACTTCTGTCGCGACGCGAGTCGATCGCCGTCGGGCTTAGGCGTTCGACCGAGGAGTGGCTCGACAGCGAGGACCTCATCCAGGCCGACTCCGTGGACCAGGCCTCGGCGGACACGGACCGCGGCATCG
>JBIIXZ010000013.1:0-23875 GCA_044347055.1 Bdellovibrionia bacterium | reverse complement strand
GAGCTGAAGCACGCCGCCGGGCAGCTCAACCTCCATCGACTGACGGGTCTTTCCTGCCAGGATGGACGCCACGGCCGAAGCGCAGGCTCCGGTGCCGCACGCCAGGGTCGGGCCAGCCCCACGCTCCCAGACCTTCACCCGGATCAGCGATGGCGATACGATTTCCACGAACTCGACATTCGTCCGCTTCTCGAAACGAGAATGCCTCTCAATGACCGGTCCCCAGGATTCCAGCGGGACCTCATCGACTTTCGGAACGAAGATCACGGCGTGAGGATTTCCCATGCTGACTTCCCAGAACTCAAAGTCGCCGGCGCTGGTCTGCAGCCGCTCCGGAGCAGCAGCCGCAAGCCGCGGCGGCCCCATGTTCACTTTGACCTGCCGACCGTGAATGGAGACCGTGAGAAGCCCGGCTCCGGTCTCGATGCCGTACGAGAGCTGCCCGCGGAGCGCGGCGGGACCATGGTCATGAAGATAGAGCGCCACCGCGCGAATGCCGTTGCCGCACATTTCGGCGCGCGAACCATCGGGATTCCAGATGTCCATCCGCGCGTGCGCATCGGGATGGCGCGAAGGCCCCACGAGCAACAGCTGGTCGCAACCGATGCCGAACTGGCGATGCGCCAGGGCTGCCGCCACTCCAGAGTCGATGAAGACCGGCTCATCGGAGAAGCCGGCAAACTCGTCGAGCACGACGAAGTCGTTGCCGAGGCCGTGCATCTTCGTGAAGCGGATTCGGGGCATGGAAATCGATGGAGTCATGCCCTCGACGCTAGCACACGACGCTCGATGGAACCACTTCCAGAGCAAAGACTATCTGGCCGAGGATGCCCCGCTGCTTGATCGTCCCGCCGATTTGAGAGAACTCACGGCACTTTGGGCGCGGCTGATCGTATCGTCCATGATTGCGTGGCAATTGCTTCCGTTCGTCTCGCCAGTTCCTTCTGCTCCCGCTCTCTTGCAGATGTTCATTCCTCTTTCGAGCGAATCCACCACTCCTTCGGCACCTTCCAGGTCATTGATGCTGTCGACGTCGGAAATCAGCCTGCTGAGTTGGGATTTCTGGTCGTCAGAGCACCAGCCCGATTGCGATAGACAGCTGGTCAGATCGGAGACCGCAGTGTCGATCCGGCGCTGGGCCTTGTCGAGCTTCTTCTCGGCCGCCTCAGCCGCGCACTTCGCCGCCGCTCCGATCAGCTTTCCCTTGAGCGAGTTCAGCTTGCCGATCTTTTCGTCGGCTTCCTTGCCTGCTTCGCTGATGCCCTTGTACGCGTCCTTGAAGGAATCCTTGCCGAGCTTCTTCAGCGGCGGCGTGGCCCCGGCACCAATGGCAGCCAGGAAGTCCTCGCCGACCGGGTTCTTGTAGAGTCCGTCCATCTCGTCCGAATCATCCTTCTCGAATTCCTTTCCCTCGACATCCTCAAGCTCCACCACGCCATCCACTCCCAGGCCCGCAAGGAACTTGTTCAAATCCTCCTGCTGCTGGATGACCAGTTGATTGGGAAACGCCATGGCCTTCGCAAGTGAAGTCCTCATCGCATCAATCTTCTGGTTCGCCTCGGCGGCATACTTCTGCTTGGCCTGCTTCACCTGCTTGACCGTGCTTTGAAGGTGGTTGTGCTGGGCCTGGAGATCGGTCACGCAGCCCTTGAGGCCCGCGCACTGGACGACGAGATCCTTCACTGCGCCGTTGCCCGGAATCACCATGTTCAGCTTCGAGAGCTCGCTCCGCCCGAGGTAGAGATCCTCGAAGTTGGTGACGACCTGATCCATGCATCCTGCCTGTACCGACGACTTGGCATTGACGCACGCCTCAATCGGCAGGTTGACGTTGCGACCAATCAGCGGACGAATGGCTCCCGAATAGGCCTTGCTGGCATCCGTGAAAAACTTCTTGGCCCTGGCATTCTGAGACTCCTCGAAATCCTTGACCTTGTTCTGCAGGTCCACGAGGCGACTCCCGCCCGTCGGCTGCTGGCCTCCGGATTGCGCACTTCCGCCCGAGCCCTTCCGTTCTCTCGACACTTGGACCTTGGCGCTATTGAAGCACGACTCCGCCTTCTTGATCACCCGATCGGCGATCCGAAAATTCTTGTTCTCGAACTTCGACAGCCGTGTGCGGATGCCTTCCTTGAAATCGTTGAACGAGAACCAAAGCTCCGTGCTCGCGCTAAAACGATCAAGCTGCTGGGCCGAACTGGGAGGAGCGCCGAGCGACTGCGGAACGGACTGAATCATGCGATCCAGAGAGTTCATGAATGAAACGCGATTCACCTCTCCGCGCTTCTTGTTGACTGCGTCGTTCTCAATGCGTCCGCCTTCACCGATCTTGAAGCTCGCTTCGTAGAGGCAGCCCAAATATTGAAGGTAGTTGACGTCCGGATCGTTCTGCTTGCACTGGTAGCGCTTGCCTTCCATGCCTCCATTGCGGATGCAGTCGGTGGTGACCTCGAGAGTACGGGCCTGGACCTGTTCGAGCAGGAATTTCTTCTGGTCCTGAAGAGCGCGATTGTCCTTCTTGAAGGCCTCGACGGTCCCGGTCGAGCCCTGCATCTCGGCGAGGATTCCCTCCATGTCTTTTTCAGCCTGGAGCAGTCCACCGGCCCCCGACTCGTCATCGCCCTTAAGGCGCTTTCCAATCGTCTCGTCCTGCTGCTCGAAGCCCTTCTTGATCTGCTCCAACTGACGGAGAGCGCTCTGTGCCGCCTGAATTTCCTTTTCAAACTGGGAGCGCTGTTGACCGATCATCGCCTGCATCAGCGAGGCGCCCTTGGACAGGCAGTCGATCTTGCCTCGAGCTTGTGAAAGCTGCCCCTTTTTGCATTTCAGCCCATTGATGGCCTGCTCGATTTTCACGCTCTCCGCCGCCACGACCGCGGGAGACATGAAAGAGCACGACAGATCGAGGTCCGGGTCATAATCCGCGGATTGTGCTCCGCAGGCGCCCAGCGCGGTCAAGGATTCAGCAAAACCCTGGCCGGAACATTCCGAGAGCACGCCCTGAAGGTTCGAAATGTTGTTGGCGGTAAAATTCGGAACCGGGGGAACGGAAAACGGAACGACAGGGGCAGTCGCCGCTGGAGCATCGGCGGCATGGGCCACCTCCGACAAATCCAACAGCACTGAAACCGGCAGCGACTCCATAGAGAGAAGCATCGCCAAGGCAAATGCGATTTTTTTCGAAGGTTTCACGGAACAGTCCCCCGCCCATCAGTATAGCTGCACTGCGGCGTTTGAGAAGCCCCGCCCTAAAATCGACCCCAGCCGTCCACGCATGGCACAGGTCAGCAGAGACACGCGTCCACCATCGTGACTTGGCCGAGGCTTTGAAAGACCCCGATCATGGCGGATCTCGTGGACACTCAGGTCATCTTTCGAAATTTTCCCCTCACTCTGGCCCTGCGCACTGCCGTCTACCAGAAGGTGCTCCGGCTTCAAAAATCGCATGGGCGCATTTTACGCTGCACGGTCACCGTCGGCTATCCTCAGCATCGACATCGAGTCGGAAACCGGGTGAATGTTCGCGTGTCGCTGCAGCTGCCCCGAGGACAAGTCATCACGACTCACGCCCTCTCGCCCAGCCTGGCGCAGCCCAATGTTTCCATCGCGCTTCGGGACGCCTTCGCGGCTGCACGAAAGCAGCTTCGAAAGCAGGTCGATCGCCGACGCGGACGCGATCTCGCCCAGCGCGGCGTGGGCTACCGAGGCCTTGACCGCGAATCGCGACAGCTTTCCGATCGCAGCGACTCCGCCTGGCGGCGTGCGCCCAACCAGGAAATCGCCCCGGCCCAGCGACGCCCCAGAAAAGTCCGGGCCTGAGCGACTTCGTTCAAGCCGGACGCCGGCTTCGTTTTTTGCGGGACAGTTTTCGTCGTGGTGGCGGAGCTCCGGCCGCCTGCCGTTTTGCAAGCGGCTCCTGCGGTTCCGCGTCTTCCGGCACCAGATCGGCGAACTCGAGCTCCAAAGAATGCTGCTCGAAAAACTGCTCATGTCTGGCCTGCTCGCCGGGAAGACCGCTCGAAAGATGCGGCTGCGATTGCAGCTCGCTGTCGCCGCCATTCAGGCCGCGGGAGTGCTCGTCTCCAGAAAGCTCGGAACCTTCACGCGACTCCTCGGCCATGTCGATCTCGTACGCATTGCGGGCCATGAGCTGATCCACGCCGAGAATTTCGCCTTCTCGGGCCATCTCCTCGCCTTCAGGTTCGAGCCCATGGTGGTGCAGGAGCTCGTCTCCCCGGAGCGACCCATGCTCGGACATGTCGAGCTGCTGCTCGATGGAGCCCGGCAGTCCCTCCTCAGGCTCTGGATCGCCCGGCGACCGGCGCTCGGGATATCGTTCCTTGGGATAGCGCTTGAAAGATCTTTCCATGCTGATCCGGCGCTGCAATGGGCAGTCCGCGCAAGTGCATCCGTGTCGCGAAAGGATCCTGGGTTCGACTAGCGTCCGACCGCACCCGAACAGTCAATTCCGGCGCCCGGAAAATACCGACCAGGAAAATACACTTCAACCGAGCGGGCGCGCGACTGAAGCCGGATGAGCTCGCGCCAGTGCCGCTCCAGGCTGGGCAGCCCGACGGCCTGGTTCGTCACCATCCAATGCGTACCCGAGTCGTCCGTGCCCTGGAAGGCGTTGAAGAAGTTCACCGTCTCTTTCGCGCCGTTCCTTTGCGAATCGAGCTCCGAAAACCTCCCCGCCACGCGGATGACCTCGAGCCTCGTCGAGAGAATTTCAGCGATTCGGTCGAGCGAGGCAAGATCTCCAGAATCAAAGGGCCTTCGCGCAGGCGAGCCTCGATCCCACGAAGGAGTGAAACCATCGGCGTAAAGCCGACGCAGGGCCTCGATCCGTGCGCGCTCCTCGCCCGCTGCCCCCGGCAGTACCTCATCCAGCGTCGTCACGACCAGTCTGGGGTCATCGAGCAGCACTCGACCTCCGGGCAGTGCCACCAGGAATAAATCGAGATGCCGCCGCGTCGGAAGCTCCAGTAGATTTTCGGGCAGGACACCCAGATCTTTAGCTACTTCGCGATGGGCTTCATGGTGGCTCACCTCGCGGCTCTTCATCCGAGAAAGAAAACTTCGGGCGCGGGCGACAAGCCCTCCCCCCGAGAGCACGTAGGGCCTGCCGTCGGAGAGGCGCCCGGAGATCAGAGCGCCTCCCTCCGGAAACGCCACCGTCAACGATCGCGAGTGCTCAAACTGCGAGGGCTGCAGCCGGTAGGGTCCTTCGGGGTTTTCATCGTCATAAACACCGCGAGTCAGCCCGTCGAACCAGGGAAGAGAAAGCCCGGGAGTCGACACGGGATAAGCGGCAGGGGCGAGGAAGCTTCCGGACTCGTCAAATAGCGCGACGTCCTGAGTCCACTCGTAGGAACGTCCGAGCGACACGAGCCTGAACCCGTGCCGACGCGAAATCGCCTCGATCTCAGCCTTTCCTCCAGCACTCTTAAAGTGATGATTTTCTTCAGAAAAGTACCAGGCCCTGACCCCTCCGGAGCCGTCCTCGGGCATGAGGGGCACCCGAGAATCCGAAGCCTGGCCATGCCGACCCCACGGGGCGATCGTCAGGCACAGTACAGCGAGCACGATCGGGCGGCTCAAGAGCGAAAGCATGCGCGACTTCCTACTAAAGATTACGCTATGCGTCAAATCAAGCTCTCAGCCGGTCGCCACCCCGGATTCGTCAACTCCTGGCCCTTCTCTTCCGAAAGGGTTCAAGATGAGCCCTCGACATTCGCTTCAAAAACTCCGGTGCGCGGTACCAGCCCTCGTAGTCCTCGCCCTTTTCCACTCCTCTTCATCCGAGGCGGGCATCCTGAAAAGATGCTCCCAGGAGTTTGGAGATCTCTTTCGCTACCTGGTGGCGCCCTGGCATGAACCCGACCAGACCACGATGGAGGCCTGGCTTGCCAAGTCGAGCCTCGAACAGCGGAGCGCTCAGACCTTTTCACTGGGCCACGAACTCAAGGTTCCCTATCCATGGAAGAACCCCTTCAGTGACGAAAAGATTGCTCTGATGGAAAAGGAGTTCGACGAGACCGCGAAAGGGATGTCGGAGCTGGCCGA
The DNA here is from genome assembly GCA_044347055.1 of Bdellovibrionia bacterium. GTDB lineage: Bacteria > Bdellovibrionota > UBA1018 > UBA1018 > UBA1018 > CAIOHW01. Next base: position 17,809 of record JBIIXZ010000013.1, on the reverse strand, counting down.
CAAGAAGTCCTACGATGGTTTTTCTGAACTTCAGCAGCGCCACATTCAGGCGGCGTCCGGACTACTCGAGTCACGCGGGGTCGTCCATGTGGTTCGAACGAAAAAGGAGGGGATCGCCAGAAGCAGCGGACCCAACACCCTCGAAATCGTCATTCTCTCGGGAGAACGCTCCTCGCTCAATGGCATGGCCCGCGGACTCCAGGGACTGGTTCCCGGAACCGAGCTTCTTTATGACCCCGACACGGCCATTCGAACCGGCTTTCTCGGGGCATTTCGACCGGCAGCCAAGGGGGGCATGGCCTCGATTTTCGGGGTTCCCAATGCCGCACTGTACACTTCGGAAGAGTCGATCAGAAGAAGCGTCGCTGCATCCACGACCTTGCGGCACGAGCTCCAGCATGCCTATTACGCCGGACTTCGAAGGACCGGAAAACCGCTGCACTGGATGCACGGCTCTTACATGAATTTTTCCGAGGCCCTGGGCAAGCCCTCGATCTTCGGTCAGGACAAAATCTACTCCGACTACATGAGTTTCGAAGAGGTGGCCACCTTCGGCCAGGACGTCCGGGTGAACCTCATGAGGCTGTTGCGCAACGAGCGCACGGAAGAGCAGAGTCGCGAGGTGGTTCGCAGGCTCGGGCATTTGGATGAGCTTTCGAGCAAGCTCGTCCGCTCATCCGAGGTCCTCGCGGCGTCGCTCAAGACCATGCCTGACACGATTGACGAACTCTACGGCAAGCGCTTCTGGAGGTTCGACTTCGACGGCAGCACCTATTCGGTCAGCTTATCAGACGAGATCAATGGCCCGATCCGAGAGCTGAACTTCATTTTCAACGAGGTGTCGAGGGATGGAGGAAATATCCCAGCAGGAACGGGACGCACTTTTTCCTTCAACCTGGCGCTGAACTCGCAGCCATCTCCGGTGCCGGTAGGGGAAGCACTGGCGGAACGAATTCGCTCCATGGAAGCAGCAGGACGGCGCGGTGAAACCTTCGTCCGCGAGGTGCGAAAGCACCTGATCCGAAGCACCGACGACAAGTTGCCCTACCTGCAGCGGGTCAACCTCGATTACCGGAGTCGAGCCGAAATCGAGGCATTCTTGAAAACCTTTCCGATGGTTCGTGACGGCAAGACCTGAGCTGGCGGCCTGACCGTGCTCATCCGATCAGGAGTCGATAGGCCTTTTCGTCAAACCCGACGATCACTCGGTCGCCGCTTGCCAGCAGCGGACGCTTGATGAGCTTGCCATCGGCAGCGAGAGCATCTGCCATCTGCTCGACCGTCATTTTCGGGAGCCTCTCGCCGAACTTGCCCTCGCGATAGGACATGCCGCTCGTGTTGAAGAATTTCTTCGGCTCGATGCCGGAGGCCTTCATCCATTTCAGGAGCTCGGCTTTTGCCGGAGGCTTCTCCACGATCGGAATCACCTCGAGAGAGACGTTTCGCGCCTCCAGCCACTTGCGGGCCTTCACGCACGTGCTGCACTTGGAGTATTCAAAGAATCGGATGCTCATGCCACCCACCTCGGTCGGGTGAATTACCTCTGGATTCGCGTCTGCGTCCAGCAGGGCACCTCGGCGACCACTTTTTCACCACGATCATTGATGTACTCGATATCGTAGGGACGCTTTTCCGTGACGTAGTAACCGTTCTTCTCTTTCCCGTTCGGCAGGTACATGTCGTGGAAATATCCCCAGCTCAGGCGGAACTGATGCGCGTCCTCCGTCTCATAGGCACCACCGCCGGTGTTTGCGCGCCACATGGTGTAAGGGGCCGTGAATTCGGCAGAGCGTGACTGGAATCGAACGATTCCCTGGTTTTCTCCGGTACTTTCAAAGCTGATCTTCGTGCCGCCCCAGAACGTCTTGCAGTAAAAATGGGGTTCGGCTTGAGCACTAGCTCCCGCGACAAGGAATACAGAGAACAGCAAAGCGAGTGGTGAAATCTTCATAACGCCTCCCAAGCGACGATGAAGCAGGGGTATAGTCTTTCTGCTGCAATGCGTCAAACCGAAGCCCCTAGTACTTCTAAGGCGGAGATTCTGCTGTGATTTCATATCGTTATAGCACGGCACTCAGGCCATTAAAAAAGGGCCAGCCCTCCTCGCGGAGAACCAGCCCCCTTTTCATTTCATCGATTCAGATCAGGCCGAAGACCGACCCGATTACGCGCGCTCGTGGGCGAGTTCGCGAATCGACTCGGTGATCGAGCCGAGCTGCGGAACCGAAGCCATTTCGAGCGCATCCGCGAGGCCCACGCCCGGCGTAAAGGCACCGGCGAGGAGCTTCGGACGGGCTTCGAGCTCATAGAAGAGTTCGTCGACCGTGCGGCGGATCAGATGCTCACCGAAGTTCGTCACTTCAGTGTCTTCGTTGACGTAAAGAACGCGTCCGGTCTTTTTGATCGACGTGACGATGGCGTTCCAGTCATACGGCCAGAGCGTGCGCAGATCGATCGTTTCGACCGAGATGCCTTCCTGAGCCAGCGCATCCGCTGCCTGGTTCACGAGCGGCATCGTGCGTCCGTAGCTCACCACGGTGACGTGATCGCCGGAGCGACAGATCTTGGCTTGGCTGAGCGGAATTTCGTGCGCACCAATGTTCGGCCACTGGGCTCTCCACTGCGAACGATCGCCCAGCGGAGCATCGATCATGGACTTGAGCGTCTTTTCATCCGGCTCTCCCGGCAGAAGCTCCTCGCCCCTCATGCGGGTCAATGCCTTCGGAATCAGGAACATCGTCGGGTTCTCGTCCTTGAGGCACGAGAGCATGAGTCCGTAGGCGTCCGCAGGCGTCGACGGCATCACGATTTTCCAGCCCGGAATGTGCGTCATCGTCGCATCGAACGAATGCGAGTGGTAGATCGAGCCGCGGATGCCGCTTCCGACCGGAGTCATGACGGTCATCGGCAGGTTCCACATGCCGTTCGAGGCCCAGCACTGGTTGCCGGCCAGCTTCAGCAGGTCGATCGTGTTGTAGATGTAGTCGGCGAACTGGATCTCGGCGACACAGCGCGAGCCCGCAAAGGCGAGGCCCATGGCTGCGCCGATGATGCCACGCTCGTCGAGCGGCGAGTTCCAGGTGGTCTTGAGTCCCTGGGTAGCCGTAAACACGCCGCCCAGCGGAGGACCGACGTCTTCGCCGAAGATGTTCTTCACGCCCAGATTTTCTTCACCATAGTGAAGGGCCATCCGGAGGGCCTGAACCATCGTTGCCATTACCAGTACCGTCCCTTCTGGCCGTAGTAGGTGTAGTCATAAATCGTGGAAGGATCCGGCATCGCCTCTTCCTTCACGCGCTTGGCCATTTCGAGCATCTGGGCGTTGTACTCTTCGCGCAGGTCGCTCATTTCCTTCGGCGTCATGATGTCTGCCGCCGCAAGCTGAGTTTCGAAAGTCGCGATCGGATCGGCTTCGCCCGGAACCAGGTTCGCGCCGGTGGCGGAGCTGTGCCCGTACATGCGGCTGACGATCGACTCGAGGAAGTAAGGCTTCCGCTCGGTGCGGATGTAGTCCATGGCTTCCTTGATCGCGAACCAGCTTTCCTCGACATCGAGGCCGTTGATCGTGCGAGTCTTCATGCCGAAGGCCTTGCCGCGATCCGAAATGATCTTGTCGCCATGCTGCGTGCAGGCGGCAGTCGAGATTCCCCAGGCGTTGTTCGTCACGATGATCAGCATCGGAAGCTCATTGCCTGGACGCGTGGACCACACGAGTGCCGAGGCAAAGTCTCCTTCCGCGGTGCCGGCGTCGCCGCCCGTCACCACGGTAATCGAGTCCTTCGCCTCCTGCTTCTGCGCGATGGCCGAGCCGATTGCGGTCAGGTACTGGGTCTCGATGGTGGACGTGATCGGAACCACGTTCCACTCACGAACGGAAAGGTGGTTGGCAAAGTTGCGGCCGCCCGAGTGCGGATCGGCAGCAACATTTTTCATCTGGCGAATGCAACCCATCGGGTCGAGTCCCATGGGCATCAGGATGCCGCTTGAGCGATAGTGCAGGTGCCAGAAGTCGTAATGAACGCCCTGGCCGATCTTGCCCTGCATGCCCAGCGGAACCGCAAAGGCCTCCTCGCCGGGTCCGCCCAGCCAGAAATAGCCGTCGGACTGCTTGAACATCTTGATCATGCGCTCTTCGAGCGCGCGGGTCTTGACCATGTAGTCATGGATCTTGACCAGCTGCTCGGGAGCCAAACGGAACTTCTTGGCTGCACTGGTCTTCACCAGCGGAGCCGAGACCTTTTCGGTCTGCACCATTCTGTTCACCTCAGGTTGCTTGGATGTTTTCGCCTTCAGACCGGAATGTTTTCCGTTGAGGACCGATGCCGCCGCAAATGGCGGGATCTTCTTCTGGCCGGCCTTGCCGGCCGGGACCTTGTTCATGGAAGCTCGCTTCAAAGGAAATTTCCTCCATTCCTGCTCGTCTGTAAAAGTGGGCGGAAATTACCCTACCCCCCCGGAATGTTCAACGATTGATCCTTGGGCCTGGATTTTCACGACGTTGCACCCGGGGAGGACGCTTGCGCTCCACCCCTATCGAAGATAAGGCGATGACATCCTATGCAGAAAGCCATCCACTGGTTCCATCACACCATCCAGGGCAAGCCCCGAATCATCGCCGCATGGATCGCCGGCGCGATCCTGGTATTCTCCGCCCGTGAATACCCGAATATTCCTGGAATTTTCGTGTGTTTCGTCGGTGCAAGTCTCCGTTACTGGGCCAGCGGATTCCTCCGAAAGGACACCCGTCCCGCAGTCGGCGGACCCTATGCCTGGGTTCGCAACCCTCTCTACCTCGGCACCTATCTCATGGCCGTGGGTGCGGCGATGGCCGTTTCTCAATGGGCGCTGCTGATCGTGATTTCGGTGGTTTTCGCGATGATCTATCACTTCATCATCCTCGAAGAAGAAGTGAAGCTGGAGAAGATCTTCGGCAAGCCCTACGTCACCTACTGTCAGCTCGTGCCCCGCTTCTTTCCCCGTCCCTGGCCCGCAGCAACTGAAAACCTGCTCGAGGTGAATCCCGAAAAGGACCACCTGAAGTTTTCGCAGGAACTCGCTTCCAAGAATAAGGCCTTCGAGGCGTACGCCACCTTCGCGGTACTCATGGTGATGACCAGCCTGGCCGCCCTCGCCTGGAAGTCCTTTCAGAATCCATGATCGCCCCAAGAGTTCGCCTCGGCCTTTCCATCCTGTTCCTGGCCTTGGCCGCAGGCTGCACGAAATCCGAGCCCGAGGCGCTTCCGGTCGGCAAACCCGTTTTCAGCTTCGATTACGAGGCCGTTCGCGAGCTCCTGATTTCCAGAAATGAGCCCTCCGCCGAACCGTGGACGGCCCGATACGCGCAAAATGGCTGGCTGGGACCTCAGCAGGTCACGCCGAAATGGATCATCCAGCAGGCTCCGGAGAGCATCACCGCATCCGACGCTCTCGCCGACGGCAGCTTCCTCCGTCATCTGCTGGACAGCCTGAGGGGCCTTCGAAAGGTGAGTTCGACCCTGAATGGCGACGACTCCAGCTTCGGCCTGCTTCCGGCATGGACTCGTCTGGAATGGGTCGATGGAAAGCGCCGATTCGAGGTCCTGCTGGGTGCTCCGGTTGCGACCGGTGGACGCTACGCCCGCATCGGCAACGAGCGTCTCGTCGTCAATGGCGCGGCCCTCGACATGATCTCGATGATGCCCGCCTTCCAGAAGACCCGGCACCAGAAACTGATGACCTGGGCCTTGGATGACGCGGATCGGGTGAACATCCGCTGGATGAGGCCCAAGACGGCCTGGGCAGCGGAACGCAGTAGCGGCGCATGGGCCCCGGTCGGCGGCACAACGAACACTCGTGGGTTTGGAGCTGCTGCGGAAGCCGCGCTCGAAGCCATCGCCCACCTTCAGATCGAGCAGTTCGATCTTTCGACTTCATCCTTCACTCGGCCCGAGATCACGATCGAGTGGCTGGATCGCAAGGAAAACAAGCTCGTCGTGGAAATCGACTCCGAACTTCGAGCCCGTTCCAGCGATCGCCCGGGCTCGATCTTTCTCCTTCATTCAGGAGCCCGCCGACTGCTTGCTCCTTCCGGCTTTCCACGCTGATCATCGCAACGCCGATTGAAGCCACTCCGGATGGACGTTCTCGAGCGTATCCACGACGGCATGCGCGCGCGCCAGCCACGGAGACCGCGCGTCCAGCGAACCACAATGCCGGACTGCAACCACCCGGCATCCGGCTGCAAGTGCCGATCGAATTCCGGGCTCCGAATCCTCGAAGACCACGGCACGAGCAGGCTCCACCCCCAGGAGCCCCAAGGCCTTCAGGTAGCCGTCGGGCGCGGGCTTGCTGTGGGGATAGTCCTCTGCTCCGAGAATGGGGTCAAAAAAATGGGCGATCCGAAGCATGTTGAGGGCGAAAAAAATTTCTTCTCGATAGGAGCCGGAAACGAGCGCCAGCCGATACTCGGCTGCCAGCCGCGCGACGGCCGCCTCGCTGCCCGGAACCGCATGGACTTCAGTCTTCAGGCGAAGCCGATACTCCTGAAGGATCTCTTCGAGCAGGACGTCACGTGCAGCCGGAAGGACGGCCAGCCTTTCCAGCTCGTCCATTGCCGCCGACCAGGTCTTTCCGGTGACTGCGAGGGCATGCGAAGGATCGAGGACAGCGCCATGCTTCGCAAAGACGAAGTCGACCGTCCGGGCTGCAACAGCTTCTGAATGGACGAGCGTTCCATCCAGATCGAAAAGAACGGCTTCAATGGGCTGCTTCGTCATGGGCGCTCCTCGGTCCGCAGTTCATGGCGGTGCGTGCGTTGCAGCGCACTAGGCCATGCTCAAGAACATCATTCGCTTGGAATTGTTTTCAGTCAAACCGGAAGACGGCATCGACCAGGTTGTCCGCCTCATGAAGGAGGAGAATATCGGCAGCGTGCTGGTATGCGATGACCAGAAGAAACCGCTTGGCATCATCACGGATCGTGACCTCGTCCTGAGATGCCTCGGCGAGGACAAGGATTTCCATCAGTGCAGGGTGAAGGACCTGATGACGTCGTCGCCACGCACGGTCTCTGAAAACGACGGCCTCTTCGACTGCATCAACGCCATGCATGATGAGGGAGTGCGAAGGATTCCTGTCGTCGACCAGCAGGGAAAAGCGCTCGGAATCGTCTCATTTGGCGATATCTTGAAAATTCTGAGCAAGGAATTCAATGCGCTCGTCGAATCCACGACGCGACCGCTAGAACCAGAAAAATACGAAAAAAAGGCTGCTGCGGCGTGATTTTTTGAAATCAGGGGTCCGCGAAAAATCGGGACCCCTGAAAAAAAATCCGATTTTTCTCGAATTTTTGGTTGCACTGCCAAAGTTTCGTCCCTACAACTTTTCGTCAGGAGACCAAAAAATGGCTAAGAAAAAGGTAAAGTACTCTTTCATCAACGAACTGCACGAAAATGTCATGAAGGCTGCCAGCGTCACCCGCAAGGGCGAAATCAAGCTGAAGCGTTCCGACCTGAAGGCAGCCATTGAAACTGCTTTCAACAACGGCGCCAAGGCTGCTGCAGGCGGCGAGCGCGTTCGCTTCCCCATCATCGGCACCCTGATCCGCAAGGAAGTCAAGGCACGCAAGGCTGGCAAGGGCGTCAACCCCTTCACCGGCGAAGCCATGGAAATCAAGGCCCGCCCGGCTACCAAGAAGCCCCGCTGGTCCTTCCCGCGTTCGCTGAAGGAAACCTTCGCGAACAAGCGTTTCTGGTAATTCCAGGACACGCGTCCAAGTTTTAGAGAAACGGCGTTTCCGGCCAAACCGGAAGCGCCGTTTTCTTTTGATCTGCGCCCTTGCAACGACCCATGTCGCCTTCGACACTCCTCCCTCCACAATAACGCTCATTTTTTGACGCTGTTTTGCCGATAACTGTTCATCAGTATGGGCAACCTGCGTCGTTCGTCGCTGCACCGGTTCTCCTTCCTCCTCGGCATTGCGCTCGCGGGAAGCGTGGCGCTCGCCGACCCCAACGCGACGCCGGCAACGACAACTTCGCAGCCCGCAGTAGCTCCTGCATCGGCCAAGCAGGCCACCGCCGAGGAAGGGAGGCTGCTACGGGCCTTCCTTCGCGATCTCATCGCCGATACCGTCGAAATCCGCGATTCCACGGCCGACGATGTCCGGAAAGTTCTGGCGCGGCACCCGACGGTTTTCCGCTGGGTGATCGAGGGCCGCGATCTTCAGTCCATTGCGAGAGAGGCGGATCTCGAAGGGGTGAGCCTTCCCGGATCCCTCCAGGGCGCCACGAACCGACTCGCGCAGTCGCCGGTCGGAGCACGCCTCGCAAATAGGCTGGAGCAGTCCACCGAGGAAGAGCGCCTGGAAGTGCTGAAGAAGTTCGAGGACTCGCGCTTTCTCAAGATTGCGAGCGAAACCCAGGAAAAAGTTGCTGCTTATGAGCTCCACAAGACTCCGGCGGCCCGGATGCTTGCCAACCCGAAAGGAGAACTCGGGCTGACGGACGAGACCTTGTCGCGCTTCATGTCCAACGTGCTGCCTTCCTATTTCGAGAGAATGGACCGCCTCGACAAGAGCAGGATCATCATCGCACAGCTCGAACTGCCCCCCAGGTCGTCGCAGGCGCAGCAGCTCTCGAGCATGCTTCAAAACTCAGGGCCCTGCATGCAGAAGCTCTTCCAGCTGATCGGCAGGGACGTGAAGAATCCGGCGCTCGCATCGACGATGCTCGCCCTTCAGAATGAGATTCGTCCCTTTCCAGCAGATATCGCAGTCAAGACCATCGAGGACAGATACGGCAAGCCGGCCGACCAGCTCTTCAAGAGCTTCGACAAGACACCGCTTGCCGCAGCCTCGGTCGGCCAGGTGCACGCAGCAGAGCTCATTGACGGACAAAAGGTGGTCGTGAAGATCCGGAGGCCCAGGCTGATGGAAATCGCCACCCGAGAAATCGCGGGCCTGCTGTCTGCATCGTCCAACGAACCGGCAGCCCACGAGATGCTCAAGAAGGTCGGACAAACCGTCCTCGATGAGCTGAATTTCCGCAACGAATCGCGAAACCTGATCATGGGCTCGGTGTATGAGCGACCCAATCTCGGAATCAGCGTGGCGGGGCAGATCCAAAGCCTCGACGCCCATGAAGACATCCTCATCTCGAAGCGTGCTCCGGGAGCGAAGATATCCAAGGGCGTCACGACGGCCCAGGATGCCGCACTGCGGGCGAAGGCAGTCTCCAACATCCTTGACGCGTGGTTTGACGAAGTGATGTTCGGCCGCGGATTCTTCCACGGAGATCTTCACCCCGGAAACATCTTCTTCGAGAGTGCCCCGGAGACAGAGCTCGGCTACCGGGTGACGCTGATCGACTTCGGCAACGCGGGCGCACTTTCAGTCGACGAGCGGCGGGCATTCCTCCAGCTGGTTCTGGCTGCCCAGACTCCCAAGCCCGAACGGGTCCTCGAAATCTTCGAATCGATCGGAAAGGTTCCGGACAACAAGCGAGAGTTCCTCAAGTCGGCCTACGCCCGAATCTACGAGACGGAATCCGAGCTGACCGGCCGAATCGACAAGTTCATGATGGTTTCGCTTGAGAACGGAATGGAGATTCCGGCCTCGTTCGTGTCTTTCAACCGGGCTCGCCTGTTCCTCGAAAAGGAGCTGACCAGCCTCGGCGCTCAGCTCGACAAGCTGGACCCGAAAGGAAGCTTTCCGCGCTACTCGGCACGGCGCATCTACCAGCGAATCGCCCTCAAGCGCGTCTCCGGGTCGCTGGTCCGCAGCATTTTCAACACCGAGGTGCGCGCCACGGCGATCATCACCTCCCGAATGCTGGTTTCCGCCCTCAAGGACCATCTCAAGTTCCGCGCTTCGCGTTTTGGCGGCAAATGCGCCGATTACTTCAACGAATTGCGCGAACAAGTCCTGTCGCCCTGACCGCTTCTCCTTTGACAGACGGACTCGCCGGGCGGTAGTTTTCCGCCCATGAAATGGGTCACTTTCGTTGCCAAGTCCGAACCTGCCACCTCCGCCCGCGTCGGTTGGATCCAGCTGCCAGCCGGAGCTGCAGGAAGCGATGCACGAGTGCTCTCGCACCCCTCGCTTCCCGGCTCGATGCTGGAGCTGATCCGTAGCGGCAAGGACTGGGGAGCGCAGGCCGCGCAATGGGAAAAGTCGGGCGAGGCCAAGAGCGTCGCCGCCTCGGAAGTCACCCTGCTCTCGCCCATTCCCCGCCCGGTCTCGATGCGAGATGGTTACGCCTTCCGCCAGCACGTCGAGGCTGCGCGCCGAAATCGCGGTGTTCCGATGATTCCGGAGTTTGACCTCTTTCCGATCTTCTATTTCACGAATCATCTGGGCGTTACTGGCGGAGGCGACCTTCCGGTGCAGAAGCAGGCGCTCGACAAGCTCGATTTCGAGCTTGAGGTGGCCGTCGTCATCGGCAAGGGCGGCAAGAATATTCCCGCCTCCAAGGCCGACGAGCACATCTTCGGCTACATGATCATGAATGACTGGTCCGCTCGTCACCTCCAGATGGAGGAGATGAAGCTCAATCTCGGCCCTGCCAAGGGCAAGGACTTCGCCACGTCGCTCGGCCCCTGGCTCGTCACTCGCGATGAGCTTGCCACCTATGCCCAGCCCGGTCCGAACGGCGAGCGCCACAACCTGAAGATGCGCTGTTTCGTGAACGGAAAGCAGATCTCCTTTGGCAACGTCAAGGACATGAGCTGGACCTTCGGACAGATCCTGGAGCGCGCCAGCTACGGCGTGATGCTCGAGCCGGGCGAAGTGATCGGCTCCGGAACCGTGGGCACGGGCTGCTTTCTTGAGCTTAATGGCTCCAAGATCACCGACAATCAGTGGCTGAAGCCCGGCGACAAGGTCGTCCTCGAGGTCGATGCCCTCGGCAGGCTCGAGAACACCATCGTCGAAGCCAGCGAGGAGTACGTTCCTGCCCCGTCAGCCGGAGAAAAGTGATGGCGGCACCGACGCCACGACTGAAGCTCTACCACTACTGGCGATCCTCCTGCAGCTGGCGGGTGCGCTGGGCGCTCGACTACAAGGGTATTGCGGCAGAGCTTCAGCACGTCAGCCTGCTCGACGGCGAATCGGAATCCGAAACGCATCGCTCGAGAAATCCTCTGGGCTACGTTCCTGCCCTGGAGAGATTGGATCTCACGGGTGCAGAGCGATTTCTGAGCGATTCGACGGCGATCGTGAACTGGCTCGATGAAGTCCATCCCGGTCCTTCGCTGTTTCCGGGAGACCCGTGGAATCGCGCCCGGGTTCGCTCTCTGGCAGGAATCATCAGCTCCGACACGCAGCCCGTGCAGAACCTCAACGTTCTTCATCGGCATTCCAGCGACGCTGCCGAGCAGAAGCGCTGGGCGCAGGAATTCATTCACCAGGGGCTTGCGGCTTTCGAACGCGCGGCCACGCCGGTGGCAGGACGGTTTTCGGTGGGCAGTGACTTGAGCTGGGCCGACCTCTGCCTGATTCCGCAGTGCTACAACGCAGACCGTTTCGGAGTCGGACTCGACGACTTTCCGACCATTCGCAGGATTGTTGCCGAGACCCAGGCGCTCGAAAGCGTTCAGTCGTCGCACCCCAGCCGATATGAACCCAAGACCTGAAGTCCAGCTGAAGCATCCGATCACCCTGCGCGCGAAAGTCACCGGAATGCACTGTGCGTCCTGCGTCGCGCGCGTGGAAAAGGCCGTGGGCTCGATTCCCGAGGTCGATAAGGTTCAGGTCAATCTCCTTTCTTCTGCTGCGGAAATCACACTGAAGAGCCCGGGAGAACCCGACTGGAAGAAGCTCGATGCCGCGGTCGCCCCGATGGGATACTCGATCGCGCCCTGGGCTCGCGCCTCAGAGACGGCGACCGAGGATCATGCCCGGCACCTCCCGGGCGCTGCGGACTGGGAGAGCCGCGCCCTGCCCGCTTTCGCAAGCCTGGGCATCGGCGTCGTCCAGATGCTGCTCATGCAGACGCATGCGCCCTGGGTGTTCTGGGCCCAGCTCCTGCTCACCCTTCCCGTTCAATGGATCTGGGGATGGCCCTTCATTCAGGGCGTGGTTCGCGTTTTCCGCGGCCATGGGTCCAGCATGGAAACCCTCGTGGGACTCGGGACGCTGGCCGCCTTTTTTCTGAGTCTCTACCTCGGACTTCGGCACACCAGTGGTCATCTTTATTTTGAAGTCTCGGTTTTTCTCATCGGCTTCATTCGCCTCGGAAAATGGCTCGAAAGCCGTGCCAAGACCCGGACCGGAGAAGCGGTTCGCGGCCTGCTTCAGCTGCAGCCTCCGCAAGCCTCGCGCCTGAGTCGGGCCGACCGCGAAACGAGCGACCAGGATACCGAAGAGAGAGTGCCGGCCTCGGAGCTTCGGGTTCATGATCGCGTGCGCGTGCGCCCCGGCGAGAAGATTCCGTGCGACGGGAAGATCATCAGTGGACATTCCTCGGTCAATGAAGCGTGGCTGACGGGCGAAAGCCTGCCCGTAGAAAAATCTGTCGGTGACCGTGTGATCACCGGAACGCAGAATCTTCAGGGCACGCTCGAGATCGAGGTGATGGCGGTTGGCGAACGCACGCTACTCTCGCAAATGATCGAGATCGTGGAGCAGGCGCAGATGAGCCGCGCTCCGATCCAGCGACTCGCCGACCAGGTGAGCGCCACGTTCGTTCCCGCCGTGCTGGTCATCGCCGTGCTGACGTTCGTCGTCTGGATTGCGGTCGGCGTGGGAGTCGAAGAGGCTCTCGTCTTTGCCGTCTCCGTTCTGGTGATTGCGTGCCCGTGCGCCATGGGCCTTGCCACTCCGGCCGCACTCGTCGTGGGCCTCGGCAAGGCTTCCCAGCGCGGCATCCTGATTCGTACGGGTGCTGCGCTCGAAGCCCTCGCCGCATCTCGGGTCTTTGTTTTCGACAAGACCGGAACACTGACCCTGGGGCACCCCACGCTCACCGACGTACGGTCGGTCCGCGTGACGGAGGATGAAGCCCTCGCCATCGCGGCAAGCCTCGAACAGCACTCCGAGCATCCCCTCGCCCAGGCCATCGTTCAGGCGGCCCGAGAAAAGAAACTGCCGCTCATCGCGCCCGATCGCTTCGAGGCGGTTCCCGGGCGTGGCATTCGCGCATCGCTTGGCGGAAAATTCGCGCTCCTCGGAAATCCCGAGCTCCTGCAGTCCATGTCCGTGTCGATGCCGGAGGAATTTCAACGCCACTTGTCCGAGTTCGGAGCCCAAGGAAAGACCTGCATGATCCTCGCGATCGATTTTGCGGTCGTGGCGATCCTGGCCGTGCGCGACGAACCTCGACCGGACTCTCGCGCGACCATCGAGTGGCTGAAGTCCAGGGGCCTTCAGGTGCGCATGCTCTCGGGCGACCGTCGCTCGACCGCCGAAGCGATCGCACGCGAGCTCAGCATCGATCCATCAAGCGTGGACGCCGAGGTGCTGCCGTCACAGAAAGAAGAGAAGGTGGCCCAGCTCGAGGCCACGCTCGGTCGTGTGACGATGGTCGGAGACGGCATCAACGACGCCGCAGCACTGGCCCGCGCGTCGTGCTCGATCGCACTGGCCGGAGGAACCGACGTCGCGCTCGAGGCGGCGCAGGTGACGCTCATGCGGGGACAGATCTCCGGCGTTCGCGAGGCGCTTCTGCTTTCGCGCGCCACGCTGCGCACGATCCGCCAGAATCTGGCCGCATCGTTTCTTTACAACGTGCTTGGAATTCCTGTGGCGGCGGGCCTTCTGGTTCCCGCCTTCGGTATTCGCATGAGTCCGGTCCTTGCCGGGGCCGCGATGGCACTGAGCTCGGTTTCGGTGCTGGCCAACAGCCTCCGCCTGAAAAGGTTCCAGGGATGGTCCGGGTAACCGAGGACGCGGGCTTCGTCGAGCCACTGGGCCAGCCGGCGTTCGAAATCGTCGCCTGCGCCGAGGGTGCCACTCTCCGAGACCCTCGAAACCAGCAGGCCATGCATTCGTCGATTGGCCCGGAGCGTGAAGCCGAGCTCATTTTTCTGGAGCCTTCGCGCCTGGCCGAGAGGCTGGACCTGGCGACGGAACGCCCGCTGGTGCTCTGGGATGCGGGAATGGGAATTGCGGGAAACAGCGCACTCGCCTGGAAGATGGCCTGCGGTCTCTCGCCTGAACCGAACAGCGGTTCACTCCGGTCAAGAAATCGAGGCCTGCACCTTCACAGTTTTGAACGCCATCCCGAAGCCTTGGAGCAGGCTCTGGCGCGGATCGGTGATTTTCCGTTTCTGCGAGGCATCGAACACGACCTGCAGACACTCCTTCGCACTGGCGAGTGCATCCGCGAAGTTTCAGGAGTTCAGCACCAGTGGAAGCTGCACCGTGGAGACGTCACCGAAATCCTGAACGCTTCTGCTTCTGCCTCCATTCCTTCTGCCGAGCTGATTTATTGGGATTTTTATAGCCCGAAGGTCTGCCCGGAGCTCTGGTCACTGGAACTCTTTCGGCGCGTGCGTGAGCTCTCTCCGAATGCGCGACTCTACACGTACTCGGCTGCAACACCGGTTCGGGTCGGACTCCTGCTGGCGGGATTCATCGTCGGACGCCCCTTTACCGAGGGTCGCGCCACGCCCATCAAGAATGAGTCGACCATGGCCGTGACTCACCCCTCTCTTGCAGGCGAGATTCTCTCGCTCCTGGCTGAAGACTGGCTCGCCAAGCTCGCGCGCTCCACCCAGTTCCGTCCCTACGGAACCTCGGAATGCTCGACCTCAGAGGACCGCGAGCGACTCCTCGCGCAAGTTCGCCAGCAATTCCAGTTTCAGGAGGCCTAGCGCAGCTCGCTCCAGCCGCGATGGGCGCCCATCACCTCGACCACGCGATCAGCCCAGCTCGGTTCCGTCTGCCCACTCTCGAGTGGTGCCGGATGCACGCGTGAAAGGTCGCTGATCGACAGCATGCCGACGAGCCGCTTGGTCTGGCGATCAACCACCGGAAGCCTCCGAATGAGGTGCTGCTCCATGAGGTGCAGGGCCACCCACGGAGACTCATCCTGGTAACAGTAGATCACCGGACTGCTCATGACCTCGCCCACATTCACCCGTTCGAGGTCGAGGTCTTCCGCGATGACGCGGATCACGATGTCACGGTCCGTGACCATGCCCAGCAGGCGCGGCAGCGACGCAGACCCCTGGCAGACGGGCAAGGCTCCAATGCCGAGCTCGCGCATCAGTCGCGCTCCTTCGAGCAATGGGCTATTGGGATCAATCGTCACCACTTCACGAGACATGCAATCCTCGCAGGTGAGGAGGGAAGCATGGGCCGGGGATGCGCTCATGGAAGCTCAATGGTGCAAGCTCAAAACCAAACGCCCCAGGCCGGAAGGACCTGAGGCGTCGATGCGAAAACAAGGCAGGCTGTTTCGTTCTTAGAGGTTCGTGGCCGTTTCGAGCCGAGCAATACGCTCTTCCAGCGATGGGTGGGTAGAGAAGAGCTGCAGGAAGCCACCGCGCCCCGAAATCTTGAGCGACTGCACGGCAGGCTGGGCCTGCGTGTCGATCAGCTCGTAATTGCGGCGGAGCGCCTCGAGCGCTGCAATCATCTTGTCGCGACCGGCCAACCGGGCGCCACCATGATCCGCTCGGAACTCGCGCCAGCGCGAGACGAAAGCCACCAGAATCGAGCCCAGGATCATGAACACGATCTCAAGCACGAACTGGACGATGTAATACGTGCCCGACGAGAACGAGCTTCCTTCGCTGTCATCACGACGCCCGCTCTGGGCTACTGCAAAGGCAATTGCACGTGCCAGGAACATCACGAACGCGTTCACGACTCCCTGGATCAGGGTCATCGTCACCATGTCGCCGTTGGCCACGTGAGCCACTTCGTGGCCCAGCACGCCCTCAACCTGATGGCGATCCATCCGATTCAGCAGGCCGCTCGATACTGCAACCAGAGCTCGGTTCTTGGTCGGTCCGGTCGCGAAGGCATTCACTTCAGGGCTGTCGTAGATGCCGACTTCAGGCATCGTCGAGATCCCCGCGGAACGGGCAAGGCTATGGACCGTCTCGACCAGCCACTGAAGCTGAGGATCATGGAGCTGGCGAGGATCAATGACCTTCACCCCCATCATCATCTTGGCCATGATTCGCGAAATCGCGAGCGAGATGAACGCGCCCCCCATGCCCCAGACGAGGCAGAAGGCCATGAGCGAGCCGTAATCCATTCCGTAGGATTGGATGTACGGGCGAATGCCCAGCACGCTCGTCAGGATCGACAGCGTCATGACCACTAGAAAATTCAGGGCGAGGAACAATGTGATTCGCTTCAGCCATGCACCCATGGAAAACTCTCCTTGTTATGCCCTTCAAGATGGGGATGAATTGGCCCCACGTCAAGGGATGCAAAAAATCGAAGGATTTCTTTGACTTTATCGTCCTAGACTTCGTGACCGATCGCTCTCTTGAGCGGCTTCGAAAAGGCGAAAATCGCCAGCCCGGTTCCCACCCCCAGTACCGTCAGGAGCATGAAGAACTCGGTCGCCGTCAGGATCTTCTGTTCGAAAAGCACCCCGATGTAGCCCGAAAGGATGTTTCCGAGGAAGCTCGACAGGAACCACATTCCCATCATCATCGAGACGATGCGGGCCGGAGAGACCTTCGTGACCAGCGACAGGCCGATGGGTGAAAGATACAGCTCGCCGACGGTGAGAAGCAGCGTGCAGAAGACCGGCCAGAACCAACTTCCCTTTCCATCGCCGACCATCTGCGAGCCCAGAACCATGACGATGAATGAAAGCCCGAGGATGCTCGCACCAATCGCCATCTTGGCGACGCTGCTCGGTTCCTTGCCACTTCGAGCCTGGCGAGCCCAGAACATGTCGAGGAACGGAGCCATCAGGAAGATGAAGAGCGGATTGAAGCTCTGGAACCAGGTGGCCGGCATCTGCCAGCCAAAAAGCGTCGGCCACTGCGTCCGCTCATCGGCCCAGGTCTGCATCGTGTTGCCCTGCTGCTCATACACCGCCCAGAATACGACGTTCAACAGGCAGAGGCCCACGAGCGCCCAAACAGCCTTCCACTCCGCGGGGGTCAGCTTCTGCTTCACGACTTCCGCCGCGCGCTCGATCGACTTTCCGGCGACTTCGGCAGCATGGCGCATGTTGCTCAGGTTATCGGGCGCAAGATACTTTTGTCCCCAGGCGTAGATGATCAGTCCGATGACCATGCCAACACCGGCCGCGCCGAAACCGTAATGCCAGCCGTAAACGGCGGCCAGGGTTCCGCAGACGAGATTGCAGATGAAGGCGCCCAGATTGATGCCCATGTAGAAGATCGTGAACGCACCATCGCGGCGCGGATCGCCTTCGGGATAAAGCGCACCGACCTGGGTCGAAATGTTCGGCTTGAAGGCGCCGCAGCCGACGATCAGGAACGCGAGCGCGATAAAGAACCAGTTCTCGAAGGCCATGATGAAGTGGCCGATCGCCATGAGCACGGCGCCCACGAAGACGGTCTTGCGCTGTCCCCAGTACTTATCGGCGATATAGCCGCCCAGAACCGGCGTGAGATAAACGAGGCCCGTGTACCAGCCGTAGATCACTGAAGCATACGAGCCGACCGCCGTGTTCGGATCCGAGTTGATCCAGCTCTGGATCGTCGCCCAGCCGAGCACCTGCGAGGGATCGCCTTCCATGCGCGCTTCGCCGCCTTGGAGGACCTGGCGAGATGCCACGAACAGGTAGTTGACCATGTAGAGCTTCAGCAGTCCGCGCATGCCGTAATACGAAAAGCGCTCCCACATTTCGGTGAAGAAGAGCACGAAGAGTCCGATGGGATGGCCGAAAAGCGT
>JBIIXZ010000134.1:0-7443 GCA_044347055.1 Bdellovibrionia bacterium | reverse complement strand
CGTGCAGCACAAGATTGGCGCATCCGGATTGACCGACGCATCTCCGGTGATCATTCCCACCTGCTCCGGACCGAAATCGCGGCACAGCGATAGAAACTTCTCATTGACGAGGGCTTTGATCGGGCAGGTGTATACCGAGCGGCGGCCCTCGCACAGGGCCAGATAATGAAGCGCCAGCGCGACCAGCGATTTGCCGGAGCCGGTCGGCGTGTTCAGGATCACGTTTTTTCCGGAGTAGAGCTCCAGCACGGCCTCTTCCTGGGCCGCATAGAGATCGAGCCCGCGTTCGAGGACGAATTCGAGGAAGCGATTCAACGGATTTTCTTGGGTCGGAACAAGGTGGGCCACGGATTCACCTTATTCAGTGAACCGACATTTCGTCCAGCCAGCGTTCCGCCCAGAAGAGAGAAATGCCGTGCTGAAACGGATCGTCGGGCAGGTCGATTCTTCCTCGTGACGCAGGGGTGATCTGGTCCTGTTTCAGGAAGAATCGATCGATCTCGCGGCCATTCCTGTGCTGCCAGATGGGATTGGTCTTCAGCACGAACTGACGATCGAGGTTCAGTGCCCGCCGTGTCGCGCGGGCAATCAGAGGTGATTTACCAAAAAGCGCGGGGATGATCTTCTCAATATCCGCAGGATCATAGAGCTCCAGGTTCAGGGTGGTGGCATGCATCGCAGCCAGGAGGTACTGTCGGTACCCGCGCCTGCTTCGAGCGGCGCTGCGAGCCGTCGTGCCCGGATCGTAGATCGATCCGACGAGATAAAGAGGACGCGCGAGCTCGGGGCCAAGGCCATCGCTGAGCGCCATGTCCGTGATCACGACCAGGCTTTCGATGAAGTTGAGGTACCGACGATTCGCGCCCGCCTGTGGCACGGGCGGGGGTAGGAAGCTCCAGAGCAATCGATGAGTCTGCTCATGAAAGACGCTGGTCGTATAGGTTCGAAGGTCCAGGAGGCGGTCCGGGTTTTCTCGAGAGTCCTGAGCGGTCCACAGCAGTTCCGCTTCGGTCGGGCTATACTGGATGCGGTTTTCCAGCAGGATGGCACCCGAGAGGCTCCGGGGCGAGGAGAGCAGCGCGGGCTCGAGGGTTCCGCCCTGCGCGATGAACCTCTCGCGGCTTCGCCGATAGAGCGCGCTGCGTGCCAGAAGCAAGGAGTCAAAAGGCTGTTGCGGCAAAGTGAGCTGCGGCGCTGAACGAGGGAGTCGTAAAGCGAGCTTCCGAATCACCTGTCGAAGCTGTCGTGCCTGGGAAGTAGATTTCATGGAGGGCAGTCTGCCTCAGGCCCTGAAATTGTAACAGGGCAGACCATGGGACTTCAGGGGATCGTGCTGTTCCTGGCCATGGCGGTGAGCATCGCGCTCGTCGGATGCAAGGATGAGGAGGTGTGGCGCGGCAGTGGTAGTGCCTCCTTCCTGGAATTTGATTCGGAGCTCACTCCTGTCGAAGCAGCGCAGGTGAACGGCGCCATGGAATACCTCTCGACTCGATCGGTCCAGGGCGAAAACGTTCGATGGTTTCGTGAAATTTTCGGTGGCGTGGACACGGCCGCTCTGCGCGGATTTCTGGAGCTCCGTCTTCACTACGTCCTGTCCGGAAACACGGAGATCGAGAGCCGTGTTCGCATCAATGCCGAGCCGGTGGTGTTTCAGCCTCGCGAATCGTCTCTGCTCTCGCAGGAAGATGATAGCGGCCGCGGGGCCACGAACCTGGCTTCGCTCTGGTTTCTGAAAAAGGCGGTCGAGCCCGAGAAGCTCCAGTTTGTGATCAATGATGAGCTGATTCCGGTGGAGTCGACCCGAATCGGAATTATCCAGCTCGGACCGGCATTCCTCAGGGCTCCTCCGCCCATTCAGGTGGGCGTTCTTCTTCACGAGGGACGTCACTCCGACTGTACGCAAGGAATCTGGAGGTCCGACATCTTGCGCACACAACAGGGCGTGGATCCGGTGGGCGTGTCTTGTGGACATCTCCACGTGCTTTGTCCGACGGGACACGAATACGAAGGACTCTTTGCCTGTGATGAGGAGGCCTGGGGCGCCTACAGCGTGAACTTCATCTATTGGGCTGCCGTCGCGCGGACCTGCAAGGACTGCCCGGAGGAGGAGCGTGTCCTTACCGAGGCGGCTGCCCTGGATGCCGCGACACGGATCCTGATCGACGTTACAGCGATGGTCCGAGGAGATTTCGGGGCTCCCGACATGAGCAGTTCGACGGAGGTCCAGCCTCGATGAAGCGGCGTCGTGAATGGATCCTGCTGGCGGCGTCGGCGGCGGTGGCGATCTTGGGTGTCCTGGTGTCTCGAAGCCATCGCGTGTCGGACTCACCTGAAATTGCGGCAATCGAGGAATCACCTGTGTCGGACGCGCCTCGTGCGAATCGCAGCACCACGCCTCGGGGGCCTCACGATCCACAACAGGAGGCGGAGCTCGAGCGGTTTCGATCCGTTTGGCCCCGTCCCGCGCAGGTCCGCGAAGAGGTGCGCTCGGATCCGCACCAGGCACCACCCTCATTGCTGAAGTTTGCGCGAGTACTGGGATCACAGCTCGAACGAGCGCGGAAGGATCAGGAGTTCTCTCTGAGGCTTCTGGAGAGCCTGGAGGACTGTGTCCGCTCGACCGGGGTGATCGATTCGGCTCGTGCTCTCTGCCTTCGCCAATCGAGAAGGGTTCCAGGATTTCATCCCGATGATGCGCGGCTGCCGATCGCAGCGGCCCGGGTCCAGGAGGCGGCACCGCGCCGGGTGCTCGACCTCGCCGATGCGGTGTCCGGAGAAGGAGGGTAGCTGAACTCCTGCTGCGAACTGTCGGCTGCCGCAGCGAGCATTGACGAAGCGATCGGCTTTCTTTAGCCTTGCTGCCTCATGAGAACACTTCGTTTTTTCCGTTGGCTGGCTCCCTGGGTTTTGTCGCCGCTTCTGCTGTCCTGTGCCTCGGTCTCTCGCGTGCCCGACGTGGACATTGCCGGAAGGTCGATCCAGATCCATGAGCTCCCGGCGCTTCCTTATGGGTACTCGGATCTTGAGCCTGCCATCGACGCCAAGACCATGGAGCTTCACCATTCAAAGCACCATCGCGGATACGTGGATCAGCTCAACAAGGCCGCGACGGGAACGCCATGGGCTTATCTCCGACTCGAGGAGCTCTTCGAGCGCGCTTCGAAGCTTCCGGCCGCGATACGGAACAATGCCGGCGGCCATTACAATCATTCTCTCTTCTGGACGATGATGAAACCCACCTCGAAAGGGTCGCGTCCTGGCACGGAGCTCCTGCGTGCGCTCGAGCGAGATTTTGGCGGCTTCGAGGCATTCCAGAAGCGCTTCGAAGAGGCGGCACTGGGACGGTTCGGATCGGGATGGGCATGGCTGATCCAGGATTCGGAAGGGCGCCTGCAGGTCGTGACGACCCCGAACCAGGACAACCCGCTGATGGATGTCGTCGAAAAGCGCGGGTATCCGCTCCTGGCGCTCGATATCTGGGAGCACGCTTATTACCTGAAATACCAGAATCGGCGTGGCGAGTACGCCAAGGCCTGGTGGGCGATCGTGAACTGGGATGTCGTGACCGCGCGTTTCCTGGCTGGCGCTCCGAAGTCCTGAGTCCGGTCGAGCACGTCCCATGGTTCACTTCAAACGCCGGAACATCATCATCGCACTGATCGCGTCAGGTCTCGTGGTGTCGGTCGGCGTGGGCGTCTACCGGTATCGCGCGACGTCGTTCGATGCGGTGCCTCCCCGGGAGGGGCCGCTCGTGGAGAGCGTCTACGGGCTCGGAACGGTCATCGCTCCGCGCACGTTTCAGGCAAAGACAGCCGTCAGCCTCGCGATTCGATCGCTTCCCGTGGCAGAGGGGCAGGAAGTGCCGGCAGGGTCGCCGCTAGTTCGTTTTGACGAAGGAATCGTCATTCGCGCTCCGTTTGCAGGAACCGTCACGAATATTCCGTTCAAGGAAGGCGAGCTGCTTTTTCCGAATGCTCCGGTGGTCACCGTCGTGAAGCTGGAGGACCTGTATCTCGAGATCTCGCTGGAGCAGCAGTCGGTCTTGCGGGTCAAGCGCGGCCAGGAGGCCCGGGTCACGTTCGAGAGCTTGCGCAATGAGCGATTCCATGGCCAGGTGACGTCGATTTATCCCCGCGAGAATCAATTCATCGTGCGCATCGATCTGGAAAAGTTTCCGGACGGCGTGCTGCCCGGAATGACGGCGGATGTGGCCATCGAGGTTGCGCGGCGCGAATCAGCGCTTTCCATTCCCGTCAGGGCCGTGTCCGGCGGGCGCGTGACCGTGCTCCGCGAGGGGCATCGTCGCAAGATCGAGGTTCGCCTGGGCGTCAGCGACGGCGAATGGGTCGAGATTCTTCCGGGTGAGCTGCAGTCCGGCGACCAGATCGTCCTCGGCAGGCGCTGACAAGGACGACTTCATGCTCTTTCTTGCCATCCGACACCTGACCAGTCGAAAGCGCCAGACGCTGCTGACCTTTGCCGGCATCGTCCTGGGTACGGCGGCATACATCGCGATCTCCGGCATGATGCTGGGCTTCCAGAGCTTCATCATCGACCAGCTCGTCAATAATGACTCTCACATCCGGATCTCGGCACGTGAAGACCTCATCACGGCTCATTCGCTGGACAAGGACTTCTTCGGCGAAGAGGCGCTGGTCCGATGGATTGCGCCTCCTTCAGGAAGACGTGACAACGCCTACATCCTGTATCCGCAGTCCTGGTTGGATCGCTTCAGTGCTGATCCGCGGGTGCTGGCCTACTCTCCGCAACTCGTGGCCCAGGCCATCGTGTCGCGAGCAAAGGTATCGACTTCCGCCAGGCTGATCGGCTCTGAACCCTCGCGCCAGATGCAGGTCACCAACATCCATAGCTTCATGCTCGAGGGTCGTTTCGAGGACATCGGCACGACGGGCAACCGCGTGGCTGCCGGAGAGGGCCTCTTGAAGAAGCTGGGGGCCGCCATGAACGACACGATCCTGGTGTCCACCGGCAAGGGGTCGGCCCAGCCCTTCAAGATCGTCGGAGTGTTTCGACTCGGAGTGAAGACAATCGACGACACGACTCTTTTCGGAGCGCTCACGGACGTCCAGAAGCTCAACGCCACGCCCAGCCGCATTTCCGACATTGCCGTCAAGCTCGTGGACGTGGAGCAGTCGGCGAATGTCGCCTCGTCGTGGAACTTGCTCGCCCAGGACAAGGTGCAGAGCTGGGATCAGTCCAACGAGGGAATTCTTTCGGTGTTCAAGACCCAGGACATCGTGCGGAACTCGATGACCCTGTCGATCCTGATCGTTGCGGGCTTCGGCATCTACAATATCCTGAGCATGGCCGTGAACCAGAAGCGCCGAGAGATTGCGATCCTGCGCTCCATGGGGTTCCTGCCCCGCGACATTCTTCAGCTGTTCATGATCCAGGGAGTGATCCTTGGGGTCTTGGGCGGAGTGGTCGGGTGCGCTCTGGGTTATCTCGTCTGCAAGGGCATGGAGCGGATTCCTGTTTCAACCGAGCGCGGACTCGGCGGTGGAACGATGATGATCGTCTTTTTTCCGATGATCTACGTGCGCGGCTTCCTGCTCGCCTTTGCGTCATCGACTTTGGCGGGGCTTCTTCCTGCCAGGGCTGCTGGTCGGATGGAGCCCATCCAGATCATCCGGTCGGAGAACGCGTGATGGAAACTGGAATCCGTTTCCAGAGTCTCGTGAAGAGCTTCGGCGAGCCCCCGACACCGGTCATTCGCGGCGTGACCGGCGAGATTCGTCAGGGCGAGATGGTTGCGGTGACCGGGCGTTCCGGCTCTGGCAAGAGCACGCTGCTGTATCTGATCAGCTCGCTGGATGGAGTGACCTCGGGAGAGATCCGGATCGATGGAGAGCGTCTCGATCAGCTCGGCAGCGCGCGCCTGCATGAGTTTCGCAACCTCAGGATGGGCTTCGTGTTCCAGTTTCATTACTTGTTGCCCGAGCTGACGGCTCTCGAGAACGTCTTGATACCGGCTCGCAAGACCGGACGCCACCTCGAGCGCGAGTCGGCTGCGCTGGGTCTCCTGAAGGAGTTTGGACTGGAGGACAAGCGCGATCGTCTGCCCAGCCAGCTTTCGGGGGGAGAGCAGCAGCGCGTGGCCATCGCCCGGGCGCTGATCATGGAGCCTCGATACATTTTTGCGGATGAGCCCACCGGCAATCTCGACTCCGTCAATGGGCAGGCCGTGATGAACCTGCTTCGCAAGATCAATCGCGATCGGGGCGCTACCGTCATTTACGTTACCCACGATGTGGATTTCGCGGCGATGGCGGACCGACGAATTCATCTTGTGGATGGACAGATCAGCGCTGTCTAGGTGGTGCGGCCGTGGGCGAGGCGGCCGCTTCCATCACAGCTTGAAAATGATCTCTTGGGGAACGGGGGCCAGCCTGTAATTATCGCTGATCATGTTGAACCCCGGTCTGGCGACTGCCTGAATGAGACTTTCGGTGCTCAAGTCCGCCACCAACGCGGCACGGTATCGTTTGAGCCACTTCTTCTTGAATCCGAGCTTCTGGTAATCCACTCGAATCTTGCCGTTTTCCGCCAGGACCTGCCCCGCATCGAGATTCTTCGAGATCACAGGGACATCGTTCTCCAGCAGCGTCAGATGAAACCGAAATGCCGTGACAGGAAGTCGATCCAGAAAGGGAGAGATCAGGGCGACGGTGAATCCGGCTTTGTCCACCTGAGGCGTCGACAAGGTGTAGGTCAGCGACATCAGGTCCACGACTTGAAGCTCGATCTCCTTGCGGATCTGAACCAAAGCGCCTTCCTTCACGATCGAGCTCGTCGGGAGTTCTCGAACAAAGAGAGCAAAACGACGGTCGATGTTATTCAAGGGCTGAAGACTGACGGTCGACTCCTCCAGAGACACACTCAGTGGCAGCTCTTCGAGCGCTTCAGGAGCATCGACCAGACTGACGCGAACCTGAGCCTTCGAGTCGTACTGCTTGCGGCTTCGGCGAACGTTTTCCGTCATGCCGCATTGAGCGGAGCCATAACCCGTGTACGTTTCCGTATGGCAGACGTTCTTGGTCATCGGACCGCACACTCGTCGGGTCGTTTTCGTGCAAGTTGAAGAGAAGTTTCCAGCGCAGGTTTGCTCTTCGATTTCCCAGCAATCTTGCACCGTCTCGAGTCGACAGACTTCTCGAGTCAACCCGTGACAGACATCGACCGGAGTCACCTCCGATTCGGTTGCCCAACTGTTGGAGCGGAGTTCGACGGTGGCCGTCGTTCCTGGCTTCAGCAGAAGATCTTCGCCAGCCCAATCTCCCTCGCTCGCGAGAGCAGCGCTAGCCGAGAGCACGAGCAAACCCATTCCCCATGCGTGAATGACAGCAAACCTTTTCATGAACCCCTCCGGTGATGATGGTGCTCGCGAACAGCAACATCAGTGCCAGCGTGGAGTCTCCATGA
>JBIIXZ010000012.1:0-24020 GCA_044347055.1 Bdellovibrionia bacterium | reverse complement strand
GCGGCAAATCCTGGACTATGCGCCCGGAGTGACCGATCCGGCCTCACTGGAATTCGGCAATGAGAGTGAGCTGATGGCCGGAGCTTCAGACCCGGAGGTCTTTTATCTCGAGGAAATCCTACCCAGGAAGCTTGCTGTCAGCCTGAAGTATGCCCGCAACGCGACCCTTTGCTCGGATCTGGTGGTGATTTTGAAAACGGTGATTTTTCAGGGCCGCCAAGCTAAGAACAAAGCCTCATGAAGGCCTACTTGAAATCAACGGGACAGCGTTTGGGGGTGCTGCTGTATGACTGGCTCGCGATTCCCGCGGCCTTCGTGGGTGCATTTCTCATACGGTTTGATTTTTCGATTCCCCGTGCTGAGTGGGAGTTGCTGAAGGCCGCTCTTCCGATGGTGTTTGCCATCCAGTGCGCCACGTTCTGGGCGCACGGGCTTTACCGCAATGTCTGGTCCTATGTCGGCCTCCGAGATCTCCGATGGGTTTTTCAAGGGGTCGTGACTGCAGTGGCACTCTCCGTGGGGGGGCTTTTTCTCCAGTCCGGGCGCCTGATGGGCTGGCCGCGTTCAGTGTTTCTACTGGATGCGATACTTCTTGCCCTCATCCTGGGCGGCGGGCGGTTCGCTTATCGCTTCATGCTGGAGACCCAGATTCTGGGCCGCCGCCAGCGAAGGCGGGTTCTCTTCATTGGAGCCGGCCACACGGCGAATCTTTTCGCCCGCGAGTTCATGTCGCAGGCTCATCTCAACATTCGAATCGCGGGATTCCTGGACGATGACCGTTCGCTTCGCGGCCTTCGCATCCACGGCGCGCCGATTCTGGGTTCGCTCGAGCAGCTCGAGGGAGTCCTGGATCGAGTCCGTCCTGACGAGGTCGTCATCGCGATTCCCTCGCTCGTGGGCGGCAAGGTCAAGGCCATTCTGCAGGCCACGCAGGCGCGGCAGATCGCCTGCCGGATCTGCCCTGCGATCCGCGACGCCGTGTCGGGGCGAATTTCGCTTTCTCAGCTTCGCGAGGTGAAGCCCGAAGACGTTCTTCGCCGGGAAGTGGTCAACGTCGACGACAGCGCCCTTTCGGAGCTGATCCGCGGCAAGTCGGTTCTCGTGACGGGGGCTGGCGGCAGCATCGGCAGCGAGCTATGTCGCCAGCTGCTTCGTTATGAGCCAAGAACAATCGTTCTTTTTGAGCGCGCGGAATTCAACCTCTACCGCATCGATCAGGAACTGGCTCCTCTGGTCCTCGAGGGCGGCCTGAAGACCCGTCTCGTCTTCGCGATCGGCGACATCCTGGATCGGCGCCGTGTGAATGAGGTGCTGGAAGTCCACCGGCCCGAACTGGTCTATCATGCCGCCGCCTACAAGCATGTGCCGCTGATGGAAGAGAACATCGGTGAGGCACTTCGAAACAATGTCGCTGGCACCGAGGTCATTGCTCGCGCCTCTGCCGAGCACGGAGTGAAGTCCTTCATCCTGGTCTCCACGGACAAGGCGGTCAGGCCGACCTCCGTGATGGGCGCCTCGAAGCGCATGGCCGAGCTCGTGGTCCGGAAGGTGGGACTGGAAACCGGCCTGAAAACTGCGGCGGTTCGCTTTGGGAACGTACTGGACAGCGAGGGTTCGGTTCTTCCGCTTTTCCGCAAGCAGATCGCTGCCGGCGGTCCGGTGACCATCACCCACCCTGAGATCAACCGCTTTTTTATGACGATTCCGGAGGCATCTCTGCTGGTGCTGCAGGCTTCCGCTCTGTGCGAGGGGGGCGAGCTCTACCTGCTCGACATGGGACAGCCGGTGCTCATTCGCCAGCTGGCTGAAGATCTGATTTCGCTGGCCGGCCTTCGCCCGCACATCGATATTCCGATTGTTTATACCGGGCTTCGAAAAGGCGAGAAGCTCTATGAGGAGCTGCTGATCGACGGGTCGGGAATTCAGGACACGAAACACCCGAAGATCAAGGTGTCGACTGCCGAGCTGGAACCGACGCTGCCGGAAGGGTGGCGGTCTCGGCTCGTGGGCTTTGGGGCCGCAGATGGATTTCATGAGGATTCAGAGCTGCTTCGATGGATCCAGGAGTGGGTTCCGGAGTACCGCAAGCCCGCAATGAAAGCATTCAGCCAGGAGAGGGAAGTTCGCCCATGGGTTTCAAACGCCACGTCTTGATCACCGGCGGCGCCGGATTCATTGGGTCGCATCTGTGTGAGGCCTTTCTCTCGCGAGGCATTGCCGTCACCGCGGTCGACAATCTGGTCACGGGCCGGCTTTCGAACCTGGATGAGGCCATTCGTCGGTATGATTCCTCGAAATTCCAGTTCATCGAGCACGATGTGAGCGAGCCCCTGCCCGAGTCTCGGTTCGAGCTGGTCGAAAAGCTGGGCTTGCACGGCGTGCTGCACTTTGCCTGCCCGGCAAGCCCGGTCGATTTCGATCGCATTCCCGACGTGATCCTGAAGGTCGATTCGCTCGGTACGTTCCACACCGTCGACCTGGCCCTGAAGCATCGTGCCCGCTATCTGCTCGCATCGACCTCGGAAATTTACGGCGATCCGCTCGAGCATCCGCAGAAGGAGAGCTACTGGGGCAACGTGAACACGCTCGGCCCTCGCGCCTGCTATGACGAGGTAAAGCGATTTGCGGAGGCGATCGTTTCGACCAACACGCGCACCCGCGGGTTGAATGGCGGCATAGTCCGAATCTTCAACACTTATGGCCCGCGCATGCGGCTCGATGACGGACGCATCGTTCCGGAGCTCGCGCGCCAAGCGCTTTCCGGAATGCCTCTGACCGTTCACGGCACCGGGCAGCAGACTCGAAGCTTTTGCTACGTGTCAGATCTGGTGGATGGCATCATCCGACTTTTTGAAAGCTCACTGACCGAGCCGGTGAACTGTGGCAATCCGCACGAAAGAACCGTGCTCGAGTTTGCCTCCGAGCTTCAGAAGATCACGGGCTCGACGTCCCCCATCCAATTCCTTCCGGCACGGCAGGATGACCCGCGGCGCCGCTGTCCGGACATCACGCGTGCCCGAACCCTTCTCGGATGGGAGCCTCGCGTGGATCTTGCCGAGGGCCTTGCGCGAACGATCGACTCCTTCCGGGCGGAGCTGCTGGGCTGAACGATAAAGGCGGAAACCCGCGCCATCCCGGGCGCAGATTTCCGCCGTGAAACTCAGATCGATTCGAAGTGGACTCGACGATCAGCGGAAGGACGTCTTGTCCTTGGCGTATTCACCCTTCTGGGCGCCCTTCTGCTCGCCGTGCTGCGGGCGGACCATTTTCAGGCGTGCCGACGTCATGTCCTTCTGCTGGCCCTTGTAAGCCGTGCTGCTGGACTTCTGTTCGCCCTTTTGCTGGGCCTTTTCAGACTTCTGCTCTTCCTTGTACTCGGCCTTGCTGTCCTCAGCCTTCTTTTCTTCGTACTTCTGCTCTTCGTACTTCTGTTCCGACTTCTGGTCGGAATGGCCGTTGCCATTGCCATTGCCGTTGTCATGGCCAGGGCGTGCGTGGACATTGCCCATTGTCAGCGCAATCGCGCCAAGAGCCATCAAGGATTTCAGTGCCAGGGATTTTTTGATCGAGGATTTCATGTCGGTTCTCCGTTTGGTTCGCGGACACCGAGCGAGCAATCCTAGTGCCAAGTCGGCCGGTGAGCCGGCATGACGCGGCCGTGAGGCGAGGGCCTTATTGCACCTGGATCATCTTCATCAGAGCAGTCTGGCGCGACACCAGTTCAGGTGTCGACAGGCGCATCAGGCGATGCAGGCTGAAGTCCTCGACAGTGAAGCTGGCCATGACACAGCCGGCGAGCACCGCACGGCGCAAGAGGTTCTCCCACTGCTCCGGATTGTTCCGGGCCATGTCACGCGAGGCATGCGCTTCCGCGAGGTACCCCATGAAGGCGCCTGCGAAGCTGTCGCCAGCGCCGGTCGGATCGACGACCTTGTCGACCAGGAATGCGGGGGCGAGGAAGGTGCCGTGGCGCGTGAACAGGGCGGCTCCGTATTCGCCGCGCTTGATGATGATGACCGAGGGGCCCATGGCGTGAATTTTTTCGGCGGCGCGGGCCAGCTGCTTCTCTCCGGAGAGAAGGTAGGCCTCTCCGTCGTTGATCGAGAGAATGTCCACGCGCGACAGGGTCTTCCGGACCTCATCCGGCTTGCCCGTGATCCAGAAGTTCATGCTGTCGCAGGCGACGAGCTTCGGCGACTTCACCTGGTCCAGCACGCTTTGCTGCAGGACCGGATCGATGTTGGCGAGAAAGACGTACGGGGTCTCGACGTGGTGGTCGGCGAGCTTCGGATTGAAGTGCTCGAAGACGTTCAACGACGTGTTGAGCGTCTTGGCCTCATTCATGTTGCCGTCGTAGGAGCCGACCCAGTGAAAGGTCTTGCCCGGGGCAACCTGGACGCCGGATACATCGATCCGCTTTTCGGAAAGCCACTGGAGGTGGGTCTTCGGAAAGTCCTCGCCGACGACTCCCACGATCTTGATCGGGGCGAAAAACGAAGCCGCCACCGAGAAGTAATTGACCGATCCGCCCAGGACGGACTCCGCCTTGCCGGCGGGTGTCTGAACGGTGTCGAAAGCCATGGAGCCCACTGCGAGAATCGAATTCTGTGACATGGCGCGCAGCCTACGCTTATGGGGCCGAGGCAGTCAATTTGTCGCTTTAGAAATTCCACTCTCTCGGATCTCGAATGGTGCGGGCGGTGGGCTTCCGCTCAGGTATTGGGGAGGTGTGGATAGACACGGATTCAAACTCCTCCAGAGCGGCCCAGCCGACACCGAGCGGCCGCAATGAGGGGGGAGCGTTGACGGGTTGTGGATTCAGCGTGAAGAGCTGCAAGGGCGATTCGTCGGAGCCGTCCGGGAGAATCCAGAGCGCCCGGTGACTCCCATCCCACCATACGGAGCCGGGAGTGGTGTCCCGAGGCATGTGTCGCATCCATTTTTGAAAGTCGTAGTCCTTGTGGGCCGACCGAAGGCCTCGACTTGCAGCGGCGGCCCGCCAGATTCGAGGCGCGGGGGGGTGCCTTGCCTGCCACTCGAGGACGGCGCGTTCGCGAATCGTCGCGGTGGAGTTCAGTCCGAGCGCGGCTGCAAGCGCAAGAAGGAGGGCTCCGTAAAGCCTCCTGCGGACTGCAGGACTTGACGATAACGCGAGTACTGGTGGCGACAGGTGATTCCGCAGGCGATCAAGAAGACGGTGATCAGTCCAGTCCATATCAAGGTCTCCAAAAATGCCTGCCCGGTCTGACGTGAGTTCATCTCGGGGGGCTCCAGCTTGCCGTCCAGCGTTCGTCTGCTCGAGAAAAAACGAAGCTAACGGAATGTCTTCCGTTCCGTCGCACGCGGATCGAGAATTGCCTCGGAACGTCCGTGCGCCACTGCAGGAGTTGATCTCCCCAGAGGTCCGGCGGCGGCCTTCGAAAGGGCAGGTCGGGAAGTCCGCCCGGTGGTGAGGATCGGCACTCGGGCTCCAGGATCCAGCGGATCTGGCGTTGCTTCCACGACAGGATTTCGAGATCCTGGAGGCGTGCCGATGCGGTCGTCGCTGCGCGGGCGGCGGAAATCGCCCCGGGATTTCCGGAAGCAAGCGAGGCGGCAACCGCAGCGCGAAGCGCGCGCAGAGTCTGGTTCGAGCGCTCCAGCGAGCCGAGGTGATCGCGAAGCTCGAGGGCCGCGCGGCCAGCGCAGCGATCGATCTCCAGCTGGATCCGGACCTTTCGGGTCCAATGCTGGGCGATCGCAAAGGAAGTGAGTGCAGCAGTTGCGGCGGCAGCGAGAGCGGTTCCGAGCGCAAGCTGAAGGGCCCCGTGACGAGAGCGGATCAGCGTTTTTGACGCGTTCATGGCCACTCCCGAAGATGCTCGAGTTTGCGGAAGCCGACACGTTCGATGGCTGGTCGACGGTCGCCGCAGCGGCCCTCGCCGACAACCGCCAGATCGGACTCCGAAATCGAGATCTCCATCGAGGTCCTGTGATGCTCGCGGGCGAGGGCTCCGCGGGTCACCTCGAAAACGAGGGCGGTGCACCTTCCTTTTTCCCAGGCTGCCCGAAGAACCCAGCCCGCTCCAGCGAACAGGATCAGCACGAGGGTGCTGGAGATCAGCACTTCGACAATGGCCTGGCCGGACTGCCGCACCATCGACTCAGCCGTCCCGGTCGCGGGTTTTGTCCGAGGTGCTCACGCCTTCGATGTGACTTCGCACCATGGAGAGCTTTCTTTGAATGGTTCCACCCAGCGAGCGAACGGCTGCAATCGATACCAGTGAGATGAGCACCAGCAGAATGAGGTACTCCGTCAGACCCTGGCCCGAGTTCGAAGGCGATGGTTGAGGCAGCTGTTTCATGGCGGGTTCTCCTTGCTGAGGGGCCCGTTTTGCCTGAAGCGTGCCGTTGACTTCGAGAGCCTGCGCTCGCTATCACTTGACTATGAACCAACGATCGCGACTGCTGATCTATGAACGCAAGGAAGTGGTATTGCTGGGAATCCTCTCCCTGCTCGTCGCAGTGTTTGCGTTCACTTTTGGAATCCATCTCGGAAAGCGGGTTCCACCCAAGAGCAAGCCCGCGACCCAGGATGGTTCGGCAGTGGGACAGGTGAGCCAGATTTCGGACCAGGAACCGACTCGCGCCGAGGCTCAGGAGAAGGTGGCGGAAGCCGCGGCAGGGGCGGGCCAGATCCTCGACCAGACCTTGAAGGAAGAGGTGGGGACGGCGGGCCTGCAGCTCGAAAAGCCCGTTCAAGTCGAGCTTCCGAAAAAGACGATCGCTGAAAAGAAGGCCGCCTCGGAAAAGAAGCGCACGCCGGACAAGAAGGTCATGGCAGAGAAGGCCCCGATGACGGACGGACTCGCTGCCGCGCTGGCTAGAAGCGCGCCGGCAGGAGCATTCACCGTCCAGATCCTGGCTGCACCGGCTTCGGAGTCAGAGAGCCTTGGAAAATCGCTGGCTCGATTCTCTGCCGCAGGCTTGGAGCCGTGGGCGCGCCGTGCGGAGATCGCCGGAAAAGGAAGCTGGATCCGACTCTACCAGGGCGGTTTCGCTTCGCGAGAGCTGGCTGAAAAAAGTGCTGCGGGCTGGAAGGCTGCGGGAACGATCGACTCGTATGTGGTGACGAAGCCTCCCGTTGA
This sequence comes from Bdellovibrionia bacterium, assembly GCA_044347055.1. GTDB lineage: Bacteria > Bdellovibrionota > UBA1018 > UBA1018 > UBA1018 > CAIOHW01. Next base: position 16,893 of record JBIIXZ010000012.1, on the reverse strand, counting down.
TACGAAGCCTGCGGTTGATACCAAGTCTGCGGTTGATACCAAGCCTGCGGTTGATACCAAGCCTGCGGTTGATACCAAGCCTGCGGTCGACTCGAAGGTTCCCGTTGATACCGAGGTTCCCGCATCAGGAGAGAGTCATGAGTAAGCAGCAGATCACCAAGGTCGAAAAGCCCTGGGGGCATGAGCTCATCTGGGGGCGCACCAAGGATTACGTCGGCAAGCTCCTGTTCATCAAGAAGGGTCACAAGCTCTCGCTTCAATACCATCAGGTCAAGGAGGAGACGATTTTCGTCCAGTCCGGCCGGATGACGTTCGTCTTCGAGAACGACCAGGGCGTGATGGAAGAGATCACGCTGATGCCGGGCGAGGGACATCACATTCCCACGGGCCGCAAGCATCGGATGATCGCCGACGAAGATTGCACGGTATTCGAAGTTTCGACTCCGCACCTCGACGATGTCGTGCGTCTGGAAGACGGTTACGGCCGCGCCGGAACCTCCAAGGCCTGAGCGCATGTCGACCCACCTGGTAGTGATGGCCGGAGGAAGCGGTACCCGGTTCTGGCCGAAGAGCACGTCGCGAAATCCCAAGCAGCTCCTGGCATTCGAAGGGCTTTCCGAGCTCACGCTTCTCCAGCAGACTCTCGAGCGCTTTCGCCCGGCAGTTCCGTCGTCGCGGCAGTGGATCGTGACCACGACTCTGCTGGGCGAAGCTGTTTCGGCGCAGGCTTCGGGCGCCCGAGTCCTTCAAGAGCCGCAGGGCAGGAATACCGCTCCGTGCATCTACTGGGCGGCTCGTGAGATCGAAAAGCTGGATCCGCAGGGCATCATGATGGTGATGCCCGCCGACCATTTCATGAAGGACGTTGCGGCTTTCCAGTCCACGGTCGAACGTGCCGTGGCGTGGGCGGCGTCGCATGACGATCTGGTGACCCTGGGCATCCGTCCTTCGCGCCCTGAAACCGGTTACGGCTACCTGAAGACCGGAGCCGAAGTTGCTGGCGGCGGACCGCTCCGAGTCGAGGCATTCGTCGAAAAGCCCGACCTGGCCCGCGCTGAGCAGTTCGTGAAGTCGGGAAGCTACCTCTGGAATGGCGGCATGTTCGTCTGGAAGGTTTCGGCGATCCTGAAGGAATTCGACCGACTGATGCCCGAGATGCGCGGGGCCTGGGAAGCGTGCTCTGGCGATGTCGCCGCGGCCTATCCGAAAATGACCGCCACTTCGATCGACTTCGGCATCATGGAGAAGGCGAGCTCCGTCGTGACGTTTCCACTCGAATGCGGATGGGATGATCTGGGCAGCTGGACCTCGGTCGAGCTCCTGGCCAACGAGCAGGGCCGGGGCAGAAACTGGGGAACCGCGCTGGGAGGCCAGGTGGTGGCGGTCGAGTCCACGGGCCTCGTGGTCGATGCGCCGGGCCGCACGATTGCCACCCTGGGAGTGCAGGACCTGATCATCGTGGATTCGGGAAAAGTCATTCTCGTGGCCGACAAGTCGCGGGCGCAGGACATCAAAAAGCTCGTGGATGCCGTGAAGGCATCGAAGCCCGAGCTGGCCTGAGGGTCATTTGCCGCTTTTTCGTTTCTGATCGTTCACGGCCTCGACCGACTTGAGCGCCCTTTGGATCCTGACGGACAGCAGGAAGTGATCGGTTCGAACGGAGCTGAGCACTTCGTCCGCGGATTTTGCCGTGACGTTCGAGGCATAGCCCAGCTTGACCAGCTCGGCAAAATCATCGAGTCGAAACGGCGCCCGTCCGCCTTCGGGAGTTTCAAGTTTCAGGACCTCGGCGACATTCACGAGCGAGATTCCTTCGGCGTCCTTCGGATACCTCGAGAGGTGCTTTGAAATCAGGCTCATGACGACGAAGCCCCGGTTCGAGATGTCATGTCGCTTCGAGGGCTCGGTGAGGTTCTCTTCGTTCATGTAGTGGATGAGCTTTTCGAGGAAGTCGATGTCCAGCAGGACGATCGCGCCGCTCGAGTCGTCGGTCTTCATGAACCCCGCCACCGTAAAGGCATCGAGGACACTCGTCATTTTCGAGGAGGGTACCTGGAGAATCTGGTTCGAGTACCGCTGGAGTAGCCCGGCGGGAACTTCCGTTCCGCTTCGGTCACCCAGCTGAGTGGCCTTGCCCCATCGGTTTGCCACGAGGAGGATGGCGGTCGAGACCTTCATCACGTCCGGAGCGGAGAGGTACACGTTCTGCGCGACACGCTTTCCTTCCTTCTCGTTGTAGACGAACTCCGTGCTCGAGCTTTCGAGCTGGCGGATCTTCGTGCTGGCGGCACGAAGGCGTGTAACCAACGTTCGAAGCAGGATCTTGAGCCACTCCGGAATCTTGTCGAGAACCTGCTGGAACGCCGGTCCCGAAATTTCCACGAGCTCGCAGTCGCTCAGCGCCTCGCCTGATGCGGACCGAGGATTGCCATCGAGGAAGGCCAGCTCGCCGATGATCTGGCCGGCGCGGATGCTCTCAATCTCGATGTCGGCATCGCCCTTTTTCTTGAAGACGCGAATCGTTCCCTGGCGGATCAGGTACATGGCCCCTGCGTTCTCGCCCTCGCGGAACAGCAGCTGCCCCTTCTTGAGCTTGAGGGAGGGAACTGCCGCGGCCGCTCCGGGTGGAGCGGGAGTCGGTGACTTGGCTGCATCGCTCATCTTTCCGTCCTCATTTCGTGGTCATCTTCCAGCTTCCATCCCACCCGTCTTCCGGCGGGTCCGATCGGAAGGATTCACAACGTTCGATGTACATGCTGCTGGTGCCGTCGCCGACCTTCCTGAAGAGCGCGATCGCCTCGTCCCAGCGCCGCTGGGCATAGAGCTTTCGGGCTTCGTCAAAGAGTCGAATGGCTTCGGGATCGGGCTCCGTCTCGAAGATCTGCACGAGCTCGATGGCCTCGTTCTTTCCTTTCACCTTCACGAAATCGAGCGTTCGGTGGGGCGGGAGGGGTCTTCCGCTCCTGGCGATGTCGTCCATCGTGAAGCGCGACGTGAGGATGCTGGCCTGGTACTCTTTCGTGAGGCCTTCGAGGCGCGACGCGAGGTTCACGTGGTCGCCGATCACGGTATATTCGAAGATGCGTTCGGAGCCCATGTTGCCCACGTTCACTCCGCCGGAGTTGATGCCGATGCCGATGTCCACGACGACTCCGTACTGCTCCTGAAAACGCGCACGGTTTTCGGCAAGCTTGCGCATCATGATCCGGGCCGCTTCGCAGGCATTGGAGGCATGGTCGGCCTGGTCGAGTGGGGCGCCCCAGAAGGCCATCACGGCGTCGCCGATGTACTTGTCGAGCGTGCCCTGCGTGTCGAACACCACGTCAGTCATGATGCCGAGGTAGTCGTTGAGGAAGGTTGCAAGCTGCTTGGGCTGCATTTTTTCCGACATCGTCGTGAATCCGCGGATGTCGGAGAACAGGATCGAGAGCTCGCGACGCTCGCCGCCGACCGAGAGCTTGGTCGGGTCCTTGAGGATCGAGTCGACGATCGCCGGCGCGACATACTTCGAGAACGCCCCCTTGATGAATTTCTTGTTCCTTTCCTCGAGCACGTACTTGATCGCCGTCGTGAGCACGAAGATCAGTCCCAGCTCCGCGTACAGGAAGGAAAAATCCCAGTGAATGTTCCTGGAGAACAGCAGCTGGAAGTCAATGAAGCCGAGCGCCGAGAAGACCACTGCCCCGAGGATCAGCGCCGGAATCGACTCCAATCGCTCGGTGGCCATGGCGAAGGCGATGCCCATCACGAGCATCGTGAGCAGCATGACCACGGCATAGGTTTCGTGCCGTATTCCGCCGATCGAGAGGAAGTCATTCGAGAGGAGGTTGTCCAGGATCGTGGCGTGTCCTTCCGTTCCGGGAACATTCGAGTCGAACGGAAATGCCCGCATGTCGAACACGCCGAGCGCCGTAACTCCGACGAGCACGTAGGCGTCCTTGAAGACATCCTTGAGCGACTCGGAAGCGGGTCCGCGGAAGGTTTCAGTCTGGACCGACTGGTCGAGCGACTGTGCGTTCAGGACTTCCGAAATGCTGACGTACTTGAAGGTGCGCCTCGGTCCGCGGAAGTTGATCAGGGTTCCGGCCAGCGGAGTGACTGGAAGCGATGCGCCGGACTTCTGGAAACGAATCGAAGCGATCTTGCTGCCGGGCGAGGTCTGCACAGCGATTTGTTCGTCGAGTCCGGCTCGCGCCATTTCAAAAGGCAGCGAGGGATAGAGCCGCCCCTCGAAGGCCTTGAGCAGGATGGCCTTGCGAATCACTGCATCCGGATCGGGATGTGCGTCGAACAGTCCTGCGCTTCGCGCCACGAACTGGAATTCTCCGAAATTCGTGATCGGCATCACCCCGGTGAGAAGAGGGGTTTTCTTCCAGTCGATCCGAGGGCCTTGTATCCAGTCCTCCGGAATCGCGAAGTTGGCGAGTCCCGTGAGCCGGCCACCGTCCTTCTCGAGTTCGGCAAGCTGCTCCGTGCGAGCCGGATCTTCGAGCTGGCATCGCTCCATCGAATCAAGCCCCGGCTGGCATGCCCCCTCGAGTGCCCAGCCCAGCACCACTTTGGTGCTGGCCCCCAGGCTCTGCGCGAGTGAGTTCGTGAACTGGCCGTCGCCATTGTACTTTTTGTCGTGCAGGACTGTGGCCCGGGCATCGTTGAGCTCCTGGAGAAAGTCCGAGCTCACGATCTGGTCTCGTTCGGAGAACACGATATCGAAACCCACCACCTTGGGCTGGAGCGCCATCAGATTGTCGACGAGGTGGGCCATCCTGTTGCGATGCCATGGCCAGCGTCCGAATTCCGCGAGCGAGGGGCTGTCGACTTCCACGATGACGATCTTGTTTTTCGGCTGCTGGGCGCCACGGAAATGGAACTTCCAGTCGAGGAACAGGCTGGAATAGCGACGAAAATGAGGAAAGACCTTCTCGCGAAGGAACGTGCTGGAAAGGTCGCCTTCGGCGCCCTGCTGCGTGATCCAGAATGCGGCGGCCAGGGCGAGGACGATCGGAATTTGGAATAGCCAGACGCGGTTTTTCATTCTGAGAGCTCTCTTCTGGTCGTATCGGCTGAAAGCGGGGTAAACTTTGAGTGTGAAGGCCAATACCTGCCGAGTCCTGATTGTCGATGACATGCCCGCAGTCCGGGCCATTGTCCGCGACATGCTCGAGGCGCTCGGATTCCGGCATTTTCAGGAGGCCGATGACGGCGAATCCGCGTGGCGGGTCCTCCAGGACACTGCCGAAAAGGAACACCTCCGTCCTCACCTGGTCGTTTCCGACTGGCTCATGCCTGGAATGGATGGGCTGGAGCTCGTTTCGAACGTCAGAAAGCTGCCGGCAACCCGAGCCCTGCCTTTCTTGATGATCACCTCGCAAAGCGATCGCGAGCACTGGCTGCGGGCTGAAGAGGCGGGAGTCTCCGGATTCGTGGTGAAGCCCTTTGATCCGCAGCAGTTGAAGGATCAGTTGGCGCGGGTGCTTGCCTCCTCGAGCTAGCGATTCCGCTTCGCCCCTGCAAGGCCGCGTGCCGCCGGAGCTGCTTGCGGTGCCTCGCGCGGAGCTTCACGAAAGAGAGACACCCTGCCATTTCGCTGCGGGGAGTGTGTTTCGTTCCTGCCGATCAGCGGAACATTGATGAACCAGCTTCCGACGATCAGCAGGAGCAGGCTCCAGAAACCCAGCCAAAAACCGGTCAGGAGCGGACTGCTTTCGTCTTCGCTCGCGGGAGTGGGCTGGTTTTCCCTGCCGGTTTCCATACCGGTATGTCGGATTCATGGCGCCGATTCTTGAGTGAAAAAGTCAGGAAATCGTGACGGCCCGAAGCTCGCTAAGGAATCCCTCGTGGCCACGACGACGACATTGTCACCAGGGTTTCCTTCGCTCGTCAGCCGGGCGGCCGACGATACCGCCTCGTTGTTTCGCGGCGTTCGCGACTGGCCGCGGACCGATCGAGAAATCGAGGAAATGATCTGTCGTCCGCTCCAGCTGCTCACCTCCGCTGATTGGGCAGGCGGGCTATTGCATCCCTTTTCCCGCCAAGGCTGGCCGGTCCACCTCCCGGATGGTCTCGAGCCCCTCCTTTCGGGCCTATCGCTGCGCACGACGATGAGCCGAGTGGAGGCGCCTCGAACCCGCCAGGTGTGGAGCGAATCGCATCTCCTGCTCTGGGTTCCTCTTCATTCCGAGATGATGAATGGCAGGTCGAACATCGGCTGGATCGCACTCGCGTTTCCACGCTCAAAAATTCCCGCCGAGCAGGATTGGATGACGAGCCAGGAGATCCTGCTCGAGGGTCTCGCGCTCCACCTCGACCATCTTTTTCTGGAGACGGAGCTTCGCCAGCAGGTCAAGATTCGTGAACAGTTTCTGTCCATCGCGAGCCACGAGCTCAAGACTCCGCTCACTTCGATTTACGGCATCCTTCAGCTTCAGGAGAGAATGATGAAATCGATGAACTGGCCCATCGAGATGCGAATGGACCAGGAACGGCATCTCTCGTTTCTGCGGCTGGTGCTTCGACAGACCGAGCGCATGACGGAGCTGATCGACGGACTGCTGGATGTATCGCGCATCCAGGCGGGACGCTTTTCAGTCGAACCGATGATCTCGGAAGTGGGAAAGACCGTGCAGGAAGTCGTCAGCGGACGTCTCGGGCTCCTGGCGCGTGAGGCGGGAGTTCAGGTTCTTGTGGATGCTCCTGAATCCCTGACTGCCTGGGTGGATTCGGTAAGGTTCGAGGAGGTGGTGAGCAATCTCACGATGAACGCGCTGCGAATGTCTCCGGAGGGCGGGGTGATCTGGGTGCGACTGCGCCAGGAAGGCAATGACATGGTCCTGAATGTTCGCGACCAGGGCGCAGTGATTCCTTCCGAGGACCGCGAACGGGTATTTGAGCCGTTCGAGCGCGCGCGCGCGGTGGCGAGGATGGGAGGGCTGGGGCTTGGCCTGTTCATCTCGCGCCAGATCGCGCGCCTTCACGGAGGCGACGTCGTGCTGCTGCCTTCGGTCGGTGCCCGCGGCAATGTCTTTGAAGCGCGCTTTCCGATCCGAAAACCGCTGGTCTAACCGGTCGAGCCGCGTTTTGGCCGTGAGCCGGTGAGGCCCACTGCAATGAAGCCCAGCATCAGGCTCCAGAAGATCCAGGCGGCAGGGCTCGAGGCCGAATGGAAGTCGACGCCCGGAAGATGTGCGGCATCGACGATGAGCTTCGCGCCGATCAACGTGACGAGCAGGTAGGCCGTCACCTCCATTCGCGGAAAACGATCGATCAGCACGATGAACACGTTCGCTGCAAAGCGCATCAGAATCACGCCCATCAGGCCGCCGGTGAAGACGACCCAAAATTTCTTCGAAAGCGCCACGGCTGCCAGGATCGAGTCGACGGCAAAAGCGATGTCCGTTAGCTCGATGACGAGAACCGTCTTCCAGAAGCTGGCGTACTTCTTGGGCTTCTTTTCGTTTCCTTCGGTTTCGGCTTTTTTGGCGGCGCGCTGATCCCAAAAGTGCTTGAGACCGACATACAGCAGGTAGATACCGCCGACCCATTTCACCCAGGTCCAGCGCATCAGGTAGGAGGTGAGTCCGAGGGCGATGAGCCGGAAGCCCACCGCACCGATCAGGCCATAGGTCAGCGCCTTTTTTTGCTGCTCTTTCGGCAGCGGCTTCGCGAGAAGCGCGAGAACAAGAGCATTATCGATCGAAAGGATGCCTTCAAGGAAGGCCAGCAGACCGATGACCGCGAAATCCTGAGAGGTGAACGGCATATGGGAACGATTTAAACCGGCTGGGCCGAGTTGGGAAGGCCCTTGGAGTGGGCGAGGGGAAGAGTGGTGAGTCATGATGGATTCGAACCATCGACCCTCACATTAAAAGTGTGATGCTCTACCGACTGAGCTAATGACTCACGCTTCCCTGTGGAAATTCGGTCTGTACCAAACCCCCGGTGTCACCGCAAGGCGCTGGGCGCCTGAATTTCATGGGTCTGCTCACGACCCGGGCCGGTGCTGACCAGTACGACCGGAATCTGCGTAAACTCCTCGATCATCCGGATATAATTTTTGAAAGGCTCCGGCCATTTTTCCGGCGACAGGCCGTCAAGAGGCTCCTTCCAGCCACGTACCTTGCGCGTGATGGGACGAACGCGTGAGAGCTGGGCTGCACTGGGCGGAAAGTGCCGGATTCGTCTTCCGTCGAGCTCATACTCAGTAGCGACTTCGAGCTCTTCGATGCCACTCAGGACGTCGGACTTCATCAGTGCCCAGCCTGTCACCCCGTTGAGCTCGGCAGAGTAACGGAGCGCCACGAGGTCGAGCCATCCCACGCGCCGCATGCGTCCCGTGGTGGCGCCGAACTCCGCCCCGACCTTGCGGATCTGCTGGGCCAGCTCCGGATTCGTGTGCTCGATTTCGGTGGGAAAGGGGCCCGTGCCGACGCGAGTCGTATAGGCCTTGGTGATGCCGATGACTTCGGTTTTGCCGTGTCCGAGGCCGAGTCCTGTTCCGGTCAGGGCACCGCCTGAGCAGGTGCTCGACGAAGTGACGTAGGGATACGTGCCGTGATCAATGTCCAAAAGAGCGCCCTGTGCACCTTCGAGCAGGATGGTCCTGTCTTTCTGGCGGGCCTCTTCGATCAGGAGCCTCACGTCGGTGATGAAGGGTTGGAGCTTCCTTCCGAGGTCGAGGCAAAGCTGGTAGAGCGGCTCGAACTCGACCGGCTTCTCGCCGAAGTGGTGCTGAAAGAGCACGTTTTTTTCGTCGATCGCCGAACGCAGCCGCTTGGCGAGCCACTCCGGATCGAGAAGGTCGCCGACGACGACTCCACGGCGGGCGGCTTTGTCCTCGTAGGCCGGGCCGATTCCGCGTCCAGTGGTGCCGATTTTTTCATGGCTCTTGTCACCGGAGGCGCGAGCCTCGCGAAGCACGTCGAGCTGGCGATGGTAGGGCAGAATCAGGTGCGCGCGATCGCTGATCTTGATGCGCTCGGAGGCATTCTCGCCGAGCACTCCGGCTTTCCGAAGGCCCTCGATCTCTTCGAAGAAGACCAGCGGATCGAGGACGACTCCGTTGCCGAGAAGGCAGAGCTTTCCGGGATTCAGGATTCCGCTCGGAATCAGGTGAAGCACCGTCTTCTTGCCGTTCACGACCAGCGTGTGGCCGGCGTTGTTTCCGCCCTGGAACCGGACGATCAGGTCTGCACGCGAGCTGAAAAGATCGACGACCTTGCCCTTGCCTTCGTCACCCCACTGGGCGCCGACTACGACGATGTTCATATGGCCTTACTTCTAATGGTCGGGCCCACCTTTTGGTAGAGGCCCGCGTCATTTTTATGAGCCGTCAGTTCAGTCCGGCTGGCTTTGCCGGCTCAGGCTGGGGCTTGGCGCGCATTTCCTTCAAGAAAAAGAGGCGGTTCTTCTGGGTGGCATCGATCTCCGAAAGCCAGGCGGCAAAGGCCATCCGCGACCAGTCGATGACCTGTTGCAGGAGCTGTTTCTGCTCCTCGAGCAGTTCGGGCGGGATCGTGACATCGCGACTGCTCTCCTCATCGGCTTTCCGGATCGGAATGCCGTAGCCGTCATTGGCGATATTGGCCGGCAGGCTGAGCTGCTGGATCTCGCGCAGGCGCGATAATGCGGCCTGGATCCTTGCGGCGGAATCGATGGCGTCCCGTGGCAGTCCGTCGAATTTTCCGGCCTCGATCACTCGTGCCAGTCGCTGCGAATAGGCGGCGTTGGCCTTTCTCTGGACATACGATTCGAGGAGAAAAAAGCGCGCAGCGAGGACCTGTCGGGATTCGCCCGCACTCGAGAGGAGCGAGTCGTACCAGTTGCGTCGATCGGAGGATCTCGTTCGAACGAGATAGTCGTCGGATGACACAGGAAGTTCGAGCGCGCAGTTTGCTCCGCAGCTCTTCACGATTCCTGCGAAGGCCTGGTCCACCTCCGGCTTTTTCGATGCGTAGAAGTAGCCCTGCTCGACGGCCTTCTGTCGATCCGCCAGGACTGAAGCATCCACGATGCCGAGCTTCTGCAGCGTTTCATGGAGGCCCAGGGGCGAGAGTGGGTGCTTTCGGTTCAGCCGGGTTTCTCCGAGGGTTCCCTTGAGGAAGTTCAGCGCCTCGGTCGCGCAGTTGTTCGTGATGAACTTGTAACGACCGCCGTATTCCCAGTGTGCTTCGAGAGCACGATGCAGGAAGAACGTCTTCTCCGCTGGAGTCAGGCGGAGGGGCAGGCTCGTGAGCTCGCGAAATTCGCTCTTGTTGTATTCTTCGATGACGCCGAGGAACGGCTGCGCAAACAGGAGCGACGGATAGGCTCCCCGGAGTCCCTTCCAGTACGAGATCGAGGAATCGCTGATATTGGCGCGAAAGCTGATGGCGATGTGATGGGCGACGTCGTTCAGGCACTCGGGGCCGACTTGCTGGCGCTCCGGAGCGCAAATGACGATGCGGTAGAGCGAATGTCCCCACTTGCTCATGAGTTGGGGGCCCTTGCCCGCAAAGAGGGCGTGGATTTCGTAGACGCGCGCGGGATTGAGGTCGGCGGTCAGGACCTGTCCACTCCCCATGGCGCCGGAGACGGCAATGGTCGTCTGCGGAGTGCAGGTGCGAGAGGTGCGATGTGGATCGACGCCAAAGTGCCTCTCGTAGAACGAATGCACTGCCGGTCGACGGCATGCGAATTCCGGATCCATCAGGAAGTACTCGAGATTGACGGCGAAGGATTCCTTCCAGTTCTTGAACTCGTAAGGATCGGGGCTCCGCAACGTGAGCTGGTTGGATTGTCCGCGGCGGTGGAAGATCAGCCCGGTTTCGACCCATCCCATGAGATCGAGAAAATCCGCACGATTGGACACTGTGAGACGGTTCTTGAGCTTCAGGCAGTCCGAAGTGAGTCCAGTATGCGGGCCTTTGCCGGGCATCGACGCTTGGGCCTGGCATCTCTGCAGCTCGCGCTTTTCAGCCGGGGTCTTCGGATCGGCAAAATCATAGAGGTGACCGATTTCGTGGAGGGTCGAGGCGAGGGCGAGGCGGTACAGGTTCCGATGACCGCAGCGATAGGTCGGAGCTGCGGATTCTCCTCCGATGATGACGGGCTTGAGGTTTTCGTTCAGGTAGAGGTCCGAAAGCTTCGAGCGATCCTGCAGAAGGCCGCGACGAACGTAGGCGAGGGTCTGGTTCTTGGCATCCGGGTCCGGCTGGTCTCCGATGCAGGCGGGAATCTGGATCTGCCTCGAATCATCGAGCTTCACGAAATGAATGGTGAGGGTTCGGTCGAGCGTGTTCTGGAGTCTTGCAGGCAGCAGCGATTTGGCCTGTTCCAGAAACTTCTCGACGGCGAGGGTCTCCATCGGAGCCACTCCGCGAGGATCGAGGCGCAGCGAGAGCTCCTTGGCCTGGGCCGGCAGGCTGAAACCGGCGAGCAGCAGGAGTCCGCAGGGGAGGGCGAGCTGAAGGAGCCGGAAAGTAGGAGTGCTCATGGTGGGCGGATGTACTAAATAGGATAAAATCGGTCAATTATTGGGATGGGTGGGGTCGTTTTGCGTCCATGGAGATGTTTCTCCGGGCTGGGTCTCTTTCCTTGGCTTTTTAAGTGCCTGAATTTATTCGATTAAAATTAGGGTGATGCAGCTGCCGGCTGAAGCTGTTAGATGGGCTTCAATCGCTACAGATCATGAAGGAGAAGCTCATGAAAAAACTGATCCTCGCATTGCTCGCATTCAGCTCGCTTTCGAGCACCATCGCTCTTGCCCACCGCGAATGCTACACGGAGTGCTGGTACGATCGTTGGGGTAATCGCCGCTGCGAAACGCGCTGCCACAGCCATCATCATCCCGCTCCGCCGGTCGATGATGGTGATCTGGCGATCTCCGCAAGCCTTCTTGCGATTTCCGTTACCACGCTCGCCATGGACCATCACAAGCAGGTCGTGATGAACGCTGCTGAAGATGCGGCCGCTTACATCGAATCTGGCCGCATGACCGGCACTCTTGCTGCCATGGTTCAGGTGGCTCGCGAACAGGCTGCCACGATTGCCGGAGTCGAGAAGGCTTCCGAGCTCACCGAAGCGGAGCTCGTGGACGGCATTCTCGCAGCCGCAGAGCAGAGCCTCTCGCAGCAGCAGTAAGTCCCTCTGATTTCAAAAAGAGACGGCGCCCCGTGAGACCGGTGGCGCCGTTTTTTTTGCGACCCGGCGCGCAGTGTTTCAGGGGTTGTCGCAAGCTCGGGTTTCGCCTTAAGCTCGGCGGAATGAAACGCATCTACAACTTCAACTCCGGTCCCGCCGTTCTTCCTGTCGAAGTGCTCGAAGAGGCGAGCCGCGGCGTCCTGGAGCTCGGAAAATCCGGAGTTTCGGTGCTCGAAATCGGGCATCGCGGCAAGGATTACGAGGCAATCCATACGGATGCGCGCGAACGCCTGCTTCGCCTGATGGAGCTTTCTGCGGAAGAGTATGAGGTCTTCTTCCTCGGCGGTGGCGCGAGCATGCAGTTCGCGATGGTGCCGATGAATTTTCTTCCCTCCAGTGGCACCGCGGAGTTCCTGCATACCGGTGAGTGGAGCACCAAGGCCATGGCCGAGGCCCGCAAGTTCGGAGGAGTGCGCATTGCTGGAGCCTCCGAAGCCATGAAATTCGATCGCCTTCCTTCCGAATGGAAGTTCACGGACGGCTCGTCCTACGCCCACATCACGACGAACAATACGATCGAGGGAACGCAGTGGAAGCGTGTTCCACAAGTGCCCGCCGGCGTTCCATTTTTCGCCGATGCCTCTTCCGACATCCTGGGCGTGAAACGCGACTACTCGAAGTTTGACCTGGTTTATGCCGGAGCGCAGAAGAACCTCGGACCTGCAGGCGTGACGGTGGTCGTCCTGCGCAAGTCGATGTTGTCGCGCGTGCCGTCGACGATTCCATCGATCTGGAGCTTTGCTGCGCATGCAAAAGCGGGGGCGCTCTACAACACGCCCCCGGTGTTTGCTGTTTATGTCCTCGGCTTGAACCTGAGGTGGCTCGAGTCCGTGGGAGGAGTTTCAGCAATCGTCGAAAAGAACGAGCGCAAGGCAGCCGTGGTGTACGAGGCTCTGGATGAATTTCCGGGAGTGTACGAACCGACGGTCAAGGTGGCCCAAGATCGTTCGACGATGAACGTGACCTTCCGACTCTGCGACACGAACCGCGAAGCGGATTTCCTTGCCGGTGCGCGTGCGCTTGGAATGGATGGACTCCAGGGCCATCGCTCCGTCGGTGGATTCCGTGCGAGCTTGTACAATGCGTTGCCCGAGGAGGGCGCGCAGGTGCTGGCGGAGTATCTGCGCCGATTTGCAGGAAGGTGAGTCGCGGGTGCGCGCCGGTGAGCGTGCCGATGAAAATCAAAAAGGCCGGGGGATTTCTCCCCCGGCCTTTGAATTTCTGCGAAGCGATGATCAGCGCTTGGCTGCGACCGGCTTCTTGGCGGCCTTTTCGGCCTGCTTCTGCTGAACCATCTGGTTCATGATCGCCAGCGCCTCGTGACGAAGGTCATTCTCAAAAATGAAACGGTAGAAGTTTTCCATGTCCGGGTGGTGCCGGAAATTCTTGAACGAAGCCGACATTTCGCCGGTGCCGGCAGCTGCGAGGGCAGCTGCGTTTCCGCCACCACCGCCACCGCTGGCTGCGGCAGCCTCGTCCTCGTCCATGTCCTCGTCGCCCTCTTCACCGGTCTTCGGTGCTGGTGGGGCTTCTTCCTCGGCGGCGGCCTTCAGAGAGGCCTTTCCAGCCTTGGCGGGCTTTTCGGCTTTCGGGGCCTTGGCAGGTTTGGCGGCCTTTGCGGGAGCGGCTTTCTTCTTGGTCATAGGATCATTCTCCTAACGCGGTTTCCGAGGCTTCCGCAAGGGGAGTCCTGATCGCTCCGTAACGGTGCAGCTTATTGTAAAGCGTCTTGATCGTGATTCCGAGCTGCTGGGCCGCCCGGGTCTTGTTGCCCCGGCAGGAATCGAGCGTGTTCAGGATGTGGACCTTTTCGACCTCCTCGAGGAGCGTTCCGGCCGCGTGGCTGGTGGTCAACCCCGGGGCGAGGCCTTGGGACCCGGATTCGATGGAGCCGTCGGTACGGGCGGCATGAGGCATCCGGATGTTGAAGGGCAGGTCTTCAAGACGGATCTCATTGTGCTCGGCCAGGATCTTGAGGCGCTCGACCGTGTTCTGGAGCTCGCGAATATTGCCCGGCCAGTCGTAATTCTGGAGGGCATCCATCACCCGCGGATCGACCCGGCGGATGGCAATGTGGCCTCCGAAGCGCGAGTTCTGCAGGAAGTACTGGACCAGCGACGAGATGTCCTCCTTGCGCTTGCGGAGCGGGGGCATGCGCAGGGTGATCGTATTCAGGCGGTAATAGAGGTCTTCTCGGAAGCGACCCTCCCGGACCTCGACCTCGAGGTCGCGATTCGTGGCGCTGATCACGCGCACATTGACGGAGATCGGGCGCTTGCCGCCGACCCGGTAGAATTCGCCTTCCTGCAGGAAGCGCAGGAGCTTGGCCTGGATCGGCAGCGAGAGCTCGCCGATTTCGTCGAGGAAGATCGTGCCGTTGTCGGCGGTCTCGCACAGGCCCATCTTCTGCGTCATGGCGCCGGTGAAGGAGCCCTTTTCGTGGCCGAAGAGTTCGCTCTCGAGCAGCGACTCCTGAAGGGCGCCGCAGTTCACGACGACGTAGGGCTGCTCCGCACGATCGCTCTGGAAGTGGAGCTTGCGCGCGATCAGCTCCTTGCCCGTGCCGCTTTCGCCCTGGATGAGCACGGTGGCCGAGGTGGGCGCGATCTTGTCGACCATCGTGAGCAGGCTCGACAGGGCCGGGCTTTTTCCGATGATTTCGAAGGATTTCTGGTCGTGCTGGACCAGGCTCTTGAGGGCCTTGTTCTCCTTCTGGAGCAGGCGCTGCTGTTCGAGGATGCGCTCGTGGGCCGCGCGGAGTTCAACCGTTTTCTCCTCGACTGCGGACTGGAGCTTCTTGTTGAAGCTGCGGGCTTCGGCGTAGAGGCGCCGGTTGGTCATGGCGACCGCCACCTGCGCGGCGACGGACTCAAGCGTGATCACGTCGTCTTCGTCGAAAGCGTTGAGTTCGTCGCTCTCGATGTTCAGCACGGCGATGAGCTGGCCTTCCTTGAGGATCGGCACCGACAATTGGGATTGGGTGCGAATTTCGAGCGAAAGGTCGGTGTAGTTCGGGTCCTGGCTGATATCGTTCGTCAGGTAGCTCTTCTTGGTGCGAATGACCTGCCCGACGATGCCGACGCTGCCTCCCTTTTCGGAGGACTTCAGGATGTGGCCGATCTGCAGATGAGTCTGGTACGCGCCGCTCTGTGCCTCGAGCCGTGCGGTGCCGGCCTCGTCAACGCTCCAGATGTGCATCGCGTGGTATGAAAATTTGGACTGAACGAGGTTCACGACCTCCTGGTAAAAATTTTCGCTAACCAGGAGTCCTTGTAACTTTGTGGACAGCTCGTTCAGGAGTCGGAGGCGGATGGCTTGTTTTTTCAGGGAAGAGATTTCATTCGCCATAAGTTTTACCGGGCGGCACCCTATCCTTTTTACAGGAGGATGGCGAGTAAAATAGTGCAGTGCGTTACAGTGGGGTCTATGGCTAATCTAAGTATCTGAAATAAATCAGCTTCTACGTCGGAGCTACTTCTACGTCGGAGCTACTTCTACGTCGGAGCTACTTCTATTAGTTGTTGACGCGATGCGGCATGGCGTGACACGACCCGGTCTCCTGAAAGGAAACCGCCATGAAAGCTACAAGCCTGTCTCTGGCCTTTCTCTCTGTTACCGCACTGTTCAATACCGCAAACGCGCACGCGCAGACGGCCACTCCGATGGGCTGTTTTCAATTTTCCGACGAGGCCCAGACTCGGCTCGTCGGGTACAAGAAGAAACACCGGTCTCAGGCCTGTCCAAAGAACGTCGAGATTCCCGGCTCGGTTACCCAGATCGGTGCGGATGCTTTTGCCCACAGCGGTCTCGACAGTGTCTTGATTCCTGGTTCGGTCACTCGAATCGGCAATCGGGCTTTTTTCTATAATTCATTGTCGCGCGTGGAGATCCCCGATTCCGTCACCACGATTGGCGATGGGGCCTTCGCGATCAACCGCCTCAGGAGCGTCGAGATCCCGAACTCCGTCACGGAGATCGGTATTCAGGCCTTCAAGGAAAACAAACTGTCGAGCGTGGTGATTCCCGACTCGGTCACCCGGATTGGCGCCTGGGCATTTCAGGGCAACTGCCTGGATCTCGATGAGGTCCGCATGCCGACGGGCGCAACGCGCGGACGGGATATCTTCGATGACCAGGGCGACCTGGAGCACTGCGGAAGGTAACTGCTCATCGGAGCACAAACCGCGAGAGCCTGGTCTCTTTTACTGCCGAAGCAGGGATTTGAGGGACCGAGGAATTTGCATCCGCTCAATACAGCTCGACAGGGGTTTTATTCGGAATTTCTTCCGTGACGGTGACGATCTCGCTGAAGTCCGACTTCCACTTCGCGAAAGCCACTTGCAGCGACGACTTTCCTTGCAGGAAAAAATGTCCTTTCCGCAGCTCGCCGGATTCGCGGAGCTTCACCGTCACATCGACGCGAACGGAAGATTCGACGGTGCATTGAGACTGGGTCTTGTTCTGAAGCTGGCCTTCCAGCGTGGACAGCAGGGTGCTGATTTCGCCCTCATCAGCGTGGATTGCCTGCCGACCCACGACGGCGCTCACGAGCTCGGAGACATCGACCGCGTCGGTCATGAACGGGTGGTAGTTGTACTTCTGGAAGGGAACCGGCGGCACATTCAAGCTGCGGGTGAAGCAGCGTGACCAGCGGCCGAACGACTTGGGATTCGACTCCGAAGTCCGGGCCTGGGCGGTGGCTTCCACCGAGACCAC
>JBIIXZ010000132.1:0-7545 GCA_044347055.1 Bdellovibrionia bacterium | reverse complement strand
CTTCTGCTTTTCAGTGATGGGACGCGACTGTGCCAGATAGCCCTCGAAGATCTCATGCATTCGCGCCATGAACGCCCGATCACGCACCAGGAATCCGTTCTCGGTATCCTGGATGAAACTCCGCCGGCTCAGGTTGACCGACCCGATGAAGCCCACCACGCCGTCCACCAGGATGAACTTCGAATGCAGGATCGAGTCGCCGGTCCACTCATAGATCTTGGCGCGATTCAGCAGGCGGTTGATGCTCTCCTTGTTCACTTCCTCGTAGAGCCAGGCGGCCGTGTCGCCCTTGAGGCTGATGCGCGTTTGAACGATCACTTCGACGCCGCGGTCGATTGCTCTCGAAAGTGCCCCGAGAATCGCAGGAGTGGGCCGAAGGTACGGACTCGACAGCTCGATTTTCGAGCGCGATTGATCAATGAGCTCGACATAGAGCTTCTCGAGCGCTCGATCATCCTCATAGGGCACCGAGACGAAGTGCCGAAGCAGCGCTTCCTCGGAACTTTCGCCGCCGTCTTCCTTCAAGGTCGATCGATTGCCTGCAACGAAGAACTCCCGCATTTCCTGGGTATGCGAGTCGCGATTCCAGAACTTGACCAGATGGGCATGGATCGATTCCGCTACGTGCGGGGCCTTGATCTGCAGTTCGAAATCGGCCCAGTGCACAAATGCCTCATCGACGCCGAAGTGCACCAGATCCGGATACTCGGAATGATCGGGCATCTTCCGGAAAAGAAATCCGTCGTGGACGTTCCGGCCTCCGACGATCACGAGATTTTTGGAAGGATCGGACCGTGAGAGCGTCACGAACAGCTTGAGGTGCATGTCGCGGTATTTCGTATCGATGTAGCGAAAGGGTTTTCCGAGAAAGAAATCCGGATCGTAGTACCGAAACTCCTGCAGGCGGAAGTTTCCGTGTGATGCCGCAAGCGAGCGCAGGAGACGCTGGTCTTTTTCCAGCATCATGTACTGGGTGGTGATGACATGAACAATGGCTCCCCGCTCGGCGTGCCACTTCAGGATGCGAGACAACACCGTGCCGTAGAAGTCGGATCGATACACGAGGGTGGCCACGAAGATGGCATCCAGCCTTGGTGCACGCGAGAAGTCGAGCTCGGCATACGGATTCTGGTTTTCGATGAAAGAAGGATCGGGTCGATAGCCGAGCAGCGCCTCGATCTTGGCGAGAAACCCAGACTCGGGAGATTCCAGGGGCTCGAAGTCAGAGGCAGCGTGCAAGCATCCGAGTTGCGGATGTCGCTTTTCAAAGAAGTACCTCTCCACAGGAAGCGCGTCCACCGAAGCCCGGGGTGCGCACGACTCGACATGGTCGATCTGCGATCGGAGCCACGGAAACGCAGCCACCTCGTTCCGAATGCGGATACTGGAGTGGCGTGCAGGGTCCTTCCGATTGCGGTACGCGAGGAGGCAGTGCTCCGTGCCCCGCTCGATCAGCACCGAGAACGCTCCGTCACGCTTCAGGCGAAAGTCGGCACGCGAGACCGACTTCTTCTTTTCGGCAATTTTTCGAAACGTATTCCCGGATTTCAGCACCGGAACTCCGGCGACGAACGGGCGATCGCACTGAAGCGAAAGCTCGAGCTCGCCGGCAGTATTGTTCACGAGCTGCAGGCGTGATCTCGCCGTCGTATTCGAAAGCAGGTAGTGGCGCCCGGAAGCGAAGTCCACGATGCGCAGCTCCTCGAAGTGCACGAAGTTCTGCGCAGGAAGCGGTGCCGGACTGCCTGCGGGCACGCGGCTACCGTCCAGTGGACCATTCCACTTCGGAGAGTGCGGCAGGACCGCTCCAACCAGCGCGAGGAAGGTGATCGCAAGACGAGCTTGGTATCTCATGGCGCACTTCGCTTCGGACCGGGGGCTTCCTCGATCAGGTCACGAAAGTAGCCGTTGTAGATGTCTTCCGTTCCACTGCCGTAAAGGTCGGTTGCAGTGTACTTGCCGGGAGACGGGCCGAAACGCTCGGCCTCGGAAACAAAAAACACGAGCGGGTTTGCAGCATTTTCCTGCTCGGACTTCAGCCACTGGATCCATTCGGTGCCGCTGACCACCCTACCGATCTCCGGATCAATGGCCCACCAGCCACCCTCTTTTGCAGCAACCAGGGTGGCGACGTGGTGGCCCCAGCCGCCCTTCATCGGTCCGACTCCCCAGATCTTCATGATGCGTGGCCGCGCGAGCCCGCGACGCAGGGCCTCGAGATGCACCGCCGTGGCACGACCAAAGCAAAAGCCGAAGTTGCCCTTCGGATCATATTTCCTGATGTGCCTCATTCCCGCAACCGGATGGCAGCTCAGGTAGCGGTAAAGATCATCCGCCTCTGGCCTCGACATCGACGGTAGTCGCTGAGGCGTGGCCGGCAGCGGAGCCGTGAGCGCCACGATGAGATCGGAATTCCACTTCTCGACCGCGGAAGCTGCTGACTTCTCCCGAAGCATCTTCGACCGAACGTCAAAGAAGTCCTTGCCTCTCGAACGGCCCACCACGCCAGCGACGAGAGCCTCGAGTTCATCACCACTCATCCGGGCGAACTGCGAAACGCAGGGTTCTGGAGGACCTGCATGCAATCCGGCAGGCACGACCACGAGATCGAGCCCGAACAAGAACAGCACAAGGAACCGGAGTCGACTCCCGCTCATCAGAGGCTTCCTTCCGCTCTCCTACGTGCATTCTGATCTTTCAGGATGAGCGGATTGGCGATGGCGCGATCTCGTGCCGCCAGCGCCTCGCCGCGGGTCGAATAGACCCCAAAGAGCCGAGACTCCACTTTTCCGGAGGCCTCACGCACCTGGATCCGGAGCGCGAAGCGACTGATCGAAACCCCGGGCTGCTGTTCCTTCACGACAACATCCTCCAGCGAATAGATCGCCCGCTCGACCGTCTTTTCATCGAGCGAATCATCGCCGGTATCGACATGAACCTGCTCGGGGAGCTCCTCAAGGAACTTGCGCTTCAGGTAGAGCAGATAGGCATCCGAAGCCTCGCGCAGCTCAGGGTCGACATCCAGCTCGACGAAGGAATCATAGAACCGATTGTTCTTGAGACCGATGACCAGCCGTGGAGGCTGGAACCCCTTCAGCTCAGCAAGCTCGAAAGAGGGCTTGCCTACAGGCATGCGAGTCCACTCATAGACCTTTCGCTTTTTCCTCTCGAGCTGGCCGACGCGGCCACCGGGGGCCTGCACGTACACTTCTCGCTCCACTTGGCTGCATACAAGCAGGCGCGGAACGATCTTGCCGCTCTCCTCTTCTTCGCAGAAACCGCTTCCGCCGCCCTGAATCCAGCCCCAGCACGAGCGCTTTTCAAATGATCGGCACTGCGGAAACCTCAAGGCGCCCTTTCCGTCGCGCTTCGTGTACTCAACCCAGAAGTTGTTCTTTCCGGGCAGGTACGGATCCCAGAGTCCACTCGAGGTGGCCTGGTTCACGCGGACGTTGAGGTTCGGAAGCGGAAACTTCCTCAGCAGCGAGTCGGTGCCATCGCGAAGATGGGTCGGGTCATCTCCACCGGAACACGCCGTATTGTCCACGAGCACGTCGATCGCTCGGTCACTCGCGGTCGGAAGAACCTCCTTTTCGAGCCAGTCCACCGTCTGCTCGGCGCTACTCCAGTGCCCGACGTATCCGATCGCCACCTTCGATCCATGCGGAATCGCCTCGAGGCTCTCGGCCACGCCCATGCCAGCGAGGTCATCATGCTCGATTCGACGTCGAGCCTCGCATGCTTGGCGAGTGAACCAGAGGCTGCAGCCCAGCTTGAAAAAGCCCTGCTGGCTCTTCGGAAAAGATCCGATGATGCAGACGCAGAGGTCATTTTGCCGGCTTTCTTTTTTCTTGAAGAAGAAGGCCGGATCGCGAAAACCGTTCAAATCATCTGCAGCGGTCGCCACGTCGGAGGGCGACTTCTGAGCCGTCGAGCAGCCCGCAATCAGCCAGAGCGGAATGGCCAGGGTCTTCCAGTCTCTCCAACGCTTCAGCACTCGCATCGTTCGATCCTCCGATCGCGTTGCCCTCGGGCACGCGAAAACCTCAGGCGGAAACCACCTCTCCGCTCTTCGGAGCGTTAAGAGAGTGGCATGAGTTTTTCTCGCACGAGCCGAAAGTCAGAAATGACACAACTGATGCCCGGCGCCGGAAGCGATTAATCTCGAGGAAATGCAGGAACACTCTCCCTCGTGGCGCATCTTTCTTCGCCATGCCCATCGCGACCTCTTCGATCGCTCGCAGGACAATGGCCTGTCGGAGAAGGGCCACCGTCAGGGTCGAAAGATTCAGGAGTGGTTGAACGACCATTCACCGAAGCCGGAGCGGGTATTCTCCAGTCCGAAGCTTCGATGCCTGGAGACAGCACAGTATGTGGCGGAGCTCTACGGACTCGAGGTCGAGATCCTTCCAGAGCTGGACGAGCAGCACCCTGCCGAGACCGATGCAGCATTCCGAAAGCGCGTGAAGGAACTCCTCGGCTCCGAAAAGTGTCCGCCGCGATCCGTGTTTTGCACCCACGGCGACGTCCTGCCCGAGCTCGCCCGACTCCTCGGCATGCCCGGGGTGGACATCAGCAAGGGCGACCTGTTCATCGAGCGCGATGGAAAGGTCGTCGGCACCAACCCGGTCCGGGCGTAAAAAGGTCGGGCCCACCTTTTTAAAAAGGTCGGGCCCACCTTTTGGTTCAGATCTGCGTCAAGGTCGCAGGGACGATCGGATCTTTTCCGTTCGGGTACGGACAGTCCTCACTCCGCTCCGCTTCGTTGCGGAACTACCGAACGAAAAAGCTCCGAATTACCCCTGCGCCGTTTCAGGCCGGGATCCGAAAGAGTCGCGCCCGCGAGTTCCCTGCGCCAGCAGGGTTGTCTGAAGCGGGCGTGCTCTTTCGGTCCGGGTGTGAAGCCTGGAAGGTGGGCGCCGGAGGTTTTGACGCAGGTCTGAACCAAAAGGTGGGCCCGACCATTTTGTGGTACCGTCGAGCCATGTCTACCGAGAGCCCTGTGTTGAAGTCGCATGTCCAGACCTCGTCTGAGGAGTTTCGCGCGAATGCCGAGCATCATCGCCAGCTCGCCGCCGAGCTTGAGTCTCGGCTGGAAGAGGCCCGCGGCGGAGGTGGACCCGAAGCTCGCGAAAAGCACACGAGCCGCGGAAAGCTGCTGGCTCGCGACCGCATCGGCGCCCTGATTGACCCCGGAACGACCTTCCTCGAACTCTCCACTCTCGCCGCAAACGGCATGTACGATGGCGCCGCCCCTTCAGCAGGCGTCGTCACTGGCATCGGAGTGGTCCACGGGCGCGAAGTGGCCATCGTGGCCAACGACGCCACCGTCAAAGGCGGCACTTACTTTCCGATGACCGTGAAGAAGCACCTGCGTCTGCAGGAGATCGCCCGCGAGAACAAGCTTCCTTGTGTCTACCTCGTGGACTCGGGCGGCGCTTTCCTGCCGCTCCAGTCGGAAGTGTTTCCGGATCGCGACCATTTCGGCCGCATCTTCTACAACCAGGCCACGATGTCGTCCGAGGGCATTCCACAAGTGGCAGTGGTCATGGGCTCCTGCACTGCAGGTGGCGCTTACGTTCCTGCGATGTCGGATGAAAGCATCATCGTGAAGAACCAGGGCACGATCTTCCTCGGCGGCCCTCCGCTGGTAAAGGCCGCCACCGGCGAAGTGGTCACCGCCGAAGAGCTTGGCGGCGGCGACGTCCACTCGCGCACCTCGGGCGTGACCGACCACCTCGCTGAAAATGACGAGCATGCGCTCGAGATCGCGCGCTCGGTCCTCGCCCACCTCAATCGGCCCGCGCCCACCGGCTGCGATCGGCAGCCCGTCGAAGAGCCGCTCTATGATCCGTCGGAAATCGCGGGACTCCTTCCGAAGGATCTGCGACAGCCCTTCGATGTGCGCGAGATCATCGCCCGCATCGTCGATGGATCTCGGTTTCATGAGTTCAAGGCACTCTACGGCACGACGCTCGTCTGCGGATTTGCCAACATCTGGGGCTATCCGGTCGGCATCATCGCCAACAATGGCATTCTTTTCAGCGAATCCGCGCTCAAAGGAGCCCATTTCGTCGAGCTCTGCTGCCAGCGCAAGATTCCGCTGATCTTCCTGCAGAACATCACCGGCTTCATGGTCGGCAAGAAGTACGAAACGGGTGGAATCGCCAAGGACGGAGCAAAGCTCGTCACTGCCGTCTCGACTGCAAAAGTGCCGAAGTTTACGGTGCTGATCGGCGGAAGCTATGGCGCAGGAAACTACGGCATGTGCGGACGCGCCTTCCAGCCGCGCTTTCTGTGGAGCTGGCCCAACACTCGTATCTCGGTCATGGGCGGCGAGCAGGCAGCGAATGTGCTGTCGCAGGTCAAGATCGAGCAGCTGCAGGCGAAAGGAAAGCAACTTTCGCCCGCTGAGATTGCCGCGATCCAGGATCCGATCCGCGACACTTATGAACGCGAGGGCAGCCCCTACTTCGCGACCGCGCGCCTCTGGGATGACGGCATCATCGCCCCCTGGAAGACTCGCGAAGTGCTGGCTCGTGCGCTTTCGACCGCCCACAACGCCCCGATTCCGGAAACGGACTTCGGCGTCTTCCGGATGTGATCGTTGGAGAGCCGAGTCCGCGCCACGACTGCTGTCTGGGTCGCGGGAGCAGCGCTGCTGCTCGCGAGCTCGTGCGCGCAATCGCCACTCCGACAACCGAGCTCAGAGATTTCGTCAGGCACGGCGCTCGACAGCGAGACCGCCTCCGGCAAGGTCGAATCCGACAAGATCGACCTGCGCTCGCTCTATCCTGAACTCAGCGATGCCGCATTCAAGCGCAAGCTGGACGGAGCGCCCACGACGCTTCGGTTTCTTCGGTCTTTCGCGCCAGCGTATTACCGGGCATTCACGCTCCAGAAGAAGTCCTTCCATCCGCGCCTGCGACGGGCCGCCGAGTTTCAAGGCTGGTGCGCGGGTGATGCCCATCCTGAGAATTTCGGAACCCTGCTCGATGACTCGGGCAAGGCCGCCTTCACTTTGATTGATCTCGATGACTCGGGATACTGCTCGGTATTTTCCGATATTCTGCACTTGATGCTCGCCACCCGGCTTCAGGCAGAGGTGCTGAGCGACCGAGAATCGCTTCAGCGCATCCTCGAAGCCTACCTCGACGGCGCCGCTGGCCGGGTGAAGCTCTCCAAGCCTGTGCGCGACCTGCTGTCTCGGGCCGAGGACAAGGACTACTTTGATGACAATCTCGATGACTTCGACTCGGAAGTGCAGGTACTGGCGAAAAACATTCCGCTCAACGAGCGCCGGAAGCTGGCAGATGCGTTCTCGTCCGACTTTGGGGATGTAACGATCTCGCGCGCCACACGCTTTGCAAAAACAACCGGCGGCTCTGCAGGGCAGATCCGCCATCGAGCAATTCTCGGCAAGGGCGAAGACCCTGTCGTGCTGGAGTTTCGGACGCTCGCGACGCCTGCAGTTCATTTCGAGCGCTACGAACCCTTTGATCCACGGAATCGCACGCTCGAAGCATTGAAAATGACGGCCCCCCA
>JBIIXZ010000131.1:0-7565 GCA_044347055.1 Bdellovibrionia bacterium | reverse complement strand
GAGGGCGCCGCAGCTCAAGAAAGCGGAAAACCCAGTGGAGAAGTCCTTTCCTGTAAGCTGGTTTCGAGTTTCAAAATAGGTGCTCGCGAGCTTTTTTTCCCAAAAGTAGACTCGTACCGCCTCTCGCACCTCCGCATCATCGGGTGCTCTTGCATCAGGAAAATGAGCGGGCAGGTGGCGCTCCGCCTTTTCTCGAAACGGAGTGAAAACTTCCGGAATCGAGAAGGGAGGGGAGGGAAAGAGACTTCCCGAGAAGAGACGGTTTTGTCGCGCAAGGAGTTTTGATCCGAAGCGCTTCTTCTCAAAAGAAGCATCCCACGCGAGGACCTCGTCAGCCTCTTCGGGGTTCGCTTCTGGCTTCCACTCCAACACAGGAGCCGAATTCCGGAGTTCGTGAAATCGTTGTTCGAAGAAGTGTCGCTGCCCTTCGGAATGAAAGTGGGGAGAAAAGATCAGCCGACTAAACTCGTGCTGGATTTCGGGGACGAGGAAGAGCTGGTTTTGAATGAGGAGTGTTTTCATCGCGCGACTAGCGGTCATACGGACAGGGCTTGGAGTCCTCAAATTGTGAGTCGAAGCAATCTCCGGCTTCGTTCCAGAAGGCGTGGAGCTGGTAGACACCCGTGCTGACCCTGAAGCGGCGCCCGTGGGCAAACGTCATCTCTCTTTCAGAGGCCTTGGAATCATCCTCGGATCCGTGGATTCGAAGCTGGATCGCCAGTCCGCGGCGTTGCATGGCTTCGACTGCTTTTTTTCGTTTCAGGCAGTCCTCTTCGTCCAGGACGTTACCCTGAATCACGGGATCGGCAAGTTTTCGTTCATTGATGAAGTAGATCGTGAATCCGAATCTCCCCCCGGGAGTTTTCTTGATCTCCTGGTCTTCGACGTCTTCGCAAGTAGCGGTAATGAAGTTCGGAGCTACCAGAACCTCGCGCCAGTACTCATTGGCCTTGACGAGTTTGTAGTGGCTGCAGGCCGGCAATAAAGTCATGAACAACGACATAAAGAGGTTTTTTGTGATCATCGATCTGCCTTCTTTTGACGTTTCAGGCGGTCAAAATGTTTTTGGAAGTTTCCAAGGGCGCTCTTCTGATAATCCGAGGTGCTGCCCAGAAGGCCTTTGTATTGCAGTATCAGCTCCTCGGTCGTGGGGGCGCGGCCCAGCCTCTTGGTCGCCAGGACCTTCTTCTGAAAGAGCCATCTCACTGCCAATGGGATTGCGATCTGAGGATCCTTGAGGTCTTTCAAGGAGATCTGTTTGAAAGTAAAATCGCGAGATTCACCGAGTGGATCCAGTAGTGTTTTGAGTGTTTGTCGTGTGATCTGAGCTATTCCTAATGCTTTTGAGTTTTTTTGAGGATCGGCAACAAAACCGGATTCCGATGCGATCAGGGCTTTGACCAAGTCCGGATCCAACGGCGATTCCGGCGGCGTCGGAGGAAAAGCTTTATTGAAGTAGTGAGTCCAGGCTCCGATCTGATCATCATAAGCGGTTCCGGATCTGTATCCGAGATTATCGGGGGTGGGACGTAGGAAATTTTCCGTAAGTAAAGCCCTCAGGATTAATAGTAGATCGGCTTTGCTCAAGCGTGGGCCCTGAATGATTCGATCATGCTTTCGAACACGGGTGATGCCTGAGGGGTTTCTATCGCTGACTGGAACTCGCCGCGTATGTGCCTTGACGCTAGTCTTCTTTTTCTTCGTATGGTCGGCCATTTGTTGGACGCTACCGCGTGGTTGTTTTAGGTTCAGGATCTCGATT
Organism: Bdellovibrionia bacterium; assembly: GCA_044347055.1. Taxonomy (GTDB): domain Bacteria; phylum Bdellovibrionota; class UBA1018; order UBA1018; family UBA1018; genus CAIOHW01. Next base: position 5,803 of record JBIIXZ010000131.1, on the reverse strand, counting down.
GCTAGAAGCAGGATGCCTTGAGCTAGCTCCTGTATACCAGATGATAAAAAGACATATTATGCAAAAATAGAATTGGGGTGTTCAATTTTTACAGACTATGTAAATATGAACGAAGCATGGCGCACATCAGAAAACGCCACCTTTTGGCCACTCTTCGTCACCTTGAAAAGGCATCGCCCTTGGTTGGCCTTCTGGGGCATCGCCAGGTCGGAAAAACGACTCTCCTCGAGCGGCTGGCAAAGAACTACGTCAGTCTGGATGACCTGGGTGCGCTGGAGCTCGCCGACAAGGATCCGATTCGCTTCCTGGAGGTTCACGGTGCGGCCGGAACCGCCATTGACGAATGTCAGCTGGCTCCGGGCCTCTTTCCGAGCCTCAAGGAACGGGTTCGACGAAACAAGCGGCCTGGCCAGTATTTTCTGTCGGGTTCCGTTCGCTTCACGAGCAGGACGATCATCCGCGAATCGCTCACCGGACGAATCATGACCGAGGAGCTTCTTCCGTTCACTCTGAGTGAGCTCAGCCACCGCGAACTTCCTGATCACCTGCTTCAGCTTCTGGCTGGAAATGCTTTTTCCGCCTCCGATGTAGTCGAGGTGCCCGCTCGGGTCCATCAGGCGCGAATGAAGCTGGTGTCACTCTACTTGACGCAGGGCGGGCTGCCGGGCGTCTGCTTTTTGCGCTCTGAAAAGCTCCGGCGGCAGCGTCTTGAGCAGCAGCTTCAAACCATCCTCTCTCGCGACCTCAGGCAGGTCTACGCGACGAGCCTCGCTCTGCCGAGGATCATGGATTTTCTGAGGGTTCTTGCACTCCAGGAGGGTCGCCCCGTTCAGTACCAGTCGATTCGACGTGCGACCGGTATTACACCCAACACTCAAAAGCACCTGGTCCACGCGCTCGAAGCAACCTTCATCCTTCGAATTCTTCCACTGGAAGGAGACTCATCCGGAGAAGTCTACCTTCTCGAAGACCAGGGTGAATCGCACTGGATCAGTCGGGGCGCACTTTCCGAAGACCAGCAGTGGTCGGGGCTGGTTTACCGAAACCTTCGTGAGCAGACCCAGTATCAGGCGGGCTCTGACGCAAGGTACTTCCAGTTCCGGACGCGGTCGGGTGTCGAGATTCCTTTTGCCATCGAGGACTCGCACGGAGTCTTGGGGGTCATTCCGACGCTCGGTGTGCCTACGCGAAGCGAGAGAGCCTCCGCAGCAAGCTTCTTGCGTCACTACGGAAGATCCAAGGTGCTCTTCGTATCGAAAGCGAATGTCTCGCACTTTTACGACGGTCGGGTGATCTGCCTTCCTGCAACCCACCTGCTATTTTAAGGGCGGTTGATTCCGCATTTTTTACAGATCGTTGATCTGGTTTTCGCAGACCAGCGACACTTCGCTTCCGCCGTCTGGAGTCGTCACGGACGATTCCGAGCGATTGGTGATGTAGACATGGCCGAATCCGGACACGGTGCCCCGCTTGTCGTTCGGCAGGGCCAGCTTCAGGACAGCGTACTGCGCTCCCATTCCGAGAACTCCGGAGGAGACCTGGAATTTGAGGTTCATGCGTACGGCGGTGAAGGGCGTGCTGGAGTTGGCTTCCTTAGCGAGGGCGAGCGAGATGCTTTCATCGCCCCGGCTCACGTTGAATTCATTCGGAAGCTTGGGCCAGCCTCTGCCGGTGATCACCGGCACTGCGGCAGAGAAGGTTCCCTGGGTGGAGTGGGCTTCGGCATTCCACTGCATTGATCCCTGGTACTCGGCGTCCACTTTCGCGGTTTGCCGATCGTAGTCGATCGTGCGGACCACTTTGAGGGCGACTTGGGTGCGAGAATCCGAGCTCGGGCTCTTGCAGCTGGTCGTGATCGAGAGACCTGCGGCGTGGCTGGCCTGGGTCGAGACGATCGAAGTGAGGATCAGAGCGGATACGGAACTCAGGATCGAGAGTTTCATGGATTTTCCTTTCCTGTTGAGAAGCGGGTCATTGAACTGAGTGCGTTATATGAGGCTAGACTCACTGCGTCAACAAAGTTTTACGAGTGTAAAACTTTTAATTCCGGAAGGCCGGACCTGCGGTACACTGAAGAGGCGTATGTCTGAGCCGGATTTCACAAAAAAAGGTGCGAAGAATCGAGATCTTATCCTCGATCGGGCCATTCGCTATCTGGGGCGGACCGGGTACGCGAGGTCCTCGCTTCGGAAGCTGGCCCAAGCCTGCAGGACGAGCGCGCCGCGGCTGAAGTACTACTTTGGAACCGAAGAAGAGCTCTTTGCTGCTGCGATTCAGAAGATGGTCGGCGAAGGACGAGGTTTCATCGCCGACCGTGAGTTGAAGGTGGAGGCGGTCTCCGAGGATGCGCGTCGTTCGAGTCTGGTGCTGGCCTACCTTCAGGGAATGTCCGACTGGCTGCAGAGTTCGGCGGCCTATCGACGACTCATGCTCGAGTTCTACTCCGAATCGCTGAGCTCGGCCGTGCTTCGGAAAGTGAACATGGAGGTGATGCGCGCCGGGCGAGATCGTCTGGCCTTTTATTTTCTCCGAGATCCTCAGGGCACGCCTTCAGCTGAACTGCTCGAATTTGCTGAACGCATGCATGACCTCATCACCGGCGGACTGATCAAGGCTTTGGTGCGCGAAGGAGAGGTTCAGTGGGACGAGCTTACTTTGGGGCTTTATCGGCACATCACTTGGAGCTTCGAGCAATCATGAAGCGCGACATTCCTGCATCGGATCCGGCCGTGTAGGCGGTGGCTCGAGGCGGAGCCCAGGTTTTGAACCCCAGAGATTCGGCGAGCTTGACGTGTCCCGCATCGGTGAATTCAGCAACGATCTGGCGCACCCCGCGCGACTCCAGGAGGTCCAGAACGCGCATCATGAAGGGGCCGCGCAGCTCCTTGCCCCACGACTTCTCGATGAAGTGTCGCGACCACAAGGCGATCTGTCCTCTCAGCGTCTCGGGCACGTCCAGCATCTGCCCGTTTCCGAGCGGAATGACCTTGGGCCGGATGAAGAGCGCACTGGCGGCACGGATTTCGTCATACTCGACGAAGGCGGGACGAGCCTGTCGCCTGCGGGCGGGCAGCGGGCTCACGACGTAAGGTCTCAGCTCCTTCCATTGCGCGGGGTCGAAGAGTGGCGCGTATTCGCGGTCGAGAATCTCCGGAAGCGGAATCTTGTTGGGTCCGGTCACGCTCAGGATGACGAAGTCTTCGGATTGGCGCGCGACATCTCCGAGCAGCTCCTGGATCGTGAATTCGGCCAGACGCTCGCGGGAGAGGATCTTGCGATGGAGGTACTCATGCTCGACCCGCACCATGCTTCGAAAGGCCAGCTGAAGGGCCTCGTTTTGGGCGAGCTGGTCCGAACCGCCGTCATCGGCAGCGGCGAGGATGTCTTTTCCTTCGAGCTGGAAGTAGCGCGACTCTTTCGCCCAGGATTCGTAGGCCAGTTCACGCCCGGACAGCTCGGGCGAGAGTCGGGCGAAAAGCTGCGCGCAGGTGGGCCGCTGAGATGCGAGCGCGGGCACAGCCACGAGGCAGGCCAGGGTCAGGATCAGGAGTGCTGGGGTCCGGCGATTCGTCACAAGTCAGTGTCCCACCGAGCGTATCGGCAGAACCGACGTTCAGAGCAAGGGGGGGCGGGGGATTCGCGTTTTAGAGTGAAAACTCTATTGGTTTCAATGCCTTGTGGATACTCAGAAGTACTTTGATGCATTGCGTTACGTGTTGAGCTAGAACCCCTTCCTAAAGGAAATCCGTCCTATGAAGACCACGCTCCGCACCCTGTCCCTGATCACTGGAATCCTCGCGGCCGGCGCCAGCCAAGCCGCATTCCCGAAGGTCATCGCCACCTGCGAAACCCTGAGCCGCACCCTCGACTCGACCTTCGCGATCTACGATCTGGATGCCAAGCACTTCATGCTTTCGTGGATCGGTAGCGATCATCATGTCGATGGCCACTCGCCGCTTTTCCAGGAGACCGTCAAGAAGAGCACCCTGATCCAGATGGACACCGGAGGCGAGGTCCTCGCTGAAGACCCCCAGCGCGTGAAGCTCGAAATCGACCTGCGCTCCGGCAAGGGACGCATGAAGTACTACAAATGGTACGGCTACCAGAGCAGCCTGTTCAGCCGAACCGCCGACCTCAAGCTCGAAGCCGACGTCGTTTGTCAGATGCAGTGATTCGGGAACACTGAAGCCCGGCCTGCGTCGGGCGAGAACCGGGAGTTTCACGGACTGTTCAGCTGATGCAGCACCGTCATGGTGAGCTCCTGGAGGAGCACTCCCGACTGGTTCAGGATGCGGAAATGCCAGTCGACGATGCCGTAGCCCTTGCTGGGCCGGGCCTCGTGCCGGCGGATCTCGACCGAGCAGCTGAGGACGTCGCCCGCGTACACGGGGGCGTGCATCTTCCAGTCAGAAATGCCGCGGCCCGCGAGCACGGAGTCGCGAAAGCGCGGCGCCCACTCGCGCACATAAAACACATGAAAGGGATGAGGCCCTGAAGCAATGAGGGCCTGGAACGGGCTTTTTGCGGCCCGCTCGCGGTCCAGGTGGAAGGGCATCGGATCGTAGGTCTCGGCAAAGCGAATGATCTCTTGTTCAGAGAAAGTGACCGTTCCGAAGTCGAGGGTCATCCCCGGACTCAAGTCGTGAAAACCCATGATGCTCATGGGCTCAGTGTAGCATGGCGGAACTCTTCGGCCGGAAGCCGTTCGGCTACTCCCCGAGGCTTCGAACACTGATGGGTTCGAACTTGATCAATCTTTTCTTTTTCCCTTTTTTGACGAACATCTTTCCAATAGGGCCGAATCTGGTTGGCGTTCCGCCCTCGCCACTGCGGTAGGCCCCGGTACCTGCTGCCGAGCGGAAGGTATAGGTTCTGCGTTGGAGCGTGCAGAATTTGCTCCAGTACTCGAGGCGGGTTTCGACATCCTCCAAGCCAGTATCATTCGTTCGGCAGCACTGAGATGCGATCTTGTCCGTCGGTATCATCTCCGTCTCCGCGTTCCCTTGGGCGTCCTCCGTGCTCACCTCCCGACGACATGTGCCCGTATCCGTGAAGACCAGGGTGCTGGCGGCAGTGGGCGGGGGGGGCAGCTTCTTTCGCTTGACCAGGGCGGAGAGATCACGGTCCGCCACGACCCTGTCTCTGGAACCCGGAAAGAGTCTGGCACTGCTGATCGCCTGTGCCTTGTTGAGAAACGCCAGACCGGTGGTGTCCGCCGCCAAAGTTTTGAGATCCGGCTCCTCTTCGAGCCCGTTTTGGAAAATATGAACGACTTTGGAATTCCGGGGGGAATCGGAATTCACGAACCGCTCCAGAAACGGACATGACCTGATCGTGATCTCACATCCTCGATTTTCCGGAGCCGGTTTCTCGACCAGGATTTCTGCGCAATCCTGAAATACGGTTACAAGTTTTTTCTTCTTTTTGACCGGAAGGCCGATTTGTACCTTGCGGGTCGACATGGCTGCGCCGACACCGACAATCCTGCATCGCGAGGGCGCATTCGGAATTAAGGGGTCCTTGCAGGCCAAGAAGTGGATGTTTCTTCTGGGTCTGCACTGAACGACCTGGCTGACTCCGATCGCGTCAGCTCCAAATTTCAGCCAGGATCTGTAGTCGTCGCCATGATTCATGGATTCAGCTGCTCGAGCGTTTGCTGGAAAGGCCAGTCCCATCAGCAGTAAAAGAAAGATAAATTCCTGGATCTTCATGAGCAGTCTCCCATGCAGAGCGACACGAGTCCGCCCTCGTCGAGCTTCTCCGGATCGACGGGCGGTTCTGCGCATCCCCAGGTTTCGGGTTC
>JBIIXZ010000015.1:0-22093 GCA_044347055.1 Bdellovibrionia bacterium | reverse complement strand
GTTTCGAGCGTGGAGCAACGAGGAATGGGTACGACCCCACTTCCAGGCAAGTTTCGAAAGGTACTCTCCTCGCGTGATCGGCCGCATGGAATGGGTTGATCCGCCGATCATGTTGGTCGTCCAGCCGTAGTCGGACTTCGGAATCAGAAAGCGCTCCGCGATGGATCGGAACCTGCGTTTGTCGATCAGGTCCAGATGGTCCAGAGCCTCCGAGTAGACCTGGTAGTCAAGCTTCACGCGGTAGAGCAGGACCTTTCGCGTCTCCGGAAGCAAAGGCGGCGCGAAGAAGTGGAACTGATGCCTGCCGTTGATGGAGGCGAGAATCTTGTCAAGTTCGCGCCGCGAGAGCGACCAGCCTCTCCACTGGTACGACAGCGAGAGATACGGGTCCTGCACTCGAATCCGATTTCCAGGAAGGTCTTCGTAGATCGCATCGAAGGCGAGACTCCGAGTGAACTGGTCACCGAGGATGGAGTCTCCCGGCAGGCCGTTCGAGGCGGAGGAGATCAGGAATTCCTCGTGGCTCTGATTCAAAAGAATCGCGTTGATGAGCTCCGTGCCGAACTGTTCGAAGTTGGTGCCCTTGCGGTCCGCGGAAACCAGCCGAAAAAGCTGGATGGAGTCTCCCTCCGGGTGCTTCAGCTTCATTCGAAGATCGGATTTCAGTCCGGCCTTTTCGAAGAACAGCAGCGAGAACTTCGTGGTCCGCTCGCCAAAGTCGTAGTGGATCGAGTAGGGGGGACTGACTCGATGAACGGCCTCGAGCGACTGCGTGAGCAGGAGTGAGCGAAGGGCGCCTGCAACCTCGACGATCTTCGGGTTGCGCTTGAGGTCCGGGTCGATGTTCAGCTCAGAAAACCTGACCTGGGCCCCTCCCGACTGGAGCTGGGCGGAGAACCGGATGATCGGCATGCCCATGGCTTGGAGCCCGACGGAGACGAGGATTCCACGGGCGTTTCCGAGGTCCTTGTACACCTGGATCAGGTTCTCGTTCTTGCGATGAATGTGCACGCGTGAGATCGCCGTCTGATTGGCGCCCAGCTCGAGGTATGCCTTCAGCGCGTCCGTGACTTTCGCTCCCACGCCGGCTCGAAGCTCCGCTCCGATCGAGTCGGTGATCACCAGCGATTCGCCGATGTCCATCTGCTCCTGGAACGTCTTGAAGATCTGGGTCAGGCGCTCCTGACGCTCCTCTTCCGGGAGGGTGGAAAAGCCAGCGCCGATGAGCTCACGAAACAGGTCGGCGTAATCCAGGTTCACCAGCGGCACGAGGATGTTCTTGAACGGCTGCTTCAGTGCCACCCGGATGCTCTTGATCGGCTTGATGTGCGAAAACGTGCGCGTGAGTGACGCCCGTACCGTGCCGCTGACTGCCCAGGGAGCTGCGATTCCGTCCACTCCGATGAAAGCGCCGGCATTGACCTGGAAGCCAACCGAGTCGGCGACCTGCACCGGGTTGTCTGTGCCCAGGTACGCACCGAGGATGACGTCTCTCGAGGCGATCAGGTTTCCGCCCCAGGTGGGGATGGCGAATGCCGCCACCGGTGTCCTGCTGGTCTTGCCGGTTTTCAGGAACTCGACGAAGTGGTCCAGCGCCTGCTGCTGCTGTCGTTCGATGAGCTTTCCCTGCAGATCGCTTCGCGGCAGGAAATTTTCATTGGTGTAGCGGACCAGATTGGAAAGGACGTTCGAGATCAGCTTCGATTTCGTGAAGGCGAGCAGTTCGTGCGAGGAGAGCGGTGATTCCGGATCGCCATAGCTGAAGCGCGAGCCGTAGCCCGGAAAGTCGGCGCAGGTGAGTTTTCCGGAAACCAGGCAGGGCTGTGCCGTGACTGCCGGATCGAAGGGCAGGAGCGGAGTCGCGGTGGTTCCGAGAAAAAGCTCGACGGCCTGGTTCCTGCGCGAAACCAGTTTCTCGACCAGAATCCGCTGCACCGGTTCCGGAAGTTCGGTCGAGGCAACGACCGCCCTCAGGTCCTCGCGCGACAGCCGTGCGAGGCGTCGGCTCATCCACCGGGCATCGTCGAAGTTCGGAGTGAACTCCTCGCTTCCATCGAACGCGAGCTCCAGGTGCTGGCTGACGACGCGTCCCGCATGCCACGAGAGCAGGTTGACGCTCTCGGAAAGCGAGGTGAGTCCATAAGCGAGATGCAGGCCGTTCAAGGCGCGCCGGCCCTGAATGACCGAGGAAGGAAGGGCTCCAAGCGCCAGGTTGTAGATGGCGTCAACCGAGTCCATCACCAGCAGATCCTGCAGCTCGAGGGTACGCTCTTCCTTTTGGTTGACCACCCAGCGTTCCGGAGCGCCGAGCGTGGACTCGGCGATTTCCTGGAGAAACAGCTCCTTGCCGGCAGGAGTGGCGAAGGAGAGGCGCAGGCGCGGCACGCGCCGGATTTCAGGAACTCGGTAGCCGAGTTTTTCGAGCAGCGACTTTCGAAGAAGGGCGGTGTGCGCTGTCTTGCTGATGAGAAAAGTGAACGGCCGATCGGAGATCTCCGGGGCCCTTCCGACGAAGCGGAAATTTCCAGTCCGCGACAGCACGGTCGACTCGAATCGGACCTCGGCTGCTCCGAGCTCCGGAACGGAGGGCAGGGGGCCCGTTCCGTCCTCCTGCCACAAGTCACTCGATGGGTCGGGTTCGAGCGTCGAAAGGTCCGTTCCGTTTCGGCGCAGCGATTCGAGCTCATCCGGAAGGAGGATCTCTCCGGTGCGCGGATCGACGAGATCCGTCGCGGGGCGCTGTCCGCCGGCAAGTGGAACGTAACCTCCGACTCCATCGAGAGGATTCGCCCAGGAGGGAGAGCTCGCTGCGATGAAAACCAGGACTTGAAGGGCGATTCGACGAGAAGAGGTGCGGAGGTTCATGGCTGCATTCTCGAGTGGGATGGTGAGGGCCGCACTCAGACGAGTGCGGCCCGAGGCTTCCGCCTGCAATTACTGCTGTGCGAACTTGCGGATCAGATCGCCCACCTGCTCGGGAGAAAGTCCGTTCTCATCCGCTGCTCGGTCGATGAGAGCGTTGAGGTCCGAGGTCTCGCCTTCGAGCTGGGCCTTTTTGACGGCCTTGATGCCGTCGTTCAGGCTGAAGCCGAGAATCTCGGTCGAGAACGCGTCGGCGTCCGCGTCCGTCACGCTGCGCTTCTTCTTGAGCTTGCTCCATTCGAGAGTGAGCTTGGCGACCTGCAGGCCGCGCTTTTCACTGAGGCCATAATCGGCGACGAGCTGGTCGGCGATCTTGTCGGCCTTGAGGTCTTCGACGAACGCTGCAGCTTTTTCGAGGTCCTTGCCCGTTCCGGTCGTCATTTCGTACAGGTTGCCGTAATAGTCCGAATAATATCCGTTGCCGGCGTAGGTGACTCGGATTGCCTCGTTGTCGAAGTAGTCGACGCGATCGTAGTAGAGGCTTTCTCGCGAGCTGTAGATGTCGATGGCGTAGTAGTTGTACCCGTCGTCGACCACGACGTAGCCGCTCTGTTTGCTCGGATCCTTCACCAGGCGATAGTTGTACTGGGTGTCCTGTGTATCCAGGCTGTTCACCCAGCGCTCAGCGTACGTGAGCGACGTGCCTCCACCACCACCGCCGCCGCATGCCGAAATGGCGATTGCTCCCATGACGGCGATCGCCGCACCGCGAATCGTCTTTGATTGCCAAAAAATACGAGCCATTTTCATCCCCTCCTCTTGGGAACCCCTGTTGAACGTGGAATCACGTTGATGAAGGGCCCGCAGAGCAGGGCATGTGCCAGTGCACAAATCGTGTGGTTGGTCTGAGAAATCAGCGAGTTGGAGTTTTGCGTCCGCTGGTGCGTTTTGGCATTGGTGCCAGATCGCTACCGCGTGCGCGTCAGTCGCGCTTGCGTGCCGTCGCCTGGACCTGCTGGATTGCGGAGCGGAAGCTGCCGTTGTCGATCTCGTCGGTTCCGCTGATCACCGAGGCGATCTGAGAGAAGTAGAGGTCCAGCGTATCACCGGAGTTCAGCTCCACGGCCGGATTGAAGCGGAAGCGGAACTCCACGTCGGCATTCGTGGTCTTGGTTTCGTATTCGATCGAGTGCTCGCAGGTGCCGAACTTCTTGATCTTGATCTTGACCTTGCTGATCTTGAAACCGACGGGTGCATCCGGAATCGTGCCCAGGGTCACGTCGCTCGAGCCGAGGGTGCTCAGGTCGACTTCGCCGACTGAAAATTCAATTTCGTTTTCCTCTTCTTCGGTTTCACCTTCTGATGACCCGTTGCCGCGATCTTCGCCAGATTCATCCTCGAGGCTGACCTTCTTGATGCAGATCTTGAACGGCGAGGTGCTGAAGGGGGCAGGCGATCCGGAAGTGGTCGAGGGGCCGGAAACCTTGAGCGTGTCGATCACCGGCTTTGAAAAGGCGGGGTCTGAATTCTTTGCCACCAGGGTCACGCTTCCCTGCTTTCCGCAGGCTGTCAGGCCGGCGAGGGCGAGGAGGGTTGCAGCGGTTTTTGCGAAGGCGACGACGGTGCGCATGGTTCAGGTCTCCCTTCCCAGAAGTCTAGGAACAGGAGGCTGAACAGCGCAAGCGCGGAACGAGCAAAGAAATTGTTCAGAAAAGTGCTTACTTGGGCTGCTCGATCGACTGCACGTTCAGGGCGAAGCGTGAGATTCCGGTCTGTCGGAGCACGTCCATCAGCTTGACGACCTGGCCGTGCTGGGCAGCCTCATCGGCGCTGATCGAAGCGACTTCCTGCGAGAGGTCCTTGCCGGCTCCGGCACTCTGGATTTTCTGCGGCAGGGTGGACCAGTCATCCACGCGCTGATCGCCCATGTGAAGTTCTCCGCCCTTGCCGATCGTGAATTGGAAGGGTGACTTCTCGGAGGATTCCCCGGACTGCGTCTTCGGAAGCTGGACCTTGATGGCCGACTGGTAAATGACCGGGGCCGTGATCATGAAAATGATCAGCAGCACCAGCACCACGTCGACGAGCGGAGTGATGTTGATCTCCGAGAAGAATCCTTCATCGGAGCCGCCGAAACTGGAACCTGCCATGGCGAGATCCTCCTGAGGGCGATTAGCCCGAGATTTTTCCGATGATGAAGCTTTTGAGAGCTTCGGCTTCCGATACGGCCGCACGCACCTTGCGCTGGAAGAGGTTGAAGGCCACGACTGCAGGAAGGGCCACGAGAATGCCGACGCCAGTTGCGATCAGGGCCTCCGAGACGCCGGCCATGACGACGGAGCTGGCGCCGCTGGCTCCCTGCTTCGAAAGATCATGGAAGGCCTTGATGATGCCGAGAACGGTTCCGAAAAGCCCCAAAAACGGAGAATTAGAGCCGATGGTGGCGAGGATCGGAAGCGAGCGCTCCCAGTCGATCTTTGCCCGAATCACGCTGTCCTGCGCAGCTTCGTTCAAGATTTCCGGACGACCTCCCTTCATCTGGAGGAGGGTGACCGCGAGATCGGTTTCGAGGTCACGCGAGGACTGCTGCTCCTGCGACTTGCGACGGGTTTCCGCCTTCATGAGCGCGTCGTCGAGCCTTCCGGAGCCCACGAGGGTGCGCAGCTCGGCGCGGAAGTCCGAGAGGCCCTTGGCGGCTTCGCCGTAGTACTTCCAGCGCTCGAACATGATCGTGACTGAAATCACCGAAATCGCCACGAGCATGTAGAGAACCCACTCGGCGCCCACCAACGAAAAACCCAGGAAGAGATTTGAAAGCATGGACAGGAGGATAGACCCGGGCCGCGGGGTTTACAAGGCCATGGGATTCTGGCAGTTTCCGGCCCATGGCATACGAAATCGTCACGAAGAACACCGTTCGCGATCGCTTCAAGTCTCCGGCTCGTCCGGCCATCTGGGCCGATACCCCGGACAAGGACTGGAACAACTGGGTGTGGCAGCAGCAGAAGCGCATCAAGTCGTTCGATGTTCTCGAGAAGGTCCTCAACGTCACGGACGAGGAACGCGAGGCGTTCGCCAAGTCGCACGAGCAGTTCAATATGGGCATCACGCCCTATTACGCTTCGCTCATGGACAAGGACGATCCGAATTGCCCGATTCGCCTGCAATCCGTGCCGAAAATGGGCGAGCTTTTCGTCTCTCCGGTGGACCTCGAGGATCCGCTGGGCGAGGAGAAGGACATGCCGGTTCCGGGCGTCACGCATCGCTATCCGGATCGCGTGCTCTTCTACACCACGCACAACTGCCCGGTGTACTGCCGTCACTGCACGCGCAAGCGCAAGGTTTCCGATCCGTCCTCCGCAGCCGCCACCAAGCAGCTCGAAGAGGGCCTGGCCTACATCGAAGCCCACAAGGAAATCCGCGACGTGGTCATCTCGGGCGGCGATCCGCTGTCGAACTCCGATGAGCGCCTCGAGTACATCCTGTCGCGCCTGCGTGCGATGGATCACATCGAAGTGTTCCGTCTGGGAACCCGTAACCTGGTGACGTTGCCGCAGCGCATCACGGATTCGTTCGTGAGCATGTTGCGCAAGTACCACCCGGTATTCATCCACACCCACTACAACCATCCAAAAGAGTGCACGCAGGAGGCGTTCGACGCCTGCGCCCGCCTCGCGGACGCCGGCTGCATCATCAACAACCAGATGGTGCTGCTGAAAGGCGTGAACGACGATCCGAAGATCGTGAAGGAGCTCAACCACAAGCTCCTGATGATGCGCGTTCGTCCGTACTACATTTTCCAGTGCGACATGTCCCAGGGCATCAGCCACTTCCGCACCCCGATCGAAAAGGGCCTCGAGATCATCAAGGCGCTTCGCGGCTGGACGAGCGGCATGGCCGTTCCTCACTACGTGGTCGACGCCCCGGGCGGCGGCGGCAAGATTCCGCTCCTGCCGACCTACGTCGAGGGTCGCGAAGACAAGAAGTGGATCCTTCGCAACTACAAGGGCGATCGTTACGAGTACAACGAGCCCTGATGATGAAGAGCTGCATTCCAGCGGCGGTCCTGGTGGCCGCTGCAGTCTTTTCTGGCTGCGCGTCAGCGCCTCCGGCAAAGAAGGGCGCCGAGCCCTCGAAGCTGCTTTCGGCGGGCGTCAGCTTCGACGATGGAGCAGGGCGTCCGTACCAAAAGGTGGGAACCGTCCGGGCGTGGCAGGAGTTCAAGACCGAGCTCGACGAATCCTTTGACGACAAGGAGTTCCAGCGCCGCTGCAGGCTGGCGTTCCGCGATGCTGCCGCCAAGGTATTGAAGATTGCCCAGGAAAACGGAGGCGAGGCGGTCATCCAGGTCCGCAGCGTCGTGTTTCTGGCGGACGGCCGCAAAGAGTACGTCGCCGCGCCGGAGTGCGCCGATGACGGGGACGAAGGCGAGGCGCTCGTGGAAGGAATCGCCGTCCGGTGGACCGGACCCGCTCCGCTCCAGAAGGCAGCTCCGTCCGGCGCGCCGAAAAAACGCTCGCAGCCTCGCGGATCCGCCCGCCAAGCCTTTGAGCCTGCCGCAAGTCACTGATTTCACATCGCTTATTTAAACTGTTCAGGCTGTTAATTCCGCGACCCATGTGTCCGATAGGACTAGAGCATGGCGGTGAAAACCAACGCGGAATATTCAGATCTGCTGGCGAGGCTTCGGGACATCCCGACGCTTCCGCTCGTTGCCGTTCGCGTGAACGAGCTCATCAACGATCCGAACTCCTCAAGCGCCGACATCGCACAGGTCCTGAAGAAGGACCAGGTACTCACCGCCAAGGTGCTTCGACTGGTCAACTCCGGGTATTACGCCATTCCGGGGGGAGTGACCGACGTCCAGCGTGCGCTGGCGTTCCTCGGTTTCAACACGATTGCACAGCTCGTCCTGAGCCTGTCGGTGTTTTCGATGTTTTCGAAGCTCGGCGACGGCGAACTCTCGATGCTGGACTTCTGGAAGCACGCCCTGGCGACCGGCGTCTGCGCCGAAGTACTCGCCAAGAAGGTCAAGCATCCGCGTCCCGAAGAGGCCTTCACCTGCGGACTGCTCCACGACATCGGCAAGCTCGTCCTGCACGAGATTGATCCGGATCGCCTGAGCCAGATCATTCGCACCGCGCGCGAGCGCAGCTGCTCCTTCAGCGAAGTCGAGAAGGAATGGGATCTGCCGGGCCATTCCTACCTTGGAGAGGTCATCGCCACGAAGTGGGGTCTTCCTCAGGTCATTCGAATGGCGATTCGCTACCACCATCAGGACGTGAGCCGCATGGACACGATCCTTGCCTCGGCCAAGCCCGTCATCCACATGGTGCGGCTGGCAAACCAGATCGTGGTCAAGAACCAGGTCGGAAAGTCGGGCGATTTCTCCGACGGTAAGCTGTCCACGGACATGCTGACGAACCTGGGACTCAAGGATTCGGACATCAGTGAAGTCGAAGCACAGTTCCATGAGGCCATGGAGAAAGCGGGGTCATTCCTCAATGCCTACCGCTAGAGTCCTAATGATGCCGCAATCCGCTCAGGCCGCTGCCGCGCAGCGCTTCGAACTGGTCTTTGACCAGGCCTCGGACGCCATCTGCACGATCGTGGGAGGGCGCATTGAAGCGTGCAACCGCGCGCTCGAGGAACTCACGGGGTATCTCCGCCAGGAGATCGAGGGCGAAGAGGTCATGGTCCTCGGGCCACGTCCCGGATCGACGCGAATTCCGGTTCGGGCACGAGCCCTCTCGCGCGACATGCTGAGGACACCTGGAACTTACGAGGACGTCGCCGTGCTTCGCAAGGACGGCTACACACGCATGGTGGACCTCGTCGTGAGGATCGTCACCGGCAAGGACGATGAGAATGCCTTCACCATGCTGATCTTCCGCGATGTCACGGCGAAAAAGCAGATGGAGCGCGAGCTGATCACCAAGCATGCAGAGCTTCGCAACGCTTTCGTCGAGCTCGAGCGCAACAACGCCGAGCTCAAGGCCATGCAGGAGACGATCGTCCAGGCGGGAAAGATGGCCGCACTCGGCGAGCTTGCAGCCGGAATCGCACACGAGCTGAACCAGCCGCTCCAGGCCATCCGCGGCTACGCGCAGGAGCTCGAGCTCGAGGTCGCTCCGTTCGTGGCGTCCGCGCCGCGAAAGGCCGACATCGAATCGCACCTGAAGCAGATCGTCACGGGCGTGGACAAGATGAGCTCGATCATCAAGTACCTGCGCACCTTCACTCGCAAGTCGACCGAGGGCTACGACTGGGTCGATATCCATGGTGTCGTCACCGAGGCGATGCAGATGCTCGGACGCCAGCTCGAATCCCGCGGCGTCGAGGTCGTGAAATTCTTTTCCGAGGGGCTGCCCCGGGTTTTCGCCAATCCGGTGCAGCTCGAGCAGGTCTTCATCAATCTCGCAACCAACGCGCGCGACTCGATCGAATCCACGGGCCGGGGCTCCGGCCGGATCGAGATCCACACGCGCCAGTCGGGCAAATTTGTCGAAGTGGTCTTCAAGGATGACGGAGTGGGCATGGACGAGCGGACGAAGTCCAAGGCGTTCAATCCGTTTTTCACGACGAAGGAAGTGGGCAGTGGAATGGGTCTCGGGCTGAGCCTCAGCTACGGAATCCTGAACAAGCTGCACGGCTCCATCCTCGTGGAAAGCGAATTGGGCAAGGGGGCGGAGTTCCTCGTGCGCATTCCGGTCGATTACAGAGAACTGGGTTGAGTGAACGTTTAACAGAGGGAGAACGACAGTGATGAAAGCACGCGTGATGATTGTCGATGATGAGGAAACGATCCGGAAGCTGCTGAAGGGACGCCTGGAGCGCGAAGGCTATGAGGTCACTGCGTGCGCGAACGCGGGCGAGGCCGAAACGGCATTCAGGGCGGCAGGCAAGCCTCCGGTCGGAGTCCTCGTCACCGATATCAAGATGCCGGGCAAGGACGGCTTCTCGCTGATGGAGTGGACGAAGACGCGTGATTCGCAGTGCAAGGTGGTCCTGATCACCGGGCACGGCGAGAAGGAGGTTGCGGTCCGCGCGCTCAAGTGGGGCGCCACCGATTACCTCGAAAAGCCGTTCGACCTGGATGAGTTCGTGCACTCGGTCAAGCGCTGCATGAGGGAATATGAGCTCGAATCCGAAAAGGCCGACCGCGTGGCGGCGCTCGAGGAGCGAGCCGCTCGCGCGGAAGCTTCCGTCGCCGGGGATACCTGGTTCGTCTCGAAGAGCCCGGCCATGAACCCCGTCAACGAGTGGATCACCGTCCTGCGCCGCGAGTCCATGCGTGGCGAGGGCGAGGAGCCTACGGTGCTCGTGCTCGGAGAAAGCGGCACTGGCAAGGAAGGCATTGCTCGCATGATCCACGCCGGCTCGCGCCGTGGCCGTGGGCCCTGGGTTGCCGTCAATTGCGCCAACTTCAGCGAGCAGCTGCTCGAGAGCGAGCTCTTCGGCCACGAGAAGGGGGCCTTTACCGGTGCCACGAACCTGAAGCGCGGACTCTTCGAGCTTGCGCAAGGCGGAACGCTTTTCCTGGATGAGGTGGGCGAGATGGATCCTCGCCTCCAGGCCAAGCTACTGCGTGCCATCCAGGAAAAGACTTTTCGTCGCGTGGGCGGCACGGCCGACATCAAGGCCGACGTTCGCGTGATCGCGGCGACGCATGCCAACCTTGAGAAGAAGGTCGCGAGCGGAGAATTCCGCGAAGACCTCTATCATCGCATCAATCGCGTGGTGATCCAGGTTCCGGCGCTGCGTGAGCGCACGCATGATATCATTCCGATGGCCACCCAGTTCGCGAAGCGTGCCTTCGTGACCCGCGGAAAGCAGTTCTCGGGGTTCACGGCCGAATCGCAGGCCGCCATGCAGGGCTATCGCTGGCCGGGCAACGTGCGTGAGCTCCTGAACGTCATCGAGCGCGCCGCGCTCGTTGCCGGTCCGAAGGAGGAAAAGATCGATGTCTGCGGCTTCATGGGAGCCGAGCCGGCATCGCGGATTGCCTCGGTGCCGCGTCCGCAGGTCATCAACGGCGGTGGCGAGGAGTCGCCCGATGGAGTGGTCCATGCCGGACCGCATCTTTCGGTGGTGAAGTCCGGGCCTACTGCGCCGGTGCTCCAGCTCCAGGACGTGATGGAGAGCTACACGACGCTCAAGAAGCGCTGGAGCTTCTCGTTCGAACGAGAGTACCTCGTCGCCATCCTGAACCGGCATGACGGCAACGTTTCCGCTGCGGCACGCGAGGCCCACCTCGACCGCAGCAATTTCCTGCGGCTGCTGCGACGCCATCGCATGACGGCACAGGACTACCGCAAGGATCGCGACTCCGACTCGGCATCGGAGTCGCAGAAAAAAGCTGCCTAACGGCGCTTTTTTCGGACGTGCAGGGGCCGGATCTCCCACTCGGCAGTCGGGGGGTCCGGCCTCTGTCTATTGAGTGAATTATCGCAGAGCTGCCTCAGCGACCGCGGCGAGGGCGTCCACTGCCTCGGCATCCGAGACGGATTCCGGCACGACCCCATCGCGACGGGCGATGATGCGTTTGATGTCCTGGATGGCGGCAGGAAGGATTCCGGTCAGGCGCCCCGACTCGAAGTAAACCGCGGCATCTTCGAGGGCGGAGTGGGCAAGGATCTCTTTACGATCATGAGCAGCGGTGGCTGCACCGGAGCTCAGGAGCGGAAGAATGATGCTCGACAAGGAAATCGCCTGGGCCCATTCGGCGGCGCTCTCGCAGTTTTGAAATCCGAAGACGCAGTCGACCTCATCGGCGCGAGCGTTGGTCGAGAAGCTGGACATGGAGGTTATGGCCAGCGTGGCGAGGGCGATCATCTGAGAAATTTTGAAAGACTTCATGATCAAGGTCCTTTCGTGAACTTGTTTGTTGAACGTGGTGTATCCCGAGCCCGAGGCGAATGCTTGGCCCGGCACTGACGGTTGGAGAGAGATTCTGTCAGGGTGAGTGGCCCGTATCCTCCGGATTCCAGCCGGCCAAACTGTCGAACTTTTGAGCGATTTTCGGCAGACCGTGTCCTTTTTTACCCGGTCTCGACACAGGTCGCGCGAGACACCAGATTGCGGTGTTCGTGGTCGAAAACACGGGGTTTCAAGGGCTTGCCTTGCCGGTATTGTGCGCTCCGCGTTGGCACTCCGCATGCTCTCTCTCAGGGCGTACCCACCAGGGTTTCTGAACCGGAGGTTGAACCATGAAGTCCTCAGCCGCGCTCTCGTCGATCAGCTCACGCTCCAGCAATTCCACGCTCGAAGACTCCACCCGTGCCATGCTCTTTGAGGTCCTGGGCGGAATCTCGCAGCTCGAACGCGTGTACGAAACGCTCCTGGTTCGCGTCGAGCAGATCGCCGAAAAGAGCGAACGCGACGAGCTCTCCTCGCTGCTTCGCCGAAACGCCTTTTTCGACAAGTGGCGCGCGCAGATTCGCGACTGTGTTGCCCGCGGAGCGGAGTGCGGCGTGCTCCTGGTCGATGTCGACCATTTCAAGAAGATCAACGACACCGAAGGCCACGACAAGGGTGATGAGGTGATTCGCCGCCTGGGCCTGCTGCTTCGCGGATTCGAAGCAGCAGGCGTGGTGTGTGGTCGGTACGGAGGAGAGGAGTTTGCCGTGGCGTATGCCGGATCAATCGAGCGCGGTTCGCGGATTGCTGACGCGATTCACGAACGCGTGGCTGAAATCGGCATCACGGTCAGCCAGGGGCTTTGTCATTCGATCCAACCCGAGGAAGGAGTGGAAGATGCGAGCCTGAAGCGCGCAGACGAGGCCCTGTATGAGGCCAAGCGTTCGGGTCGCAATCGGACGTGCGTTGCAGGCTCGCCTCGTTGATCAGCTCGTGCCCAAGGCCGGAACCAGGAGCGGAATCCGACGCGCCGCCTTTCTTCTCTTCGAGCGGTCTCGTTCCTCAAAACGATGAATCGCCTCGAGCAGATGATCAGCTACTTCGGCCAGGGCGGAATGAAGTTCAATCGAGCTTTTCTTGATCGTGAGGCTCTTATGCCGCCGCTCACGGAAGTGAACCTTCACGGAGAACAGATCCGCGCCAGGCTGCGCCGGTGAGTTCTCCATCTCCAGGGTCACCGTGACCATGGTGTTCGCGAGCTGCGGAAACTTGCTGATGACCGCGTGGATCCGCTCGGCGGCAATCGCCCGGATCAGATCGGATGATTCGAGATTCTTGAATTTCACTTGGATCATGAGACCTCCTTCAAAGTGGAATGTGGCGGAAAATCCCGCCGTGAAAACAGGATAAGAAAAGGCCCCGGAATCGGAAAATTCAAAGAAGCGATCGGATGATTTGAAAAAATGGGAATGACTCCACGAGTGACGGCGTTCATGCTTGAGTTGTGGTCTCGTGCGATTCAGACTGAGCGCCATGGATCCGACGGACTTTCACCTGCTGGTTCTCAAGCTCACGCATGACCCCAATCGTCATTGGCTCTACCTGACCGAGGCCGCGCTGCTCGTGGGGATGTTTGCTCTTCGCGTCTGGGGGCTTCCACGGCAGGATTCGTTCGGCCGAAAGGTGTGGTTCAGGACGTGGACGCTGGCGGCCTATGTGCTGCTCGCCGGATACGGCGCGCCGAGGTTCTGGCTCGGTTCGGATGTGGAGCCGCTATTGAAGGCTTGGATTTTTGGAGCGAGTGCGCCCCAAGCGAGCGCGAAGCTTGGCGCACCATCGTCGCAGCCGCCGACCTCAACGCAAAGGACAGGAGAAGGACGCATGTCGAACGAAGAGCTGAAACGAAAGCTGACCCCCACTCAATACCGCGTGGCGTGCGAGGGGGGAACCGAACCGCCTTTCCAGAATGCCTATTGGAACCACAAAGAGCCCGGAATCTACGTCGATGTCATCTCGGGCAAGCCGCTGTTTTCGTCGCTCGACAAGTTCGACTCAGGAACGGGCTGGCCGTCGTTCACGCGACCGATTCAGGATGCCGAAATCGTGAAGGTGGATGACCGCAGCCACGGCATGGTGCGCACTGAAGTTCGAAGCAAGACTGGTGATACGCATCTCGGGCACGTCTTTGATGATGGTCCGCGCGATGCGGGCGGCCTTCGCTACTGCATCAACTCGGCTTCGCTCAAGTTCATCCACCAGGATGAGCTCGAGAAGACGGGTTACGGCGAGTATCTGAAGTTGTTTGACCAGCCCAGGCGCTGAGGCCAGGCTTCAGACTAAGTGAGTCGATCGGGAGGAGATCACAGGCTCTTCAAGAATCCGCTCACGACTCCGAGCGCATAAGGCCCGGCCACCTCGTGCAGGAATTCCGAAAAATCCGTGACGGCTCCATCATCAGCAGAATCCGAAATGGTCCGGATGATGGAAAACGGAACGGCGTGTTCGTGGCAGATCTGCGCCACGGCGGCGCCTTCCATCTCCACGCAAAGCGTGTCCGGAATGCGCGACCTCAGCTGGGTGACGGAATCATTGCTGGAGAAGAACTGATCTCCGGTGGCGATCAGTCCGGAATGCACGGAGTGGCCGCGCCCGCCTGCGATCTCGCGAGCGGCCGCGAGCAGGCCTGCATTCATGGCGGTGTTCGTCGCAAAACGCTGCACGCCGAGAAGTGGAACTTCATGTCGCGGAAAAAACGGTGAAGCATCGAGATCGTGCTGGATCAGCTCCGTTCCGATGACGATGTCGCCTCGGTGCACTCCGTGGCCTACGCCTCCTGCAACTCCGGTGAACAGCACGCGGTCCACTTCAAAGCGGTCGATGAGCTGCGTGGCCGTTGACGCCGCGGCGACTTTTCCGATTCGCGAATGCACGAGCACGCACTCGACACCGTGAAGCGATCCGAAGTGATACGTGCGAAGCCCCACTTCGGTGGCGTGTGTCTTGGCGAGCGCGCCGATGATCGAATCGATCTCTTGAGGGAGGGCGGCGAGGATTCCGATTTTCATGTGAGTTCCCCGGATTCAAACCCCAGAAATAATAAAGGACCCTCAGGAATTTCGCCTGAGAGTCCTTTACTTCCACGGTCTCCGCTTCGGTGTGTGGGGGGGAAGAGGGAGCCCGTGAACTGAGTAGGGTTATAGGTCAGCCGTTTGACGGACGCAATACAATTTTTTCATGGCCCCTTAGAAAAAATTAGAGAAAGCTCGCCGCGAAGCCATAGGAGCGGCAAGCCAAGACTTCGGCCTCCGTCAGTCCCATGAGCTCCATGCAAACCCTTGTTTCTGAAGGCAAAGTCGTCGCGAACAAGGTGGGGTCGTCGGTGTTGATGCAGACCGGTACTCCGGCTCGGAGCACCTGCGGCAGGGGGTGGGCCTCGAACGAGGGCACCACTCGGGTCAGCCAATTGCTGGTCGGGCACATCTCCAGGCAGATTTTCCGGTCACGAAGCACCGCCATGAGCTGGGAGTCGCGGGTGGCCGAGACGCCGTGGCCGATGCGGTCCGCACCGAGGTCTTCGATCGCGTACCAGATCGTATCGGGTCCGGTGGATTCGCCTGCGTGAATGGTGATCTTGGCTCCGGCTTTTTTCGCGCGCTGGAAGGCGGGACGAAAGATCGAGCCCGGAAAGTCGGTTTCATTTCCCGCGAGATCGAGGCCGATGAAGCGGGATTGATGCCTCAGAAAGTGATCGACCGTTTTTTCGGCGCCATCAGCTCCGTAATCACGGCTGATGATGCAGATCAAACCTGCCTGAAAGCCCGGGAGCTTCGCCGTCGCCTGCCGAATGCCGGATTCAAACGCAGCGAGGATGTCATCCCAGGAAAGCGAAGGATGGAACTCGCTCACGAAGGCCGGAGAGTAGCGAAGTTCGGCGCGAAGAGTGCCTTCGGCGAACATGTCCTCGCAGACTTCGCGCGCGACGCGCTCCAGCACTTCAGGTCGGTCGAGCACCTTCTGGCAGATCTGGAAGGAGCCCAGGACCGCAGCAAGGTCCTTCATCGGCTCGCGAATCAGGAGCTTCTCGAGGAACGCATCCAATGAGGTGCTCTGAGCTTCAAGTCCGCGCTCCTTCGCCAGCTCAAGCAGCGTCGAGGGACGCAGCGATACATCGAGGTGGCGGTGGAGTTCGGTCTGAAGCACGGGGCTCATGTCGAGGCCTCAACCCATGATGTGGGCGCCGGAGTCGACGTACATCGTCGTCCCGGTGATGTGCTTGCCACCCGGGCCGCAGAGGAAACCGCCGAGGCGACCCACGTCGTCCTGGTGGATGTTTTCCTTGAGCGGAGTGCTTTCGGCAGCTTCGGCAAGCATGGACCGGAAATCGCGGATGCCGGCAGCGGCGAGCGTCTTCACGGCTCCTGCAGAGATGGCGTTCACGCGGATCTTCTTCGGGCCCATGTCCCAGGCGAGGTAGCGCACGCAGGCTTCGAGAGCGGCCTTCGCAACTCCCATGACGTTGTAGTTCGGAACGACCTTCTCGGCGCCGTAGTAGGACAGGGTCAGGATGCTGCCACCGTGGGGCATCATCGGTTCGGCATGACGCGCGAAAGGCACGAGCGAGTAGGCGCTCACGTCCATGGCCAGCGCAAAGCCGGCGCGCGAAGTGTCGACGAAGCGGCCTTCGAGGTCTTCACGATTGGCGAAGGCCACCGAATGGATGACGTGGTCGAGGGTTCCCCACTTTTCCTTGAGCTTGGCAAAGAGCGCCTCGATCTGGGTGTCATCGGAAACGTTGCAGGGCTCGACGATCGTGGCGCCGACGCTCTCGGCCAGCGGACGCACGCGGCGCTCGAGAGCCTCACCGAGGTACGTGAAGGCCAGCTCGGCTCCGCCGAGGTGCAGTTCGCGGGCAATGGCCCAGGCGAGGCTGCGCTCGTTGGCGACTCCGACGATCAGTGCTTTTTGTCCGGCATAGGGGCGCTCGGCCCAGTAACGTTCCGTGGTGCTCATAGTGGGCCGACCTTCGCACATCCCCCTTGGTCGGGCAACGGATTGCTGGTAGCTTTTTCCGCCACATGATCGCGATTTTCGAACCGAAAAAAAGCCTGAATTGGACGATGCAGCAATTCTCCGGCCCGGATGCCCGTGACTTCCTGCATCGCCTGACGACCGTCAACCTGCATCGCCTGGGGCCGGGAGATGGTTCGCTCGGATTTTTCCTGACGGCCATCGGCAGGATCCGGGCCCAGTTCTTTCTCGGCTGCACGGCCGAGGATGCATTCGTATTCGAGTACGACTCGGGAAAAAATGGAACATGGTCAAGCGCCCTTGCCGAAGCGATCGATCAGTTCACTTTTGCCGAGCGCCAGGCGCTGTCTGCCCCGAGCTCGAAGGACTGCCTGTGGGTGCTCGTCGACGGCGACTCGCTGCCGGGCCGCGAGAAGCTCGAGGACTGCACCATCCTGGATCGCGGGAGTCGCGACTTCGGCCTGCGCTGGTTCAGTGTCTGGGGCGATGCTTCCGTGCTCGCCAGCTGGCGTGCGGGCGCAGGATCAGGTGCTGCGCTCCTCGACTGGCCGGAGCTGGATCGTCGACGCATCGAGCGCGTGCGCCCG
The DNA here is from genome assembly GCA_044347055.1 of Bdellovibrionia bacterium. GTDB lineage: Bacteria > Bdellovibrionota > UBA1018 > UBA1018 > UBA1018 > CAIOHW01. The sequence goes on along the minus strand of JBIIXZ010000015.1, from coordinate 4,757 downwards.
TGGGTCGACCATGAGCTCACGCCGGAGATGCTTCCACTCGAGCTCGGCCTCTACGACGGCATTGCCGAAAACAAGGGCTGCTATCCGGGCCAGGAGACCGTCGAGCGGCTGATCACGCAGGGCGCGCCTCCCCGGCGAATCGTGCGAGTGGCGCTTGCTCCGGAATTCACGGGTGCGCCCGAGGCCGCAGCGACTTCCTGGTATCAAAGCGAGGGGCTGGCGATCGTCCGAAAGAATCTCGCAGTCGTCGGACAAAAACTCTCGATTTCCGGACACGGTGAGGCGACCGTCAAGGGATGTTCTCCCGACGCTCCGTTCGACTCGGCGTGATTTGCCTCGCGCCTTTCAGAAGCACGATTTTCGCTGTCGCACTGACGCTGGCGTGCCTTGCCGGAGGGCCCGCTCATGCCACCGTGGCCAATATTTCCGGGCCCGGGGAGCAGCTTGGCCTGAGCCCGTTCGTCGATTGGAAAACGCTGACCACCGAACATTTTCGAATCACCTATCCAGAGGGACTTCAGGAACTGGCGCCGATTGCCGCGGGACATCTTGAGGAGGCTCATCGACTCCTGGCGCCGGTCTTGAAGTGGACCCCGCGTTTTCGAACGCAGGTACTGCTGATCGACAATTCGGATTTTGCCAACGGAATGGCAGCGGCCACGGGGCGCTTTGGAATCGTCCTCTGGGCTACTCCTCCGGACAACTGGATGAGCATCGCGCATTACGATGACTGGTTTCGCATGCTCGCGATCCACGAGTACGCGCATATCCTGAACCTCGATGCGACCCGGGATTTTTGGAAGATCCTGCGAATCATCGCCGGCGATGCGCTGCTGCCGAATGCGTTCTGGCCGACCTGGATGCTCGAAGGACTTGCCGTCACCATCGAAACGTCCTTCACTCGCGCCGGCCGCGGAAGGAGCTCCTATTACTCGATGATCCTGCGCGGTGCCGAGGATGCAGGAATCCTGGCGGATCCGGAAGGGTTGTGGCGGATCAGCGGTCCGCGCACGGAGATGCCGGGAGGCGAGGTGCCGTACCTCTTTGGCAACATGCTGATGACCGAGCTGGCCTCGCGCGATTTGACGAAGCTCGGCGAGCTCTCGCTCGAGTCGGCTGCGAGCCTGCCCTGGCGGCTGAATGCGTACTCCGAGCGTGTTTCGGGCAAGGACTGGTCGGCCCACTGGCAGGAATGGGTGAGGCAGGCGCGCGAACGTGCGCGGTCGGAGCTGGAGAGCATTCGTGCCGTGGGCGAAACGCCCGTGGCCCCGATCACCGAGGGAAATTACTCGACGCTGGGTATAGCGTTTTCACCCGACGGCAAGTGGATGGCCTACTCACGAGAGGCGATGGATCGTCGTCAGGGTGTTTACCTCCGCGAGATCGCCTCGGGCGAGGAGACGCGGGTCAGCGACCAGGTCGGCGGATCGAGCCTGGCGTTCACCGCCGACTCGAGGGGTCTTGTCTTCAGTCGCGTGGACCGCAACGGCCTTTTCAATTTCTTCAGTGATCTCTGGGTCCACGATCTTCCCACCGGCAGGCTCACTCGGCTCACGAATGGCGCTCGCTATCGAGATCCTTCCGCCGCGCTCAGCGGAGACTGGGTAGTCTATACGGTGAATGAAACCGGAAGGACGAGTCTCGCGCGATCACGCCTGATTCGGGATGAGAAGGGTCGTTATCGGATTTCGGAGAAGGAAGTGCTGTTCCGGCCGGGAATTCTTGGCCGGGTCTCGACTCCACGGATTTCTCCCGATGGTTCCCGGATCGTTTTTTCGCTTCATGAAAATGGAAAACCCGGAGAGTCGATCTGGGCACTGGTCCAGGAGGCCGCGGGAATCGGCACTGCGGGATTCTGGCGCGAGAAGCGGATCACTCCGGATGGCGAGCAGCTCGATCGATTTCCCTGTTTCGATTCGGCGGGAGTCCTCCATTTTGTCTCGAATCGCTCGGGCGCCGACAACGTGTACCGGTGGAATGAGGTCGACTCCACGGCCACTCCGGTGACGAACATCACCACTGGATTGTGGCTGCCGGCCTTTTCCAGGCTCGGGCGCATGGCTGCAAGCCGGTACACTGCAAGCGGGTGGGATGCCGTCTGGGTGGATCTCTCGACGCAGCCATCGAGCGCTGGTGTCCCGCAGCTTCTGCCGATCCAGGCTCCGCTCGTGGATACTGAGGTCCGCTCTGAAGATGTCTCCGCTGAAGCGACCTCTTCGTCTCCGAAGTGGGAGACCTCCGAATACAGTATTTTTCCGAGTATCCTCCCTCGGACGTGGAGCCCATTCTTCGGGTATGGAACGATTGAAGGATGGGTTCTGGGCGCGGTACTTGCCGGATTCGACGCCATCGATCTCCACCGGTACCTCGCGATCATCGATCATCGGTTCGGCCTCGGCGAGTGGGATGCCGACCTGACCTATTCCAACCGCGCTCTCGGTGCCGTGTGGACCGTTCGCGGAGCGCGACGCGTGAATTCACTGCTCTCTCGGACTTACACCCGAAAGACCGAGGCTTCGATGGGGTTGTCGCTTTTTTATCCACGGACTTTCTCGGCCTGGAATCCCTCGCTGGAGTTTGCGTGGCAGAATGAAACCCTTCATGCCCAGCCTGGCAGCGTAGCAGAGCTGGGCTCCGGAGAGCTGGCCACGTTCATTCGCTCTCCTACATTCACGGCTAATCTGGAGTACCGAGGAACCCAGACTTCACGCCAGGCGATCTGGCCCGAAGAGGGATTCAATTTCCGGCTCGGAAATCGTTGGAACCTGGGGGGCTGGATGGGATCTCTCGGGGGACGTCGTGCGACGACCTCCCAGCTCCTGTGGACCCAGAGCCACTTCCTGCACCTGGGTCGTCATGTCGTGCTGAGCCCTCGCTGGCAGTTGGCGACTGCGAACCGTTCCGTGATCCGACTGGAGGGCAGGTCAGGAAGCTGGATCAACGCGTTTTCTAGCCCGGATTTTGACCAGCTGGTCATGCGTGGTTACCCTCGCGAGCTGATCTTTGCGCGACAGGCCGGTGTCGGTGCAGTGGATCTGCGCTTTCCGATTCGCCGCGTGGAAAAGGGCTGGTCGACCTACCCGGTTTTTCTGACCACGATCGAAGGACTCGGCTTTTACGAGCTGTCGATGCATCGGCAGGATGGTCTGGCGTGGTCGCGGCTACCATCGTGGGGCCTCGGCATTCAGGCCGATCTGACCGTCTTCTACTCAGTGCCGATTTCCGGCTCGGTTCAGTTTCACCAGGGTGCACGGCGCGAGAGCGGCGGCAGGGGCGAGCTTCTGGTCGACCTTCGGCTCGGACAGCTGTTCTTCTGATTTTCTTCTGGCCGGGCATGCGGTATGCCCCGGGGACTCATGAGTTCCACCATCAGCAAGTCGCAGTTTGTAAAGTCCCTGAAAGACAAGGACACGGTCCAGGCGCCGTTTCTCATCAAGTACAGCGCCGTTGCCACGGGCAAGAACGGCAAGGCGTACATGAACCTCGTGCTGATGGACTCGACCGGTGAAGTCGAAGCCCGCTTGTGGGACGACGTTGCCCAGCATGCCGGCCAGGCCGTCCGTGACGCCTTCGTCCAGGTCGAGGGACGGGTGCAGAGCTACCAGGGACGCCTCCAAGTGGTGATCTCGAAGATGCAGGTCCTCCGCGAAGACCAGGTTCAGGTCGAGGAGTACCTGCCAAAGTCGCACCTCAATGCCGACGTCCTGCACCGAGAACTCCTGGGTTACGTCGATTCGATGAAGGATCCTTATTACAAGGCTCTCGCCGAAGCAGTGCTTCGCGATGACGCCGATATCGTGCAGCGGATGAAACGCGCTCCGGCCGCAAAGACGATGCACCACGCGTATCCGGTGGGTCTCCTCGAGCATGTGGTGTCGATCACGAAGGTGCTCGATTTCCTGGCCTCGCATTACGAGTCTTCGCTGAACCGCGACCTGCTCTTTCTGGGGGGCTTCTTCCACGACATCGCCAAGATCTGGGAGCTCTCGTACGACCGCGTGACCGACTACACGATGGAAGGCAAGCTCGTCGGGCATATTGTCATGGGAGTCGAGCTCGTCGACCGCAAGATCCGCGAGCTCGAAGCGCAGCCCGGACGCCTGCCCGGACTTTTTCCGGAAGAGAAGAAGCTGCTGGCCAAGCACCTGATCCTCGCGCACCACGGCAAGATGGAGTACGGCTCGCCCGTGCTGCCGCAGTGCCTCGAGGCCCTCGTCGTGCATTACATCGATGACCTCGATTCGAAGATGAACGCGATTGGCAAGTTCATGGAAGCCGACCAGAACCCCGGCCCGTGGACGCTGCTCAATCGCCACTATGAGCGGTTCTTCTACAAGGGCGAGCCGCGCTCGGCTTCGGAGACGTTCTAACCTCGGAGAGCTTCATGGCTGCGGCAACGCATCGGCTTTTCATCGGCGGTAGCTGGCGCGACGGAAAGACGACGACGGAGATTCGCTCGCCGTGGGATTCTCGTCCCGTTGCCACCGTCCATCTCGCTGATGCGTCGGATCTTGAGGATGCGATCGCCGCAGCCGACACGGCTTTTTCTGATTTTCGTCGCACGAGTCGTCATCAGTACTAACGTATCCTCGAGATACAATGTGGGGTTTGGAGTCACTGATCAAAACAGAGTGAAGCTCGGGCGAGCTCACGGGTTCATGGCCATCCCGATTGGCACAGCCCCTGTAATGCAGGCGCTCCATGGGGCACGGCACTTCAGACACTCAACTCCGCTTCAAGGGGTTATCCAGCGAATA
>JBIIXZ010000130.1:0-7571 GCA_044347055.1 Bdellovibrionia bacterium | reverse complement strand
AGGTGACCGAGCCATTCACGGTCGGAATACCGCTCTGATTGCCTCCCGCCTCGACCCCGGCGCGAATGCCTTCGAGCAGCACCACCGGATCCAGGATCTTCTCCGGCATCGGATTCACGGCATCCGGAGGCGCAACACAGAACACATCCATGTTGGCGATGGGCTTCGCTCCGAGCCCGCATCCGAGAATATCGCGGTTGACCCCGACGATGCCCGTGATCGCTCCACCAAAAGGATCGAGCGCCGAAGGACTGTTGTGGGTCTCGACCTTCAGGCAAAGTGCATCATCGGGCGTGAATGCCACGATGCCCGCGTTGTCGCTGAAGACCGAAAGCAGCCAGGGTTTGGAGTGCTTCGTCGTCGTGGCACGGATCGTCTGACGAAAGATACCGTCGACTTCTGCAGGAATCTCGCGGGCCGGATCAGCGGCATCGAGCGATTGATACCGAATCTTCGCGGCAAAGAGCTTGTGGCGGCAGTGTTCCGACCAGGTCTGCGCCAGAACCTCGAGTTCCACATCCGTCGCGGGACGTCCGAGCTTCACGAAATGATCGCGGATGCTTCGCATCTCCTGCAGCGAGAGTGCAAGGAGACGCGAGCGTGACAGGTCCAGAAGCTCGGCATCGGTCAGCGCTGCCAGGTCGATACGCTTGACCGACTCCGGTCCGGGCTCCTGCGCCGGAGCCCCGAAGAGCGCCTGCAACCGCTGAGGCTCCTGCCGAGACCGGGGCGTCTCGTCTCGAAGAAGGTCCAGCTCCTGGATGACGGCATTGCGCCACCACGGAGCAAGGAGTTGGGGCAGGCGTTCCACGAGTACGGGAGCAACCGCAGATCCGATGGCGACTGCCTCACCTGTTCGGATCTCCACGGTCGAGGCCAGCTCCGGCGCCAAAAGCGCCAGGCCCTCCCGCAGCGTGCGCGCGCGATTGTCGGTCATTCCCCGAAGTAATCGCTTCTCGACCACAAATCCGTTCAGACGAGGCTCCATCGTCTCTTCATGCAGAACGGGATCGAGGAGGATCTCGGCCGAAGCCTGCTTAAGTTTTTCGATCGATTCGGCAGACCACGCGGTCGGCACGGAAATCCAGAGCAGATCCATCGACCGAAGGGCCCACTCCGCGGCATGACTCACTCCGCGTTGGAGGAGTCCGGAACGAAACGCCTCTGCCCGAGGATCACCGACGCCCACCTTCATCACGCGCTCGAGCCTCAGGATCATGCGGGGTCTCCTTCTCGGGAAAGGTCGGTCAGCACCCGGGCAATCACCCGGGGATAAAGTTGGTGCTCCACCTGAAGACCACGGCGCTCGACTTCCTCAACCGACCCAAGGCCGGCAATCGAAAAGCGCTCCTGGGCGAGAATCGGTCCTGCATCCAGCTCCTCGACCACCTCGTGGACGGTAACGCCGGTTTCCATGAGTCCCGCTTCGAAAGCACGGCCATAGGCGTTCAAACCGCGAAATTCAGGAAGGAATGACGGATGAATATTCAAGACAGGAATGCCGTGCTCGCGAAGCGTCCCCAGAAATCTTGAAGAGAGCAGCTTCATGTATCCCGCAAGGGCGACAAGCGCCGGACGGTGCTCCAGGATCGATTCGAGAAGGGCCTTTTCATCCCCGCACGCCTGCGACTCGATTCCGAATTCACGCGCTCGTTCCAGCGCAGGCGCGTTCGGACGATTGGAAAGCAGCGCGGCGATTCGAGCAGGATAAACAGGGCTTCTGGCCGCTTCCGCGATGGCCACGAAATTCGAGCCACGACCGGATGCCAGAACGACGATGGATTTTTTCTCGATGGGCGCACCCACATCATGTCGAACCTGCATTCCTCGGAACTGGAGCTGAGAAAGCTTCGCGTACGCGAGCGCTCGAGCCTCGGCGAGCGTTGCACCACGCCCCAAGACTCCGAGCACCCGACCACCCGCAGAGAGCGGTGACTCGAGCGACCCGGCGACTCCCGACAGAAAGAGTCCGGACTGCTCCATTCCGGTAATCGCGTCACCCTTTTCCGGTCTTCCCGGATATCCGGCGGCGGCCGCAACCACGAAACAGCCCGGCTGACGATCAAACGAAACATCGCGCGGAAATTCCGCAAGGCGCCCTGTCGCGCAGGCGAGCATCCACGGAACGATGTCGTCCGACATGCGGGGCAGCAGAACCTGCGCTTCCGGATCACCGAAACGCGCATTGAACTCGAGCACGCCGTAGCGGTCCTCCGAGATCATGAGTCCGGCATAGAGCAACCCGCGAAACGGCGCGCCTCGGCGCTTCATCTCACGAAGCACCGGCTCGAAGACTTCGCGGCGCACTCGGTCCGTCATGCCCGTGGGAAGATCCTCGGGCGGGCTGACGGCACCCATTCCCCCGGTGTTCGGCCCGAGTCCTCCTTCGAAGATCGTCTTGTAATCACGCGCGGGCTCCAGAAGCGAGGCCTGCTCGCCGTCACAGAACGCAAACCAGGAGCTCTCGCGGCCGTTGAGAAATTCTTCGATGACAAGCGTCTGGCCCTGCCGCAGCCATGACGAGCCAAACTCGAGCGCCTCGTCGCGGGTATGGCAAACCTGCACGCCCTTTCCAAGCGCGAGTCCATCGGCCTTGACGACCCACGGAGCACCGAACTCACTCGCATCCACCCTCAGGAACAACTCATCAACGGTCGAGACGGTCAAGGATCGCGCCGTCGGCACGCCTGCAGCATGCATCACCTCTTTGGAGAACGACTTGCTCCACTCGATTCGCGCAGCCTCGCGACGGGGACCAAAGACGCGAAGCCCCACCTCTTCAAACGCATTCGCAAATCCATCCGCCAGAAACTCATCCGGTCCGATGACGACAAAATCCACGGCCGCCTCGCGTGCTTGTCGCGCGAGCTCCGAGGCGGAGGTAGCAGCCGAACCCCACGCCCGCAGGCGAATCGACGGAAATTCCTGCCGCATTCGGGCAAGCACGACGTCACCGGCTCCATGCCACAGGATCTCGCGGACCATCGGACTCTGCGCCATCTTCCACGCCAGCGCGTGCTCGCGACCGCCACTACCGAGAAGCAGCACTCGACCTTGGGCAAGCTCGAGGCTGCAGTCCAGTGCGAGACTCGACTCCGCTCGCTGCAGAGAAGCTCCAGGAAAGACCTCACGCGCGCAGAGCGAGTTGGCAAGACCCCGGAGAGCCTCGACGAACCCTTCCACCACGCGGTTCGGCAGGAGTGGCGGATCCATGCCCACGCGATTCTGCCAATCGGGGTCTTCGCGCCCTTCCTGCTCGAGCTGCTTCTTAACTTCGCGGATGCGACGATACCATTCAGTTGATCGAAAGAATTTTCGAAACGCTTCCTTCGAGACTTCGATTCCGCGAGACGTCTCCAAGCGAAGCTCATCCGGACCGATCGCATCCACCAGGACAAATTCACCCTGGGGCGTCATCGCCCATTCGAGCTTTCCGTCGATCAGGCGAAGCCCCGCTTCGGAGAACCAGTCGCGCAGGAGTCCTGCCACTCGGATCGTGAGCGCTCGGAGCCTCTCCAGCTCAGCCTCCGAAAGATCAGCGACCGCCCGAGCGTCCTCCTCCGAAAGCCAGCGATCACGAGGTTCGAGCTTCGTGAAGAATTCCACCAGTGGCGGATTGAAGGACTGGCCAGCCTGAAGGTCCGATCGACGCTCCAGAAGCGAGGATCCGACCGTGAGTGAATGCCGAAACACCACCTCCAGCGGCACGAGCCGGGTTCGCGAGGCGCCGGCGCGCTTTGGATATGCGAAGCTAGAATCCTGCTCATTCCAGGTGGGATTTGCGATTTCCACTTCGTCGACGACAATTCCGGTTGCTCGGCCAGAAAGCTGCGGCACGGGCCCCTTCCAGTTCATCTCTTCAGAGGTGATTCCGAGATAATGGGTGCGAACCCCAGAGTCCTCGAGTCGCTCAAACAGCGCAGCGGCAATCCATGCGAGCGCCTCGCCTTTTCCGGTGATCGTCTGCGGCATCGCGCCCCAGTCAAAGACGGAGTACCGATCTGAAAACTGAAACTGGAGCGCGGCTGTCACCTCACCCGGCCAGCGATAAATGTCTTTGACGCTGCCAGAGGCGACCAAGGTGCTCACGATCGGCTCTCCGATCGGGCGCGGGCCATTTCCGCCGCGCCCTCAATGGGAGTGGGATAAATGCCATTGAGGCACGCCATGCACGGCTCGAACTCGGAATCGGAGCCCCCTTCGACTCCGGCACGCGCCGTTCGAATGGCGCGCACCAGCGACTCCTGCTTTTGATAGATCACCCGATCGGCGCCCAGTGCAGCGCGAATCTGGTCCGTCGTTCGTCCTGAAGCCATGAGCTCCGAGCGAAGCGGAAAGTCGATGCCGTAGTAGCAGGGGTTCTGTATCGCCGGAGCAGTGGAAACAAAGTAGACCTCACGCGCCCCCGCCTGGCGAACGAGCTCGATCAACGACCGAGAAACCGTTCCACGGACGATCGAATCATCGACCAGCAGCACCCGCTTGCCCTTGAGCTCTGAAACGACCGGAGCCAGCTTGAGCTGCACGGCCTTCTCGCGCTTGGACTGCGAGTCGAGGATGAAGGTTCGACTGATGTACCGATTCTTGATCAGGAGCTCGCGGTAGGGAATCTGAAGCTCTTCGGCGAGCGCAATCGCCGCGATTCGGGCGGTCTCAGGAACCGGAACCACGATGTCCGGCTGAATGAGCCCCTGCTCGATCTCCTCACAAACGGTTCGGGCCAGCTCGCGACCGAGCTGAATTCGAGTCTGATACACGGGAGCACGCTCGAGTTCGCTCTGCGCCGAGGCGAAGTACACCCATTCAAACATGCAGGGACGCGGACGCGGCTTGACCACAGAGTGCCGATGAAGCTCGCCCTCCTCGGTTGCGATCCAGACCTCGCCGGGCGGTACGTCCCTCACCTCTCGGTAATCCAGAAAACTGGCAACCGTGCTCTCCGATGAAAAAAGATGCGCTTCCGATCCATCCTCGGCCTTTCGACGGGCGTGGATCAGCGGGCGAATACCGGAAGGATCACGAAACGCCACGAGGCCAAAGCCGGCGATCAGCGTGACAATGCTGTAGCTACCGACCGCCTGCTCCATGACGTCACGAACAGCACGAATCACGCTCTCCACGGTCAGAGCGCTGCCCGTTTCCTGGCGGACGAGCGACTCCGAAAAAAGATTGAGAATCACTTCCGTATCTGAAGACGAGAGCGGATGGCGGCGAGACTCTTCCTGGAGCTTCCGCGCCAGCGCACGAGCGTTCACCAGGTTGCCGTTATGAACCAGTCCGAGACCGTAGGGATAATTGGCCAGAAACGGTTGCACGCTCGTGAGTTCGCTCTTGCCGGCGGTCGTGTAGCGGACATGCCCGAGCGCCATCGATCCGGTCAGTGTTTGGAGTGATTCAGGCGACAGAACGCCGTCCACGAGGCCTAAGCCGCGAATGAAGTGAAATCCGCGCTCGTCATGGGAGAGAATTCCAGCCGCGTCCTGCCCTCGGTGCTGCAGCAGGGTGAGGCCGGCCGCGACCTCTTGCGAGGCCTGAACCGAACCAACCACTCCCAAAACGCCGCACATGGCGATGACTCCGTGGAAAAGGGTTCTAAAGACGAGTGGAGTCTCACCAAAAATCAGAGGAAAGATCAACGCGAATTCGCGTCAAGACAAATTCAGCGGCTCACTCGAGGCAATAAGCCGCACCGAGTGGGTCCGTCACGACACAACTATTCAGCCGATATTCCGCCCGCCACAATCGAAGGCTCAGAGGTGCGTATGCGGGGTAACCGTTTCCTTTGCTGCTTCATGATGATTGCTGGTCTGTTCGTTGTTCCTGAGTCTTTAGCGAAACAAGCGATCGACCCACCCTGTCCCAAGGCCGGAGAGAAGCGATTCAACTATTCTCACGTCGACATGGACGGAGACGAATACTTCATCAAACTGAGGACGCCCGGCAAGATCTGCGGCAGCTCCTTTCCTGTCCGGGTCGAGGCGACGGACGGTGACGGACGGAAGTTCTTCAAAACCTATGGCAGCACCGTCGGAAAGGGCGAAGACTGCAACGATGCCGATTCGAATGGCTGGTTCAAGGTGCCCTATACCCACGTCGATGCGGATGCCGACGGCTATTTCATCAAGACCTCAGGAACGCTCTGCTCGAACACCAAGTCGCTTCCGCAAGTCGTCGAGGTCCGCGGTGCGAAGATCACGTATTCCAGCAAATCACCGAAGCCCACCCTGGATGAATGCGATTCCAATCCTTCGGGCTGGTTCCTGACCCCCTACTCGCTGGTGGATCGAGATGGTGATGGGTTCTTCAGCAGGCAGCCCGGAAAGGTCTGCTCATCGTTTAAGGTATTGGCCAGCAGGCAGACTGTTACCGCTCAGGTTTTCGGTAAGAAGTGGACTTACGCCAACCAGGTTCCGAATGCCGACAAAGGACCCAAGATCGCTCCTGACTGGATCGAGACCGCGAGCAATGATCTGAAACCGAGCGTTCCGATGGCGCCCCTTGCTGTGGCGTCTCCGACGCCGTCCAAGTCTCCCACGCTTTCCGGGACTACCGCAGCTGGAACGTCGGCGGCGGCGCCCCCTGCTGCCGCCGCTCCCTCAGTGGGCGCCGGCTCTCCGGCTGTAGGGCCGCAACTCCCGAACGAACACGGGCTGACTGAGGAAGAAGAACAGGCCTGCGAGCAGATGGGTTCCGGTTTTACGATCAACTTCGAGATCTGTGGCTTTAAGGTCTGGGGAAACAACCTCTGCGGAACAGACCCCAATTCGTGTGTCATCGGAGCGATGCCCTCTGGTCCCGTCTCTCATTCAACGAACAACAGTGGCACCTGGACGATTTACTACAGCTGGACCTGCAGCAAGGGAGACAAACACAATAGCTGTTCGACCACGCGCGGAGAAGAGGCGGAGACTAGGTCCGCCGAATGGGAGCCAGAACCGACTCCGGAGCCCACTCCTACGGACTTTCCTGAACCCACCGACACTGGAGGCACCGGCTACTCCGATCCGTCCGGAGGAGAGCTCTAACCCTGTCTGCACCACCCCAGGCGGATCAGGCGACTCAGCGATTTCCGTTCCAGTGTTTCTGGATCCAGGCCGTCACCTGCTCCGTGCAGCTCTCCGGCGTCACACGAAACTCTTTCAGGGCATCGTTGACGTACATGGTGTACCCCGTGAATTTCACCCCGGTGTAAATGTCTCCATGGGCTCCGGTATAGCGAATCGTCTCTTGCTCCAGAGTGGAGGCCTGGACACCACCTCGAGCAACACTCGGCTCGCGGACATAGCGGTACGTTCGATCCGATTCGGTTCGAACCTCACAGACCTTGGCAACTTCTGCAGGAATCAGAGACTCCTGACCGGCGCGAAGAAAATCCACCGCGACGGATCGTTCCTGGAAGTAGTCAGACTTAACCCGTTTGCCGCGACCCCAGCCACTGAGCTTCTCCGCATATTGACGGCCGTAAACGCGAAGGCTGAGTCCTCCGTTGTACCGGATGGATCCGGGGCCGGTTTCCGTGACGCCAAACGCATGCTGATCCGCCTTCAGAACCGGAAAATTTCCGTCGATGA
>JBIIXZ010000129.1:0-7585 GCA_044347055.1 Bdellovibrionia bacterium | reverse complement strand
CTCGAATCTCCAGGATGGGCTTCGTCGACAGCTCGTCATCGGCCGATCCACCGACGGGTTGCTGAGAAAATGCCAGCTGCACTCCACCGCCGTGGACGACCGCGAAGGGAGAGCTATCCGCCGTGAAGGACGCTTCACCACTCGTCACTGTGGCGCGCAGCACGTACTGTTCACCCAGCGCCAGGACATTCATGGAGTTGGCTCGGGGACGAATCAGCCCGCGAGCTGCCGTTATCGTCGTGGTGCCGCGGAGAGCTCCCGGGTGATCCACGATTTGAAAGCTGGCCGAAACACTCGACTTCGTGCCGGAGCTGATGACGTTTCCGTATTCATCCCGCACTTCGACTACGGGCACCTTCGACCAGCCGATTCCAGAAAGATACGACGACTGCGGCTGGGTGATGAATGCCAGGCTGGCAACTTCGTCCTTGGGCAGCACGGTAAATCGCGGACTCGAGACGGAAAGCGTCACTCCGGCACTGGTCGTGACCGTGGCGCGGATGATCTTCACGCCGGCGGAGGTCATGTTCAGCCCTGCTGTGCTGAAGTTTGCCAAGCCGGAGGATGCCGAAGTCGAAATGGCTCCCGACTCGGCTGCCGTGAAACCCGAGGCGCCTTCGTCAATCTGTAGCGAGCCCGTCCCCGAAACAACACTGAGTGATACCGTTAGCCCGGAGTCATTGCCGCCAGTGTAGGCTCCCACCACTCGGGCACCCCGACTGTCGAGGATCTGAACCTGCAGAGATTCGCATTCGGTCCAGCTGAAGGCTGATCCGGCTTGAATGGTTCGAGGCACGCAGACCCAGGACAGTCTCGAGGCGGGATTCGAGCTGGTCGTGACCGCGAGGCCGGCATCGGCCGACTGGAGGTCGAAGAGCGCCTTTTCTTCCGATAGACCCAGCCATTCGCCGGCCTTGGTGCCGCAGCCGGTAGCTGCCAGAGTCCACAGGATCAATGCCACCGTCTGACGCAAGAACGCGCGCGGACGCGACCACCCGCCAGCCTTGAGGCTGGTCGATGGGCTGCCGACTTCGAAACTCCCTCGATTCGGGGTTCCGCGCTTCAAAGCGCCTCCTTCCACAGACGTTCCACACTGGTCCAAAGACCTTTTCGTCCAAGTTCCAGTGTCTCGTGAGCGGGAAAGTCTTGGCAGTTGTGTCGGCAGGGACACATCTCGGGACGAGACAAACGCCCCCGAGCTCGTGCACAATCGAGTTGGAATGACTCCTTTTGCTCGTCACTCGACCTTCGTCGCGCGCGTCCGCGCCTTTTCGCCGGTCATCGCCACAATTTTGGCGATTCTCGCCCTCGTGGGGTTCGGAATGGCGATCAGCCACGAGCGCGAAACCCGGCAGGCCTGGGGCAGGATGCGCGAGTCGATCCAGAAGAGAGATGCCCTCGTCCCCAACCTCATTTACCTGATCAAAACCCACCCGGGTTATCCGGACCTCGAGGGTGCTGCGACACTCTTTCAAGCGCAGAAAACCTGCGAAGCCTTCGAACTGGCGAACACCCTGAATTACGCCTCGGTGTGCATCGTCGAGCTCGAAAGGCTGATCCGCTCTCAGCAGGAGATCCTCGCAAAAAAGCTCACCAGGTCGGCACAGCGCGATCATTGGGTTCAGCTCTCGGCGGTGCTCGATGCGGCCACGGCTCAGATCCGGAGGAATTGCCGCGAGATCCACGAGGAGTACCGGAATGCCCCCACCCTCACCCGCCCCTGGCGTGCGCTGCTGGCCCAGCACGACTGGTCCGCGCTGCGGGTTTGCGAGTAAAACGGTATCCGGTACCTTTTTGCGGATCAGCGCGTCATCGACACTTAAGTCCCCCCCTCCGGGAAGTGACTGGAACGGACGAATTACCTCATTTACACTTTCATCATGCTGAAGCTTCGTTCACTGCTCGTTGGCCTTGGAATTGTCGGCACCCTCACCGGCTGCCAAAAAATTGCCGATCACTACATCGACAGCTATCTCGAGCGTAACGGCCCGAAGGTCATGGCCAAGCTTCAGGGACGCCAGCGCCAGATGGACAGCGCCCAAATAGAGCAGCAGTTTGACCAGCAGCTGAAAAACCCGGTCCAGATTCCAATCGGCAGCAGTCCGGTTCTCGGACCGGCCGATGCTCCGATCACGCTCGTGGAATTCTCAGACTTCGAATGTCCGTTCTGCTCCAGGGTCGTTCCGACGATCAAGCAGCTCCAGCAGGAATACCCTGGCAAGATCAAGTTGGTCTTCAAGCACATGCCCTTGCCGATGCACCAGAATGCCAAGCTCGCAGCGCGCGCTTCGATTGCTGCCCAGAACCAGGACAAGTTCTGGGAGATGCATGACAGGATCTTCGCCAACCAAAAGGGAATCACCGAGGCATCCGTCAAGCAGTGGGCCAAGGAGCTCAAGCTGAACCTGGCGAAGTTCACCGCCGACCTGAGTTCACCAGCGACGAACGCTCGAGTGGAGCAGGACATCCAGCTCGCCAACACCGTGGGAGCTCGAAGCACACCGACTTTTTACATGAACGGCGCCCAGATCCGTGGCGCCCTGCCGATCGACATGTGGAAGAAGTTCGTGGCGAAGGTGATGAAATAAACCTTTTTGCGGATCAGCGCGTCATTCGACGAACAACCAGGATCGGAACTTGATTAGGCACGCTTCTTTCTACGCGCCTGGCCACGATGCCGCGAGAGCCACTGATCCGAACGCCAATGTTTCCGTACCACGTTACCCAGCAGGTCAATAATCGCGAGTGGTTTCCGCTGGAAAAGACCGCGCTTTGGAGCCTCTTTTCCGAGGCGCTATTCGAAATTGATGTGCTGTTCGGCGCGAAAATTCACGCTTTTGTCCTGATGTCGAATCACTACCACTTGATCATCTCGTGCCCGAACGAAGACTTGGGCATCGTGATGTCGCGCTTCGTACGGGAAGTCACCAAGCGCCACAATAGAATGTCCGGGCGGATCGGACACCTGTTTCGAACACGGTACAAATGGAGCGTGATTGAATCGACGACTTATGCCGGCCACGCGCTTCGATACGTGTACCGAAACCCGATACGCGCGGGAATCATCAGCGCGGATCAAATTCTGGACTACTCGTCGAGTACCTTGCCTGAGACTGTCGGCATGCGGCGTCCCACGCTCCGTCTTTATCCCATGGAATTGGCCTATATTCCGGAATGTCCGCTCGAACTGGTGAAGTGGGTTCAGCAACCCTCCTCGCAGCAGCAGGATGACGCCATTGGGAAAGCAATGCGGCGACAGCGTTTTGCGCTTCCGCGCGACTCCAGGACAGGATTTCAGGTGCGGCTTGAAGAGCCAGAATTGATGCGGTGATCCGCAAAAAGGTACCGGATACCGTTTTTTTAGATACCGTTTTTTAGAAACAGGAGTAGTCGCAACTACCGTCGTCGTAGCTGGCAGCAGAATTATAGTTGCAGGCGCCGGAATCCATACAGCCGCCAGTGCCGCCGCCGCCCGTATAGTTGCAGCTCGTGCCATCCCACATATAGCCTGAGGTCGTATCGCAGTAGGTGTCGCAGGCCTGGCCGTGGTAGTTCGTGTAGCAGCTGCAACTGCCGCCGTTCCAATACCCGTTTCCGCAAGACGGAGCACCGCAATCACCTGGGCAGCTCCAAGAGTCTTCGCCGTTGTTGCAGCTGTTATCACCGCAATACTGGGCAGCCCCGCAGTCCATGGAACAGTTTCCGGAGTCCTCAGCACCGTTGCACGAACCGTCGCCGCAGTACGGATTCATCACGCAGCTGCTTCCGTCCCAAGTGTAAGAACCGCTAGAAGTATTGCAATAAGACTCGCAACTCTGGCCATGGTAATCCGAGTTGCAGCTGCAGCTCGAGCCGTTCCACCAGCCACTGTTGCAGTTCGGAGCGCCGCAATCCTGCGAGCAGCTCCACGAGTCCTCGCTATTGTTGCAGCTGCCATCACCGCAGTACTGATTGGCGACGCAAGTGCTGCCATCCCAGTACTGATTCATGGTCGAGTCGCAGTACTGGCAGCTATAACTCGAGGTGCTCCAGTGATAATTGGAACCGTAGCTGCTCTGGCAATAAGCTTGATAGTCGTAGCTGCAGGAATATGAGGCGGAATCCCAGGAATAGAAGCTGTCGTTGCACTGGCAGCTCCAACCAGTCCACGAGGCGTTGCCCGAGCCGCCGGAAGAGATGTAGTTATTGCATTGCATTTCCTCAGCGGAACCATAGCAGCTACCGTTGTTTCCAGGGTACGGACACTGGTAGCAGCTGTTCGTGCCGGAATCCCAGCTGTAGCCCGTCGTCGAGCACGAGCAGCTCGAGCCGTCCCAGGACGGTGCGCCCGGGTCTCCCGCGAGCTGCGCGCTCACGCAGACGTATTGATCTGGAGTCTGCACGTCGAGGGTGAACTGAGACTCGACGGCATTCGTTCCATCACCAACCCGCACCCGCACGAGAGCTGTTCCTGCCGTATCCGCAGTCGGAACACCTGCGATCGTCCGATTCGCTCCGATTCCGCCGAGGCTCAGGAGCGAGGCCGGCATCAGACCTTCGTTGCTGGAGTAAAACGTGAACGATAGGTCGCCGAGCGATGAATCCGGATCCGAAATCGTCAACGGCAGATCGGCGAAACTACCATTGACCTGAAGGCGCTGATTCGGAATGAGTGAAAGCGATGGCGCGGCATTGCCACCCTCCGGAATGACCCTGACGCTCTCCAGATCCGGACCATCCGTACGCGAGCTCGAGAGGGTCTCGAATACGGTCCGGTACTGCAGATATCGTGAGGTCAGCGAGCCGAACATCCTCGTCGACGAGAAGCTGAGCGACGGTCCAGCCTCCTTGAAGAATCCAATCGGATCTCCGCCGGAGCCAACATGCCAGTTGTTCTGGAGCTCGGAGAAATAGGTCAGGTCGGTTCCATCCGGGCCGCGCCACGAGGGGTTGTCGCTGCAATCGGTCAGCACACAACCGCGCACCTGGAACAGGGTGCGACTGGCGTGGCGACGATAGAGCTGAGCGATTTCAGTTTCGTGAAGCGCGCGCGTCCAGAAGGAAAACTCGTCCACCAGACCAAACAGATTGGTGGTGGTGGTAAAGTTGGTATTGCCAACGAACAAGTTGGCAGCCAGTGTCGTGCTCATCAGGCTCGTCCTGGTGCCCGAGGCGGCAATCGCACCGTTGACATACAACCGCAAAGTCGTCGCGTCCGAGCGGGCCACGACGTGGTTCCATCGATTGAGCTTGAGCGGCGCGGAAGTTGTCGTGATCGAAGTCCAGCCAGAGGCATTTCCGGTAGCCGCCGTCGTGAAGATGAGGTTTCCGGCCGAATCGCTCATGCGGACGATCCAGACGCGGTTGTTACCCGACTCGGTCCAGCGTCCCATGAGCGTGTCGTTTGCACTCAACCGCGCTGGATTGACCCACATCGATGCCGTCAGGGTCGAGCTCGTCTCCATCAGCACATTATCGGTGACATACACATTGTGCTGACCGTTGAAGCGATAAGCTCGTCCAGAAAGTCCACTTACACTCGGCCCGGCGCTGGTGGCGATTCCATGAAGGTTGTTTCCGGAGACATCGATGACATCCCGGAGAGCCGTCCCGACGGAATAAGTATTCAGTACACGGTCATTGAAGCTCCAGCTCAGCACCAGGTTGCTCAGCAGGTTATTGTCAGAAGTAGCCCCCGTCGATCCGACCAGTGCGGAGTAATCCGCCGATGTTTCGCTGGCCACGACGCCACCGCCCGGAAGACCCTTGTTGAACGGCAGGCTCGACTTCCACGAGAAGCCCTGCCACGACGGAAGCTCTTCGAGCGGGAACGTCCGCGAGGTGAATATTCCTCGGAACTGCGACGGATTCAGCTGCCGCTGGTAAATGGTCTGGATCTCAGCTTCGGTCAGCTCGACGTTCCAGATGCCAATTTCATCCAGCGCACCCCTGAAATAACTCGTTCCTGCCTTGCCCATGCGGAGCGTGCCATCCGTGGTCGCCGAGAAGGTGTTTCGAACCTGCAGCACTCCATTGACGTAAACTTTTGCAGCACCCGTCGAACCGCGTACGAGCACGATATGGGCCCATTCGGATGTCGGGACAACATCACCGCAGCTCGCGCTGTTCCACCCTGTGCCACAGATGTTTCCGCCGGTCACGTACATGCCCCATTCCCAACCGGAATTGAGTGCGTCCGTTCCGGCATACAGGAGCGGGCCAGTCATGCCCGCGGTGCTGTACCTCATCCACATCGACACGGTTCGCACTCCGGTCGGGCTCGATGCGAAGGTGACATGATCGTCGGTGCCGTCAAAAAAGGCGCTGTGTGAACCGAAACGACCCGCCTCGAAAGTGGCGCCGTTGACGGCAGTTCCGTTCTTCGCTCCGCGCACGTCGTTGAAATTGCCGTTCATCGGCCAGTAACTAATGAGATTATTCCACTTCGGCGTCCAGCTCGAGTCGAGCTCGACCGTGAGAGAACTGGTGCTCGAGAGCTGTACCCTGCCGGACGCATGTTCGGTGCCTGAGTGCGATCCGCCGCCAAAGCCCAGCGTCGTGGCGTCGTCGTCGATATAATCCGCACCCGAAACCGAGATTGCAATCACTGCATCAGCCGAGAAGCCGGCGACGTTCTGGGCGACAATCGTGTAGTTCGACGTCGAAACTGAAGCCGTCGGAGTACCGCTGATCACGCAGGAGGCAGCATTCAGATTCAGCCCTACCGGCAGTCCAGGCGTGCCTGCCTTGATCATGCAAGTTGCACCGGCTCCGTTGCCACTGAAGCTCGAAGGCACCACCTGCATCTCGTTACCCACGAAGCCGGTGCCACTGACGCCGGCGTAGCTCAGGCTCGGAGCAGTAATGTAGGTCCACTGCGCGTATTGGACCGACGAGACCTGTCCATTCTGGTCCACCGCGCGAATCGCGACGGTGTAGGTCTGGCCTGGAACGAGTCCGTTCAGGCCAGAGGCGGTAAAGCTGTTGGAAGGGGTTGCCGTCCAGTTGCGAAGTGCAGTCATCGCCGTGCCATCGCGGCCCGTGCCAATGGCGTACTCGTAGCGCGCGATACCCCCCGATCCGCCCGAAGCATTGGCGGTATAGCTGATGACCGGCGAGCTGGTAGCCGAGCTCGACGTGGCAGCTGCCACGAGCACATCGGACGTCCAGGAGGGTGGAGTACCAACCGGATAACGGCCATTCTTCGTGTAGCCATACATCGACACGCCCGTAACCTGCCCGCCGTTCGCACTCCAGGTGCACTGGTGCGACGCATCGATCAACGGTGCCGAATCCGTGACGTCGAAGTGTCCTTGATAAGCGCCAAAGTTCGGAGCATACACGCACCTTTCGCTCGACTCGCAGAGGCCGTCGTCATCGCCGACCGAGTCGCCCCAGATCTCGTTGGCATTCTTCAAGAACCGCTGGACGCAGGTGGTGCCACCAGACACGCAGGCCGAGGTCGAACCTGCCGAGGCAAAGCCGTTCAAGCCCGCGTTGAAAGTCGTCGTGTAGGTGTAGGGCCTCGACTCGATGGCCTGGTTGCCGAGGACGATCGACGGGCAGGTCTGGCCCGGCGTGAAGGTCGGGTTTACCGCTGAGCCGT